>JANYHZ010000178.1 GCA_025362135.1 Betaproteobacteria bacterium | reverse complement strand
CCAAGCGCATGTAACTGCGCGTAGGCCGACCGCATTTCCGGAACGATCCAGGTACCTCCGCCCTCGCGGCGCGGCTGGGAACATGCCGAAATCACATCTGCAAACGCGGTATCAAAACGGATATCGAACACGCCGCGATTGGTTTTCTTGGCGAGCGATTTCGAGATTTTGAATTCTGCGGGGAATAGCACCATGCGGGGATCAGGGCTCCACCAAAGGAGTGGTTGGCCATCGGAGAACCAGGGAAAAATGCCACGCGAATACGCGGCAATAATTGTTTCCGGGGCGAGATCGGCACCCGCACACAGCAGGCCGTTGGGTTCAGCCAGCGCCGACTCCACCGATGGGAAATCGTGTCGGGTTTCTATCCAGGGGACCATTCAGCACTGCGCAGTTTGGGTTGAGTACGCCGCCAGGTCACTCAGTTTGGTGGTACGTGTGACGACTTCTTTCGCCGTTGCACCCATTTCCATCGAGAGCTTGAAGTCGTATTTCTGAAAAAAATCATTGAATTTTTCACCACCGAATATGCCGATCGCGTAAAGCTCATCTGTTTTCGCGTCGTGCTCAAGGAGTACCGATGCGAGCGGTTGCGGTGCCGGGCCGCTCATCACTTTTGCACCAATGAAGGGGTCATATACGCTCTTGTCGGCGCAACAGGAAATCACCCGTCCTCGGGCGCTGGCCCTGGACGGATTCGCGCGATAGCTGATGAAACTGATCTGCGCAGTAGGGTAGGCCAGTTTGTGGGCGCAAATCGCTGAATATGCGACGATGGATTTTGCAGCGCCCACCCCGCCCGGCCATTCATAGCTAGCGCCTGTCTCGGATGTGAGGCTCACTTTGTCGGAAAGTGGCTTGTCGAGATTCAACAAAAAACAGGGTGTCGATACGTACGGGTAATTGAACACATAGTTGTGATGGGCTTTCAGCGATTTTGCCTTGATCGCTTTGCCCTCGATATCGACCAGCTTTACGCGGTGATATTGCCTGGAGACGAGCGGTATCGACGAAGCTGGCGGCACGGCCGGTGCCGGGGCTCCGGCCAGCGCTGCACACGGCGATGCACCGACCACACAGACTTTGATGAATTTGCGACGCGCCGGTTCCATTCCTCAAATCACCCCTTCCAGAATTTGCACCTCGACCGTTGCCCCGGCATCCACATTGCCCACGTGGTCGTGCAGCATGATGAAACAATTTGCGTCCGACATGGATTTCAGAATGCCGGAACCCTGTTCGCCCGTGGTGCGTACTTTGTAGATACCGTCCTCCAGATACAGTACGCCGCGCTGAAACTCGGTGCGACCCGGTGCCTTCTTGATCGCGGAGGTACAGACTACTTTCAGCAAAGGTTGCACGGGGATCGGGTTGACCCCCTGCAAGATCAGCAGCGCATCCCGCACAAACTGATAAAACGTCACCATCACGCTGACAGGATTACCGGGCAGGCCGAAAAAATGCGCCTTGCCTATTTTTCCATACGCCAGCGGACGTCCGGGCTTCATGGCGATTTTCCAGAACACGACTTCGCCGAGCTTCGTGAGAAGCTGTTTCACGTAATCCGCCTCACCAACCGAAACGCCGCCGGAGGTGATCACCACATCGCCGATTTCGCTGGCGTCATGAAATGCTTTTTCCAGCAATGCCGGGTCATCCCTCACCACACCCATGTCGATCACGTCGCAACCCATGCGCGTCAGCATGCCATGAAGGGTGTAGCGATTGCTGTCGTATATCTCGCCCTCGGCTAGTGGAGAGCCGATGGAAACCAGTTCGTCGCCGGTGGAAAAAAACACCACGCGCAGTGGTCGATAAACGCTTACATCGCTGATACCCAGGGACGCGAGCAATCCCAGTTCGGCAGGACGAACGAGACGGCCCCTGGCTAGCGCCACCGCACCCTGTTTCAAATCTTCGCCCGCGTAGCGCACGTTTTGGCCGGGCTGTACGCCGGCATTGAATGTGATTGTCTTGCCGTCGGCATGCGCTTTCTCCTGCATGACAATCGCATTACAGCTCTCCGGGACGACGCCGCCGGTAAATATGCGTACGCATTGTCCATTGCTGACCGCGCCTTGAAATGGCCGGCCTGCAAAGCTGGTGCCGATCTCCGTGAGCGCTGCCGCCGGATTGTCGGCCAGGTCTTCACAGCGAATTGCCCAGCCATCCATCGCGGAATTAATATGTGCGGGCACATTTACCGGGGAAATGATGTCCTCGCTCAAGACGCGCCCGAGTGCCGAACGAATGGGCAGCCGGGCGAAGCCCTTCACCGGCGACAGGAACGTATTGATGAACGCGCGCGCTTTCGCGACCGGCATGGAATTCGGATCGTAATCGTCTGCACAGGAGGCTTCGGTAATCGTGAGCGGTTTAGTCATGTTGAACTTTGTTCAGGCGAAATGGAGCGGGACCGATTTATCAATAGTGATTGTACCGTTTTGGAGAATACTGACGATCGCCAACTCTCTCATCAGCGCGCGCCATGACCCGCGCGCGAGCTAGTTCGATTGCTCGAACGATTTGAGTTCTTCAACGGTATTGATATTCGAAAACGCCGCCTCCTCGTCGTCGAATGCGACTTCCACGACGTCAAGCGAGGCGTACCATTTATCGATTTTGCGCTGGCCGCTTTCCAGGAACGATTGAAGGTGCGGGGCGAGACGGGTTTTGACGAGGCAAAAAACCGGATGTGGCTGGTCGAATGTTTTTGCGACGGCCAGGTCGGCATTTTCTTTTTGCAATGCCGTCGCCAACCGTGCGATCAGATCGAGCGGAAGAAATGGGGAGTCGCAAGGTGCTGTCGCCACGAACGGATGCGAGGCATGCGTCATGCCGATGTGCAAGCCCGCAAGCGGACCCGCGAAGCCATCGATGGCATCGGGAATGACGCGATAGCCGAGCGCGGCATATTCGTCGATGCTGCGGTTGGCGTTGATGAGGACTTCATCAACCTGGGGTTGAAATCGCGCCAGCACGTGCGCCACCATCGGCTTGCCTTTGAAGAGCTGCAAGCCTTTGTCGACGCTGCCCATGCGTGAGCCGCGACCGCCTGCGAGGATGAGGCCGGTTATTTTGGTCAAGGCGGTTCCCCCTCTCCCTCGGTCCCTCCCCCTCGAGGGGGGAGGGAAGAAATGCTCGCCCCTTCTCCCTCGGGGGGGAAGGAAGAAAAGCTAGCCCCTCCCCCCTCGAGGGGGAGGGGTTGGGGAGAGGGGGTAAGTTGATTGAGAATGGCCGAAAGTACACCGTCGAGATTGCCCATTACATCGTTGTTCCAGAATCGCATCACCCTGTAACCACGAGCCTCGAACCAAGCGTCGCGATCTTTGTCGGCGAGAGATCCATTGTGTTGCCCGCCATCAGCCTCGACAATCAATTTCGCCTCAAAACAAACAAAGTCCACAATGTAATTGCCAATAGGCTGTTGTCGTTTGAACTTGTGCCCCGCAAATCGATGCGCGCGAAGATTTCGCCATAGTATGGCTTCGGCATCGGTGGGTGCCGCGCGCAGTTTGCGTGCAAATGTCTGTAACGCCACTACGCAGAATCCGTTTTCACCAGCCGCTCGACACCCGTAAACAGTAAATAGTGTTTGTTTACCGCGCGCCCGATCATGGTGATGCCGGTCTTTTGGGCGATCTCATAACCCATCTGAGTGAGCCCTGAGCGGGACACCAGAAATGGAATGCCCATCTGCGCCGCCTTGATCACCATTTCGCTCGTGAGCCGACCGGTGGTGTAGAAAATCTTGTCACCGCCATCGACTCCTTCAAGCCACATCCAGCCGGCGATGGCGTCAACCGCATTGTGGCGGCCCACGTCTTCGACAAAAGTGAGAATTTCAGCGCCTTGGGCCAACGCACAGCCATGCACCGCGCCCGCCTGCTTGTAGATCGATTCGTACAGCCGAACATTGTTTAGCAGCGCATAAAGCGTTTCTTCGGCAAGCCGCGCTTCAGGCGGCAGCTTCACATTCTCAAGGTCCGCCATCAAATCACCAAACACCGTACCCTCACCGCAACCGGTGGTCTTGGTGCGCTTGGCCATTTTCTCATCGAGATTTTTCAAGCCGTTGCGCGTGGTGACGGAGCACGCATTCACCGTCCAATCGACTTGTACTGACACGATGTCATGGATCGATTCGAGCAGGCGCTGGTTACGCAGATAGCCGATCACCAATGCCTCAGGCGCGGCACCAAGCGTCATGATGGTCAGGATTTCGCGCTTGTCCACATAGATCGTCAGCGGATGCTCGCCTGCAATCGGCGTGGGCTGCACAGCGCCGTGTTCGTCGATGGCGTCGACGGTGAATGTCGACGGGCGCGCGGCGTGGGTGAGGACGGGGCGATAAGGCATGATCAGATGAAATAAATGCGAAGGACTAGCACTGGTGCGGCGTCTGGCGCGAAACTGTCCTGTGACCCGCGCCAGCGCTTGTGTTTGCTAAGTTACCGCTTCCCGCAGCCAAACGATCAGCGGGTACAAATCCTCAAATTGATCGCCGATCGTTTTGGCTAGGTCTTTCGACAATTTTTTCTTCAGGCTCGCTTCCGCAAACGCAAAAAAATGGCGATTCTTGATGACCTCAACATGCGGATGGTCAGCGGGCAGGTGCTGGTAGCCCTTCGGCGGGCGCTGCATGCGGTCTTCTTCCGAAAGACCGCCGAAGGATTTAATCAGCCCTTTGTCCTTCAGTAGCACATCGAGCAACGCGGGCTCGCCGATGATGAAATGCCGGACCTTTTGCAGCGTTTCAGGTTCGGGCATGTAGATGCCGCCGCCGACGCCGAGCACACCTTTTTCGTTGATCTGGAAATAGTAGGACGGGCGCGATTTATCGGTGGTTTTTCCGCCGATCACACCGGAGAAATGCGTCTTGTAGGGGTCCTTGTTTTTGGAAAAGCGCACGTCCCGATAAATACGGAACATGCATTTCTTCGGATCCACCTGCTCGATATCTTTGTCAAACTTTGCCACCCGCTGAACGATGTCGGCGAGTAACTCGGCAAACTCCTCACGCAGGATGTCGTACGAAGGTTTGTTGTGCAGGAACCATGGCCGATTGTTGTTTTCGGCGAGGCCTTCGAGGAACTGGAGGAGGGCGGGGATATGCATTGAACTTTCTAGGCTGCGGACGGAACATGCCGCCGGCCATCCTGTTGTCGTTTGTGGGCGGAGGCGTCGCCAACGGAATAATGCCGGGTAGCCGACTTGCGGCCCATAAAGTTTCTTCGCTGCTTGAACATTGTCGGTCAGCCTCCAATAAAACTCATCTCAACCTTTCGTGCCTTTGCCTCATCGTGGCTTCGCGCCGTGCGAATTTCAGAGTAGCCGTCCGCACGATGTTGCCAAATTGCGGCGAGCGCATCCCGGATCATCGAGTCTGCGCCTTTTTTATCGCCATTGCGCAACAGGCTTTTTATGTCGAAGCCTTTTTCCGCAAACAGGCAGGTGAAAATCTGCCCGTCGGTCGAGAGCCGGGCGCGGGTGCACGTGGCGCAAAAGGCCTGGGTCACGCTGGAGATCACGCCGATTTCTCCCCCGCCACCAACGTACCGCCAGCGCTCTGCCACTTCGCCCTGATAGTTCGCGTCCGCCACGACCAGAGGAAACTCGACACCGATGCGCCGCACCACTTCGGCAGAGGCAATCACATCATCCATCCGCCAGCCATTGGTGGCACCCACATCCATGAACTCGATAAAGCGGACGATATGCCCTGACCCCTTGAAGTGCCTTGCCATATCGACGATCTGGTGGTCGTTCACACCCCGCTTAACCACCATATTGATTTTGATCGGCCCCAAGCCTGCCGCAGCCGCGGCATCGATTGCGTCGAGCACTTTGGCGACGGGGAAATCGACATCGTTCATCGCGCGAAAAGTAGCGTCATCGAGAGAGTCAAGACTCACGGTGACGCGTTTCAGACCGGCGTCCTTGAGGCTTTGTGCTTTGGCCTTCAGCGCGCTGCCGTTGGTGGTGAGCGTCAAATCGACGCCGGGTAATGAAGTCGCGAGCATTTCGATCAGGCGCTCGATGCCTCTGCGGAGAAGGGGCTCACCACCAGTGAGGCGAATTTTCTCAACGCCGAGCTCATGCGAAATTTTTGCGACGCGAACGATTTCTTCGAACGTGAGTAATTCCGCATGCGGCAGAAAATCATAATTCGCGTCGAATACTTCTTTTGGCATGCAATAGGTGCAACGAAAATTGCATCGATCCGTGACCGAGATGCGCAGATCGCGCAGGCGTCTGCCGCGGGTATCGACCGGCGCGCGTGCATCCACGCCACCCGTGAGGATGGGGATCCGCAGCGAGCGGCTTGTTGCAATGGGGACAATATTGATGGGTTCGCGAATCGGCATGTGCATAGGATAACGGAATTGGTGGTTCGTTCTGCCGAGTTGCCACAACGACAGCGGCGTTGTGCGAAACTAGCCATTGAGACGCTGAAATAATTTTGTGCGCTCAATTGACAGGGCAGACGTGGAAAAATTATCGTTCGCGATATCGGTGGTCATGGAGCGCATCGCCGTCAACAATCGCTGGCAAAGTGAAAAGTGGCAGCTTATTGGCGTGTTGCCGGACGACGGTAGTGCGACGGAACCGCGTATTCTGATGGAACGTGAGGGACTGTTACACAAGCTTTATCCCGGCTTTGCGCTGACGGTGTTTCGCGACGAGGGAGAAGGCTATTACCTGAATGTCACTGCGCCGGAGCCGAAAGTGTTTGTCACCTGGCGAACGGATGAAGATGGCGTCTCCATCTATCCGCATCTGGTGACCCTGAGCTACAACGAGGCCGCCCGGTTGATGGATGCGCAGGAAAAGGTGGAAAGCGTCGCGATGCCACCCGATATTCTGGCGGCACTGTCAGAGTGGGTACAGGAAAACTACCAGCCGCCGCAGAAAAAACAGCGCATCCGGCCAAAATCGTTTGAAAGCAAGGATGGGCGATACAAGAGCGGAATGTCATGACGACAAAAAATCAGACCGGAGAAAAAGCGGATGAATCCTTCCTCTCGCGCTGGGCAAGGGTAAAGCAAAGCGAGGCGCAGGAAACGCCAGCGCCGGCCATAGCAGAAACTGAAAAGCTACATGGGGTCAGCGCACAAAACACCAGCATTGACGGGGGTCACCACCACAAAGTGGCTGAAAACGCCCGCCCAGAGCCGACTTTGCCAAATTCACAAGCGCCGACCGAGTTGCCATCGCTCGATAGCCTCACGCCGCAATCCGATTTTTCGCCGTTCATGGCTAAAGACGTGGACATGCAGTTACGCAACCAGGCGATGAAAAAGCTCTTCACCGACCCGCATTACAACGTGATGGATCGCCTGGACATTTACATCGACGATTACTCCGTTCACACGCCGCTGCCGATCGAGGTGATTCGTCAGATGAGTATCGCAAAAACGCTGGGGCTGTTTGACGATGAGGAGGCAAACGGGATCTGCAAAGGTGCAACCGCGGCATCGAAAGTACCAGAGGCGCGGCGTTCAGAACACCCTGCGGTTCAGGCCGCGTCCGACGGCAATGTGCTGCCAGCGGAGCCAGCGCGGGAATTTGCCCCAGGGGAATCCTTGATGCAATGCCCTGCCGATGTGTCACCGCTGGAAGCCGCCGCAGTGCCCAAGGAAAAGCTCGCGCCGGGCGAGAACTAGCCAGTAATAAACGTATGTATTAAAAGTCGTCCTGTATCATTTGCGGTGCTTGTAAAATCGGGCAAACTGCACCAACAGATTGCGCACGATAAAAAATTTGAGGAGATGGCGATCATTCGCGAAAAACGCGAATTAGCTGCTGTGGCTGACGTAGCCGCAGCAATTGACGATGCAGGGACGGAAAGTCATCGTCCAGGCCATGAAGCATTGGCGCTACTCGAAGCCCACGGTTGGTCCGTACCGACTCACCCAGCAAATCCGCTTTCGCAGCCCTTCATCGAAGCCAAGATGGCAGCGCTGCTGGCGCTCGGTCGCTTGCCACCTTTGGCACCGGTGGCAAGCGTTGCCTACCAATCGAACGGGCGACTACTCGTTATCGCGGACAGTCCGGCGCGCTTGTCACAAGCCCTCGAGGGCTTGGCGGAGACACTGACGATTGCCGTGCTTTGGACCGGCGCGTTACCTGCCCCGGTAGTGGGGGCTACCGAAATTGTCACCGGCAAACTTGTAACGCTGACTGGATATCTCGGTGCCTTCGAACTCGTGTTTGAATTGCGCTCCGCCGGGCTGTCACAAACGGCACCATTTGATCTCGTCATGGATCTGCGCGCCTCGCCAATTTTTGGCATGCATCAGCCACCGCAAGGTTACTTTCATGTCGGCGATGGCATTGCGCTTCAGCGTGCGCTGGCTGAATTGCCTGAGATGATCGGCGAATTCGAGAAGCCAAAATTTTTCGCTTACAAAGAATCGATCTGCGCGCACAGCCGTTCCAGGAAAACCGGCTGTAATAAGTGCATCGATATTTGTTCCGCAGGCGCGATTTCATCCTTCGGTGATATTGTAAAAGTTGATCCGCATCTCTGTATGGGCTGCGGTGCGTGTGCGACGGTGTGTCCATCCGGCGCAATGAGTTACCAATATCCACTGGTGATGGATCGCGGCGCGCAACTTAAGACGTTGCTCAACGCATATCGCGTCGCGGCCAGGGGACAGGGCGCGGCACCGGTTGTACTTTTTCACAACGCCACCGACGGGCGCGATGCGATGATTGCGCTTGCTGGCGATGGCGTCGGATTGCCGGTAAATATATTACCGCTGGAGACTTGGCACGTAGCCTCCACCGGCCTTGATGTGTTGCTCGGGGCAATCGCATATGGTGCAGGGCATGTCGCCGTGATCGCGGCGGGGAGCGAAGCACCGCAGTATGTCGAGGCACTCGAAGCAGAAATGAGGCTCGGCGAGACCATCCTCCATGCGATCGGTTTTTCTGGTGCACATTTCTCTCTCGTACGGCCAGTTGATGGTGTGATCTCCAGCGAAACGTTGCGAAGTGTGGTTCCTGGCGAAACGGTACCGGTTCCCGCCGGTTTCAATCTCTCCAACGACAAGCGCGGCACACTGGAATTTGTGATCGAACACTTTATGCGGCATGCGAAATCGACGCCGGAGCAAATTGTCTTGCCTGCGGGGAGCCTCTTCGGGGCGATAAACGTAGACCAAAAAAAATGCACCATGTGCATGGCCTGTGCCGGCGCGTGCCCGGAATCGGCGCTTATGGATGGCGGCGATGTGCCGCAGCTCAAATTTCTCGAACGCAACTGTGTGCAGTGCGGTCTTTGCGAGAAAACCTGTCCGGAGCAAGCAATTTCGCTGTTCCCGCGCTTGCTGATGACGGACAAGCGTAAGGCCGAAGTCGTGTTGAACGCGGCGGAGCCATTCGGTTGCATCTCCTGCGGCAAGGCGCTGGGCACCAGGCAAATGATCGACTCCATGCTCGGCAAGCTGGCCGGACATTCGATGTTTCAGGGAGAAGGCAAACTGAAGCGTTTACAGATGTGCGCCGATTGTCGCGTTACCGACATGATGTCAAACCAGCATGAGTACTCCATCCTCACCGGGAAATCCCCGGGTAATCCGTGAGCAGGATGCTGTGACAACCGCGCAAGCCATCCAATTTGAACGTCCTCGGCTAATTGGTGAAGAGGATCAGGTGCGCGCTGATTTTTACGCACTATTGGCCAATTTTTTTTATCATGCGCCGGATGATCGGCTGCTCCAGGCGATCATGATTTCGCCCGAACCAGCCGCAGAAAGTGATCGCGTCCTGACCAATGCATGGGCTGCGCTGGCAGCCGCCTCCGGCGTGGTCACGCCGGACGCCTTGGACGAAGAGTTTGAGACGCTGTTTGTTGGGGTCGGGCGCGCTCAGGTGATGCTGTATGGCTCCTATTATCAGGCCGGGTTCCTGAATGAGAAACCACTCGCGGAATTGCGCACCGATCTTGCCCGCATGGGATTTTCGCGGGACGGTGCAGTGCGCGAAACCGAGGACCACATCGCCGCACTTTGTGATGTGATGCGTGCGCTTATCTTAGGCGATGTTGCAACTCCGCCCGCGACGCTGGAAGTCCAGCGGCGCTTTTTTACGAAGCACGTACAGCCATGGATCTTCCAATGCTGCGACGCAACAATAAATAACGAAAATTCCAATTACTATAAGCGTGTTGCCGCGTTTGCCAAGGTTTTTTTCCAGATTGAAATTCAAGCTTTTGAACTGCAATAGTTTGCTGCAATCTCAACCGTAGATCAGCGTTCAGACTTTTCACCTCTCCCCTAACACCACGGAGTTCTGCCATGAAACCGGAAGTCAAAATACCAATGCCCAAGCCTGCCAATCGCAGAAATTTCCTGTTAGGTGCAACGCTCGCTGGCGCAGGTGCTGTCGCGGCGGTGGTTGCAGGGAGTCCTGCCACGCAGATTGTGGAAACGCTGAGCGTCGATAGCAAGCCGCTAAAACCAAAGGGCTACCACGTCACGCCGCATATTTCGCAGTATTACGAAACGACCAAGTTGTAGGCGAGGAGAGAGATCATGTTGCTGACAAAAAAATCCAGCGGTGGCGGGCTAGGTTCCCAGCCAGGCGGCAGTTTTGCGAAAAACGTAAATCAGGTTATTGGCACCATGGACCGCAGAGCCTTTCTGCGCCGTTCCGGCATGGTCGCGGGTGCCGGCGCGTTCGCCGCGCAGTTGCCATTCTCTATGGTCAAGAAAGCCGACGCTGCGGCACCAGGCACTGGCGACGGCAAGCTCGAGATCAAACGCACGGTGTGTACTCATTGTTCGGTCGGTTGTGCCATCGATGCCGTGGTGCAAAACGGGGTGTGGGTACGGCAGGAACCGGTATTTGATTCACCGATCAATCTCGGTGCGCACTGCGCCAAAGGCGCTGCGATTCGCGAGCATGGTCACGGCGAGCATCGCTTGAAGTATCCGATGAAACTGGTCGGTGGCAAATATAAACGCATCAGCTGGGAGCAGGCGATCAACGAAATCGGCGACCAGATGATGAAGATCAAAAAAGAGAGCGGCCCGGACGCGGTTTACTGGATCGGTTCTTCAAAGCACAACAACGAGCAAGCGTACCTGATGCGCAAGTTCGTCTCGCTGTTCGGTACCAACAACTGTGACCACCAGGCGCGCATCTGCCATTCCACGACAGTGGCGGGCGTTGCCAACACCTGGGGCTACGGGGCGATGACCAACTCGTATAACGACATGTCGAACACGAAATGCGCCATGTACATAGGCTCCAATGCTGCTGAGGCACATCCGGTGTCGATGCTGCATATGCTGAACGCAAAAGAGAACGGCGCGCGCATGATTGTGGTCGATCCGCGCTTTACCCGTACCGCTGCCAAGGCTGACCAATTCATCCGCATCCGTTCCGGCACCGACATCCCCTTCCTGTTCGGCATGCTTTATCACATCTTTAGCAACGGCTGGGAAGACAAAAAGTATATCAATGATCGCGTTTTCGGCATGGACAAGGTCAAGGAAGACGTACTGAAGAAGTGGAATCCCAAAGCGGTTGAAGAAGCCTGCGGGGTGCCAGAAGCAGAGGTCTATGCGGCTGCCGAAGCAATGGCCAAGAACCGTCCTTCCACCGTCGTCTGGTGTATGGGGCAGACGCAGCACACGATCGGCAACGCCATCGTGCGCGCGTCATGCATCCTGCAACTCGCACTCGGCAACATTGGCGTATCGGGTGGCGGTGCCAATATTTTCCGCGGTCACGATAACGTTCAAGGCGCAACCGACGTCGGCCCGAACCCGGATTCACTGCCGGGCTACTATGGCTTGGCGGCAGGCTCGTGGAAACATTGGGCGAAGGTATGGAATGTCGATTACGACTGGATCAAGGCGCAATACGCATCTCAGGCAATGATGGAAAAGCCCGGTATGACGGTTTCGCGCTGGATCGACGGTGTGCTCGAGAAAAACGAGCTTATTGACCAAGACAGTAATCTGCGTGCTTGTGTGTACTGGGGTCACGCACCGAATTCGCAGACGCGCGGCCTCGACATGAAAAAAGCGATGGAGAAGCTGGATTTGCTGGTGGTGATAGACCCCTATCCAACCGCGACTGCAGCGATGCCGGACCGGCAGGAAGGCGTGTATCTTTTGCCGGCCGCAACGCAGTTTGAAACCGTCGGCAGTGTGACGGCTTCGAATCGTTCGCTTCAGTGGCGTGAAAAAGTGATTGAGCCGCTGTGGGAATCCAAGCCCGACCACACCATCATGTATCTGTTTGCCCGGAAATTCGGCTTTGGTGATCAATTGGTAGGAAAGGCCAACGGCAAACAGAACATCGCACTCAAAGGCGATGAACCCGTCGTTGAAGACATCCTGCGTGAAATCAACGCCGGCAGTTGGACCATTGGCTATACCGGCCAGTCGCCCGAGCGACTGAAAGCGCATATGCGCAATATGGACGCATTCGACGTGAAGACGTTGCGCTGCACCAAGGATGTGGTCGATAAAGAAACCGGTTACAACATGAATGGCGATTATTTCGGGCTGCCGTGGCCTTGTTACGGCAACGCTGCACTCAAGCATCCTGGTTCGCCGAATCTATATGACAACAGTAAACACGTGATGGACGGTGGCGGTAATTTTCGCGCGAATTTTGGCGTGGATCGGGAAGGTGTGAACCTGCTGGCCGAAGACGGCTCGCACTCGCTGGGTGCCGACATCACCACGGGTTACCCTGAGTTCGACCACGTGCTACTGAAAAAACTTGGTTGGTGGGCCGATTTGACGGAAGACGAACAAAAAGCCGCAGAAGGCAAGAACTGGAAGACCGATCTGTCGGGCGGCATCCAGCGCGTTGTGATGAAAGTGCACGGCTGCCACCCTTTCGGCAATGCCAAAGCGCGTGCAGTCGTCTGGAATTTCCCGGATGCGATTCCCCAGCACCGAGAGCCTATCTACAGCCCGCGTCCCGATCTGGTTGCGAAGTATCCAACGCACGCGGACAAAGCAGCCTTCTGGCGCGTTCACACCCTGTATAAAACGATCCAGGATAAGAACAAGGACATCAGCAAAGACTTCCCGCTGATTCTTACCTCCGGGCGGCTCGTCGAGTACGAAGGTGGCGGCGACGAGACCCGGTCCAACCCGTGGCTCGCAGAATTACAGCAAGAGAATTTTGTCGAGATCAATCCGAAAGATGCAGATGCTCGCGGCATCAAAAATAACCAATTCGTCTGGGTTAATTCGCCGACAGGTGCCAAGATCAAGGTCAAATCCCTGCTCACCGAGCGCGTGGCACCGGGCACGACCTTCATACCATTCCATTTTGCGGGCTGGTGGCAGGGCAAAGACTTGCTCGACAAGTACCCGGAGGGCGCCGCACCGATCGTGCGAGGCGAGGCGGTCAATACGGCAACGACGTACGGCTATGACAGCGTGACGATGATGCAAGAAACCAAAACCACGCTCTGCCAGGTTTCCACCGCGTAAACCTTCGCATATGACCACCATGCCGCGTTGCCTGCAAAATTTCGCGCTTGTGTACCCGTTGTACACGGCGCTTCGAAATTTTGCGCGCGCCTTGCGTGGCGGCCATCTGCTCAATTTCTGCAATGGAAACCAACTCATTTTTGAGGAGAATAAATCATGGCAAGAATGAAATTCATCTGTGACGCCGAGCGCTGCATCGAGTGCAACGGGTGTGTGACGGCATGCAAAAACGAACACGAAGTTCCTTGGGGCGTAAATCGCCGCCGCCTCGTGACGGTGAATGATGGCAAACCGGGTGAGCGTTCCATTTCGGTGGCCTGCATGCACTGCACCGATGCACCATGCATGGCCGTGTGTCCGGTGGACTGCTTCTACAAAACGGAAGAGGGTGTGGTTTTGCACGACAAGGATCTTTGCATTGGTTGCGGCTATTGCTTTTACGCATGCCCTTTCGGCGCGCCGCAATTTCCGCAGGCGGGAGCATTTGGTTTGCGCGGCAAGATGGACAAATGCACCTTCTGCGCCGGTGGTCCGGAAGAGAACAATACCGAGGCTGAATTCAAGAAATACGGACGCAATCGCCTGGCAGAAGGCAAACTCCCTGTGTGCGCAGAAATGTGTTCCACCAAGGCGCTGCTGGCGGGTGATGGTGAAGTCATCACGTCGATCTACAGGCAGCGGGTGCAGCGTCGTGGCAAAGGTGAAGAGGTCTGGGGCTGGGCGATGGCGTACAAAACAGCTGCGAAGACCGCGCCGCTTGGAGCAAAAACATGATGGCGCGCCGGATTGCGTTTCTGGTTGTATCTTCACTGACCTTGATTCTGGTTGGTTGCGGTGAAATTGACCAGACTGCGAAATCCGAGAAAGTCTATGCCGGCAAGAAGGACACACGGGCTGAAGACGGTTTGGCTTTCGGCGGCGACAAAAAGAAATGGGAAGCGGCGCTAGCGAAACGGAGCGCTACCCAGAATGAGTACCTTCGCACAGACGTAAAAAAATAGGAAAGACGGCGATAAACATGAAATTGAGAAAACATGCCATGACCTGCTATTTCGGTGCTCTGATGTTCGTCACTGGCGCAGCACTTGCACAACAGCCAGCTGCATCAGCGAATGCACTTGCTCCTGCTCCCGCCGTTACCGCGATTCCGCCGCCACCTGCCGCCCAAGCGCCAATCGTATCCGCACCTGAAGCACCCAGAATTGCGCCGACTTTACCTGCCGGCAGTACTGCCAACATTGGCTGGAACCAACCGCCGAAGTGGTCAGAGGTTGAACAAAAGCCACAATATGCGTCCGTCCCTGGGCGCGAAATGAATGTACTTGTCGAGCCGGAGGGGCATTGGTGGCGCGCAGTTCGTAATGGCCCTGTCACTTTCTACGGTGGCCTCGTGTTGTTGATAGTGCCGTTGCTGATACTGGTGTTTTATGCTGTCAAAGGCTCAATCAAATTGCATGCCGCGCCCACCGGGCGGCTGATTGAGCGTTTTAATAGTGCCGAACGAATGTCCCACTGGACGATGGCAATCTCCTTTGTGATTCTGGCTGTTACTGGCGTGACGACATTATTCGGCAAGCACGTTTTATTGCCGGTGCTGGGCCCATCGGCGTATTCCTGGATTCTTGCGGTGTCCGTGCCCATTCACAATTTCGTCGGGCCGTTATTTGCATTTTCAATCATTGTGGCGTTTTTCATTTTTGTGAAAGACAACTTTATGTCGGGCGCAGATTTTGTCTGGCTGTCGAAGTTTGGGGGAATGTTGTCCGACAAAGAAGTTCCGTCCGGTCGTTTCAACGGGGGCGAAAAGGTTTGGTTCTGGCTGGGTGTTGTGTTGTTGGGCACCCTTGTTACGGTATCGGGATTAATCATGCTGTTTCCAAACTGGAATACGGCGAGAGAGTTGATGGCGCAAGCCAATCTCACTCACGCGATCGGGGCTATCTTATTTGCGTCTATGGCATTCGCGCATATCTACCTGGGAACCATAGGCACGGAGGGTGCGTACAAGGGGATGCGTGAGGGATATGTGGATGAAACGTGGGCCAAAGAACATCATGCGCTTTGGTACGACGATGTAAAGTCAGGTAAACGCCCCGGGATGATTTCCGGTGTAACGCAGCCGGCCAATGGCGACGACTAAGGAGCAGAAGAAAATGAACAGTCGACTTTTACTCGCATCGCTGGTCGTGGCATGCTCTAGTTTTACCGCGTTGGCGAAATTGCCGCCGCCTCCGCCCGCACCGCCGCCAGACCCAATCGCTGTAGCAGCAAAGGCGGAGAAAGATAAAGCGGTTGCGGAAAAGGCGAAGGCCGTGCAGGTTGCCGCGGAAGAGCGTGCCGTAAAGAATTTTCAGGCGAATTTGAAGAAAGCGGGTAAGCCAATTCCAAAGCCGACGCCGATTGTCGTTGCGACCGCACCGCTGGTGCCCGCAGCCGCAGTCAAGCCCGGTGCTGTTCCCGTGACGGCGACTCGTGCTGCGAAAGCGCCTGAGGCTCCCCCGAAAAAGTAAACCCGTTACCGATGTAGTGCGTAGCCAAAAAACGGTTCGATCAACAGTCGCTCACATTTCAACCCAAAATCAGGAGCAACGCGATGAAAAGTTTACACACGATATTGATAGGCGCATTCTTGTCAAGCTGCGCGCAAACGCCCCCGCCAGCTCCGGTCGCGAAATTGAAAGATGGAGAAATCCAGCTTGCGGCTGATTACAAATCGTGGCCAGTATTCTTGTCAGGTGTCCAGCGGCCTGATGCGAAACAGGTCCGCGATATCTACATCAATACGGTCGGCTCCAAAACGACTGCTGGCAAACCGTTCCCGAACGGTACTGTTTCAGTCATGGAACTTTACAAGGCCAAGGAAAATGCCGATGGAACCCTGTCCAAGGGTGCCGACGGCAAGCTGGAAAAAGGTGCCTTGCTGAAGGTTTTTGTCATGGGTAAAGGCGATGGCTGGGGTGAGTCTGCTCCCGCAGGAATGAAGAACGGCGACTGGGTTTATTCTGCTTATTTTGCCGACGGTAAACCGGCACCCGACCCGATCGTTGCGTGCCGCAGCTGTCATCTTCCGCTGGGCGAAACCAAAGACTTCGTGCATCGCTACGACGAATACTTCCAGGCTCGCAAGTCTTGAAGGCAACGTTGCCACGCATTTCACACCTGGCGGCACTCGCTGTATTCGTACTCGCGGGCAATGCATTTTCCCAGACCGGCATCGATGCCAAAGCAGCGCTTCATGTCGCTGAGATGTACGCCTGTTCGGAATGCCACAATCCGACCATGAAAATACTCGGGCCGAGCTTTAAGGAAATTGCTGCAAAGTACAAGGACGACAAAACCGCCATGGATATATTGTCGTCAAAAGTGCGCAAAGGTGGGGTCGGCGTTTGGGGGCAAATCGCCATGCCGCCGTCGGCCATCAAGGACGATGAGCTGAAGCTGGTTCTGAGTTGGATTCTGTCGCATTGACAAAAAGGCAGCACAGCAAAAACGGGCACCCTGCGTGCCCGTTTTTGTTTCCGTTGACCGTGATGAACTTCATCGATCGCGTCGCTGTCTCACATGAGCGCAGATTCCTGCCAAAATAGGGCTAGTCAGTGATTTCCCAACGCGGCGTGTAAATTCTGAAACAAACCCGCAGGTCGCATAACTTTCAACAACCTTTTCGCCGGAGCCCATATGACGCAATTCGCCCAAGTCGCCCTTCCGTACGCTAAAGATGCTCTCGTGCCACATATTTCGGCCGAAACCATTGATTTTCACTATGGCAAGCATCACGCGACCTATGTCACCAACCTCAACAATCTTGCCAAGGGCACGGAGTTCGAAAATCTATCTCTCGAAGCCATTGTCAAGAAAGCGCCCGCCGGGCCGATTTTCAACAATGCCGCGCAAATCTGGAACCACGATTTCTATTTTCTGGGTTTCAAGCCGGTCAGCGCAGGTGGGGGTGGAAAACCGTCCGGTGCGCTTGCCGCTGCCATCGATAAACAATTTGGTTCGTTCGACGAATTCCAGAAGCAGTTCGATGCGAAGGCAGCAGGTACGTTCGGTTCAGGTTGGGCGTGGCTTTGCAAAAAAGCCGATGGAGCACTTTCGCTGGAGAGCACCAGCAATGCTGCGACCCCGCTCACACAGGGCATGACGCCACTATTGACTTGCGATGTCTGGGAGCACGCCTACTACATCGACTATCGCAATAGCCGACCCAACTACCTCAAAGGATTCTGGGCAATCGTCAATTGGGATTTTGTCGCGGCCAATTTCGCCAGGTAATTTAGCTAGCAAGGCGCGAACACCCTAAACAATCAGGCCCATCTTTTTCAGGATGGGCCTTTTCAATTCGTCGCGGCGCTCGTATCGTGGCGCAAGGTATTTGCGCATTGCCTGACTAACGCAGGAAGCAAATGAAACAATGAAAGTAACCCGATGAAAAATATTGAACTTGCCACCTTCGCCGGTGGTTGTTTCTGGTGTCTTGAAGCCGTGTTTGACGACATCAAAGGCGTTGAAGATGTTGTCTCCGGCTACATGGGCGGCCAGATGCTCAATCCCAGCTATGAAGCCGTGTGTGGTGGCGCGACAGGCCACGCCGAGGTCGTGCAACTGGCGTTTGATCCTGCGGTAATTTCTTACAAGCAGTTACTGATGGTGTTCTTTGCCATTCATGACCCCACCACTCTCAATCGCCAGGGCAATGACGCCGGTACCCAATATCGTTCCACGATTTTTACGCACACGCCGGAGCAGGTGGCGGTTGCGCACGAAAGCATCGCATACCTCACCAATGAAAAAATATGGAACGATGCACTTGTCACAGAAGTCGTCGGCGCGGAGACGTTTTATCCGGCAGAAGACCACCACCAGGATTTTTTCAAACGCAATCCCCATCAGGGCTATTGCATGGCGATTGTTTCTCCCAAGCTAAGCAAGTTTCGCAAAAACTTCACAACGCTTCTCAAGAGCTGAGGGCTGGCAATATTAGCTTAAGTGTCGCTGACTTGAAGCGTCTAATTTTGCCGGATTGAAGCCTGCGTAACGACAGGGAATTTCAATTGACCTCAAGAGTTTGTCATTCCAGCGTAGGCTGGAATCCAGTCCATCGTATTTTTAAGCCCCTTGGACGGACCGGATCCCAGCACCCGCGCGCATCACCAGACATTTATCGTCTGAGAGGCGCGTGGGTGCTTGAGATTATCAAAAATGTTGCAAAAGCGCCTCGCCCGCAACAACCAATGACGCATCAATCCATCAGCAAATAAATTACCGGAGCGATGCCACTCGGGCTCACCGTTTGCGTGAGCGTGGCCGAAGTACTTCCGCCATAGACGACGTCGCCAAAATATTGCGCCGTGATGGCGCGCGCGCCCGGCGAGAGGGCTGTTGTCGTGCACTGCGCTGTCCCGGCAGCGAGCGCGACCGAGGTGCAACCAGTGATCGCGTTGCCGCCATCGCGAAATACCACATTGCCTGTCGGCGCACCGGCGTTGCCGGTCACGGTTGCGGTGAATGTGACCGATTGCCCCGCCTTGGATGGGTTTCGCGATGAGCCGATGATGGTGACTGAATTTGCTGCCAGCGCGAACGTGGCGGCGACGCTGCAATTGCCAAGGACAGCGGCAGTGGTGTACACGCCCGTTGCGCGGTCCAGGTTGCCGCCGCAACTGCCGACCACACTCGCGGTGTATCCCGCATTCGGCGTGACGCTGAAGGCCGATGTCGCACCCGACGCCACTGTCTGGGCAACGGCGGGCGCGATGCTGCCATTGTTACCTGCTGAAGGCGTGACGGTGTAGCTGACGACCGCGCCTGACCCGGTCACTTCGAGATTGGTCGTGCCCTGATACTGCCCGCGCAATGTGAGCCACAGCTCGTTGCGGCTGGGCACGGCGGAGGCGTAATAGTCGGTGTCGGCCGTCAATGTCACGCCACCTACTTTGACCAGAGAGGGTTCAGTCGCGAGACTATAGCCACGCAAAATAATGAGCGGGTTGTGTAGTTTGTAGGGTGCGGGAGTCGTGAATGAAACGGTGGCGTTGTTGCCGCTTGCATTGAATGTCCACGCGTCGAAAATCGGATCGAAGCCGACCGGTTGATAGTTGATCGTGTCCGGCCTCCCCAGCCCGGCGGGGCCGGTGGTCGCAACGGTGCCAACGGTTGCTGCGGCGCTGCTGAATTGGCGCGTTTCCATTTGCGACACCTGAATATCGGTGGGCGTGCGGGTGTGGGTATCGAGCACGATGTAGGTGCTGTAGCTTTGGCGCGGATAGCCGGGGCGTGGCGCTCCCGTGGGCCGGTCCGGATAACTGGTTTGGCCGATGTAGCCGAAATTTGCGCCCCATGCCAGGCGCTTGGATTGGGTCGAACTGTTGGTTTGAAGCTGGCCGAGTTGATTATAGAAAGAATAGTTGATCGACTGAAATGGCCATGCGAAATCGCACGGCATGACCGTAGGGGTAGCCGGACAGCCACTGCCAGCCGCGCTTGTGCTGTTACGCCTTTCAGGAGCACCCACATACCCACCAGCATCCTGCTGTGCGATGGGCTGCGTGAGCACGATGCCCATCTCCGCGTCGATGGATTGCGTCCACAGCATATTGTGTGGAATGGTGTTGGCGACATTCCATGTCCAGCCGCTGTTGAGCGTGAACGGCGCGCCGGTACTGCGAAATTTGTACGTATCGCCCCAGCCCACGCCGCCTGCGATATCGCCATCGTTGCCTTCGCCGCTCGTGCCGTCAAAATTCATGTCGCCGTATGGCGCGCGCGTATCTGCGGAGACGGCGTTGGCGGGCATTTGCGTCATGTCGAAACTGACTGTCCACAATGGATAATTGCGGCCTGTCGCGAATATCCAACCCACCGTCACCGGCATGGGGTATTTGGTATCGACCATGCCGATTCTTCCCCAGCGCGGGTAATTGAGGGTGTAAACATGAAGGGCGTGATGACGACCCGAAAATACCGTTTGGGTTGCGCCGTTGGGATTGTCAGCCGACGGAGGGCCGAGGGGAGAATCATCTTCGCCCGGATGGCTCGTGGCGATGCTTGGCACTTCAAGATGCGAAACGATATAACCAAAGCCACCAGCGCCACAGCAAAGAGACTGATTTACCGGGCGCGTGGTGTCATTTGGCAATCGGTAGTTGAATTGATTGAGCACGCCGCCTTTGTTTGCACCACCTGTTCCCGTTGCCATGTGCGCCGAACGCGGTTTGCCGGTGCTATCGACCCAGGTGAATAGGCTCCCGGAAATACCATTGACCACAGTGCTCGCCAAGAATGCCAGTGGTACTGCGGGGGTCGCAGGAGAGAGCGGCGGCAGCAGCACGGGCGGGCCGCCAGGGGGCGGAACAGCGCGCGCGATAAATTGAATATCGTCGATGTACATGGTGTTGGTGGGTGCCGTGCCAGCTTGATCCTGCAGATCAAAACGGGTAAATGTGGCGTTTGCATTCGGCATGAGTGCCCACGGGCTGCCGGCATCCAGCGAGACGGTAATCTGCGTCCATGCCCCCATTGGCAGTACGCCACCCGGGTACAAACTGGACAGAGGAGCACTGATGAGTAAAGTGACATCGTTCTGAAATACAAGCGATAGCGGTCGCGCACAATCGGCGCTGCACCAGAGCCAAAAACTCAAGCCGCTATAAGTAGCTGTGCTCAGCGTCGGCGCCGGGCGCGCCAGACTCAGCGCACCGTTAATTTTTGGCTGCCAACTGATTGACTTGGTCCCGCCATGCGCCTGCGTGGTCGCGGCCAGATCGACGACGACGTAATAGCTGTAGTTCTGAAAACCATTCAGCAACGCATCCGTATAAACCGGCAAATTCTGCGCGAGCGCATGCACGCAGGAAAGCACCCAGAAAAATAAAAGTAATCGTCGTTTCATTGGAGTCCTCGTTGTACCGTCGATTCTATACCGCAAAAAAATCCGCGTGTATTGCATGAAATTTTGTGTTCATGTCCTTCCAGCCGCCAAACCCTGCTATTCTTTTCTCGTGCGCGCGCTCCCAATAAAAAATACTTGCCTCCAGTTACTCCCAAAGAAATGACCACCTCATGAACGTCCTGCCGAGACTTGCGGGCAATACCCCACCCAAGCTGCGTCGGCGCAGTGTTATGTTGGGCATTGCCGCATACGGGGTCGCACTGTTGCTGCTGCAGCTCGCGTATGTCATCAAGTTGATCGGTTTTCAGGGCGCGGTTGCCAGTGCTGTGCTGATTGTTGTGGTGAATCTGGGCTTTTATATCGTGTTCAAAGTCGAGCTGAACAAACGCGCCGCCGATACCAGTCTCATGCTCGCGCAGACGCTGGCCGCAATCACCGTAATCATGTTCATTGCGTATCACTTCGAACGTGAACGCAGCCTGGCGCTGGCCTGGTGTCTTGTGGTGATGTTGTTTGGTGTGTTCCGCTTCAAGCCCCGCGATTTTGTCACCACCACACTATTCATGCTGGCCGGTTACGCGATGGTCATCAATTTGCTGATGAGTTTCAAACCACAGCAGGTTGATGTGCTCATTGAGTGGTACCAGTGGGCGTGGCTGGCACTGCTGTTGCCCGCGTTCGCGTTGATCGGCGCGCGCATCAGCGCGATGCGCGCGCGCATTCTGCGTTCCAACGAGGAATTGACCAATGCACTCGCCACCATCCAGGATATGGCGACACACGATTCGCTCACCGGCCTGCCAAATCGTGCCGCGTTGAGCGAAGTCCTGCAGCACGCCGTTACCAAAGCGACGCGCAGCAAGGACGGGCTGGCGATTTTTTTCATCGATCTCGATAACTTCAAATCCATCAACGACTCACTCGGGCATCCGGCTGGCGACCAGCTACTGCGCGAAATGGCTCGCCGCATACGCGTCAGCATTCGTGAGAGTGATCTGGTCGCGCGGCTGGGAGGAGACGAATTTGTGGTCATGGTGGAAAACGGTGCAGACCGCGTCGGCCTGCGACTCCTTGCGGCAAAAATCCTCGCCGCCATTGGAGAGCAGACGCAACTGCAGGGCCACGACGTCAAAGTGACCGCCAGCCTCGGCATCGCCGTCTTCCCTTCTGATGGCAACGACGTCGCTGCATTGCTGGCAAACGCCGACATGGCGATGTATCGGGCCAAGGCGCTCGGACGTGCACGCATCAACGAGTATTCCGCCGATCTCGGTGAGGATGCGGTCGAGCGTTTCGAAATTGAAAAGGGCATGCGCGCGGGGATGCAGAACAACGAGTTCCATCTTTACTACCAGCCAAAAATCGATTTCAATTCCGGCAGGATGCTCGGCGTGGAGGCGCTCATTCGATGGCACCATCCGACGCTGGGCGTGTTGGGTCCGGACCGCTTCATTCCCATCGCAGAATCGACCAATTTTATTATCCCGTTGGGCAAATGGGTCATCGAGCAAGCGTGTCGGCAATCGAAGGCGTGGAAGGATGCGGGGGTTGCGTCCTTTCCGATTGCGGTGAATCTTTCGGTCAATCAGCTCGCTGACTCGTCGCTCGCGCTGCATGTTTCCGAGACGCTGCGCATAAGCGGCGCAGATCCATCGATGATCGAACTTGAAATCACCGAGACTGCGGTGATGAGAAATCTGGAAGAATCGATTGCCATTCTGGAGGCGTTTCGTGCGCTCGGTGTGCGACTCGCGATCGATGATTTCGGTACTGGTTATTCCTCGCTTGCCTATCTGAAGCAGTTGCCGGTGGATATTCTCAAGGTCGATCGTGCCTTCGTGAAGGATCTGCCGCACAACCGCGACGATCTCGCCATCACCCGCGCGGTCATCGCCATGGCCCACGGCCTGTCGATGAAAGTCGTCGCCGAAGGCGTGGAAGAAAAACATCAGTTTGATTCGTTGCGCGCCGAAGGTTGCGATGAATTTCAGGGCTTCTACTGCCGCCCCGCGATGCAGAGCCATGAACTTGAAGCCCTGCTGGATCGTCATGGACTGGCGATCCCGCCGGAGAAGTAAGTAGGGTGGCGATGATGGCCCTGCCCGCACCGCCAAATACCTTGCACAGTGCTGAAAACCGATTGAAGCTGAACCCCTATCCACTTAAGGTAGATCCATGAGTGCAATTAAGACAATGGTCTCGTGGGCTTGTACGCTGCTTTGCTTTGCAACGGCGGTGCCCACGTTTGCGCAGACCCCCCGGGCGACAGCCCCACCAACGCCCGCGCCCGCCACGACGGCTGCTCCAGCCGCCGCCCCTGAAAAGACAATAGAAGTCAATCGCGCTGCGAAAGTCGTACTCGTTGAAGGCGACGTTGCGGCGTATTCCCCCACCAGGCAAAAGCGCGCCTTGGTCGTTGGCGGTACCGTTTCCGAAGGGGATAGCATTGTCACGGGCAAAGATGGTGAACTGCATCTGGATATGGAGGATGGCGGCTACATGTCGGTGCGCCCGAATACAAAAATGCGCTTTGTCAAATACCAGGCCAAAGGTGAGGACACCGACTCCGCCGTGTTTAGTCTGCTGGAGGGGAGCTTGCGCTCGGTGACGGGTTGGATCGGCAAATTCAATCCCGCCAAATACACCGTGCGCACGCCCAACGCGACGGTCGGCACACGCGGCACGGATCACGAGCCGTTCGTGATTCCCAAAGGATCGAGCCTGGGCGAGCCAGGCACCTATGACAAAGTCAATGAAGGTGGCAGTTTTATCCAGACGCCGGGGGGCCGAGCCGATGTGGCACCCAACCAGGCGGGCTTTGTGCCGCAGGAAAAAGGTGCCAAACCGCGCGTGTTGAATGAGATTCCGAAACATTTTCGTGCGGGGCGGTTTGACCAGCGGTTTCAAGGCAAGCACGCCGAGGTACTTGCTGGCATGGACAAGCGTCGCGAAGCTCGGCGTGCGGAAATCAAACAAAAACTGCCTCCTGCCAAAGCGGGTGCGCCGACCGAACGCGCGCAAAGGCAGCAAGCCCAAAAGGAAAAACGTGAAGCCGCACGGGCCAAGCGTGAAGAGGCCCGCAAAGCGCGCGAGGCCGCCAAAGAAGCGGCAAAGAAAGAAAAGGAGGACAACCGCAAAGCGGTGCTGGACGCCGCAGAAGCCGCAAAGGCGGAAAAAGCGGAACACGCATCGAAAGTGCCGCAAAAACTGCATCCCCTGCACAAGTAAACAACGATACTGCATTCAACCGAACAAACACCATAGTCTGCGCGCTTCTCCAGACACTTTACGTCTGCAAGCCTCGCCAGTGCTAGCGTTTGGCATCCGCTATGAACGGGTTAATACTTGCAGCCAATCTTACGCCATCATCTTTCCCGGTTTCCATTCCCACAAAGGGAGCGCGCCCCATGAAATCAATTCTCTCTATCCTTGTCGCCCTGACGCTGGCCGCATGCACGTCGGGGCTCGACCGGAAGATCGACGGCTCAACCGAAAAATCGTTCGACACCAGCCTCGCCAATATGAAGAAGTCAGCCAAGGCTGAAGATATTGCGCGGCTTGATGATGCATTGCTGGTGCTGGCGATTTCAAACGTCAGCATCGGTTTTGAAGGCGGCATCCTCGGGGCAATGAAGAAAATATCCGGCAGCAAGAGTCCCGAACAGTTAGCCGATCAACTCATGTCGATCATTGATGGCATGACCGGGCGAGAGATCATCAAAGCGGGACAAAAGCGCAAAAAGGACGAGGCCACCAAACAGCTTGCCAAAGTCGAGACCGAGATCGCGAAGCTGACTGCGCTGCGCGAGGAATACGCCGGCACCAGAGGCATTCTCGCGCCCATCAGGATCCTGGAGCCGGCGCTCCGCTTCAACAGCGTTGGGTCGCAAAAAATGAGCGTGATGACTTTCACAATCAGCAATGGCTCGGACATTGGGCTCACCTATTTGTATTTGCGCGGTACCGTCACCGACGCGGCGACGGGTAAAGCCCTGTTCAGCGATGACATCAATTACAAATTGAGCGCAGCCCCATTGTTGCCTGGCGAGAGCAAGACGCTGCGTCTGCCGAATTCAGCACCCGGTAAATGGAATGCCGCCGACATTTGGGACAGGGAAAATCTCGCCTTCAACATTGCGGTGGTCAATGCAGAAAATCTGGCCGGGCAAAAGCTGGCGGCATCGTTTACGCAAAAGGATGTTGAACGGGTGGCGCTGCTCGAAGCGAACAAACAGGCGCTCACACAAATGCTTGCCGAATAGTCGGCAGGCGTTTACCACACGCCGGTATTTGGCATCGAACCCCAAGGTTCCTGGGGTGCCAATGGCGTGCCCGATTGCAGCAGTTCGATCGAGATATTGTCGGGTGATCGCACGAACGCCATGCGCCCGTCGCGCGGCGGACGATTGATGGTGACACCGGCATCCATGAGTTTTTGGCAGAGTGCATAGATGTCATCGACCGCATAGGCTACGTGGCCAAAGTTGCGTGCACTGGCCAGCTCTTCCTTGTCCCAGTTGTGGGTGAGTTCAATGGCGGCGGCTTCGTCGCCGGGTGCGCATACAAATGCGAGCGTGAAGCGACCATTCGGATAGTCGGTCTTGCGCGTCAGTATGAGGCCGAGTTTGTTGCAATAGAAATCGAGTGAGGCATCCAGATCGTTGACGCGGACCATCGTGTGCAGGTATTTCATGTCGATTCCTCAGGGTAATGTATTTCGATTTTACGTCGCCCGAAACGTAACCACCAACATATCCCGAAATGCCGGGCGTGAAGCATCAATCGGCACCACCGGCGTCACTCCATGCAGGCAGCGCTCATCGTCGACCAGCGTCATGTCCAGCGGTTGCGTCAAGGTAAAGCTTGCCAGCTGCCGAGCATCCGCATCGTGAATCGTCGTCGTCCCCTCGGCGATATTGTGCCGCGTCACCATCAGCACCATCACGTAGTTCACGCCGTCGCGGTGCACGCCTTCCGGTGTCGGCATGCCTTGCTGCTGCGCCGCGGCTTCAATGCGGAACTGATGCACTTCCACATGCCACGTGCGGCCCGGCGCGAGTGTGCCGAAAACCTCAATGCAAAGCGCCAGTAGCGCCCCCATGCTGGTGCCACTGATGATGTCCGCGTGGATCGGTTCAAAGTCGCGCGCGATGCCGCCGTTAAGATTGTTGTAATCAAGGCTTTGATAGTGCGGCTGGTGCGCTTCCAATTTCGCCTGCGTGGCACCCGCTGCAACGCTTAACGTGGTGTGACGGCGACGGCGATAGCGACCGCCATCGGCCATGTAGGTATCGAGCGGCATGTCGTTCCAACTGGCCGCGAAGGATGGCCAATCGGAAAGGCTGCCGAGCAATGGACGTGCGTCAATCGCTGCGACGAAGCAGAAGCCGTCGCGCCGGATTTTTTCGTTAAGGGTTCTCATGTGTGTCAGATGCAAGATTGAAACGAAGAATGTATGTACACCATGGTACGTTAACGTGGCTACTCACTCCGCCATAAGCTGGTGCAATCCAGCCACGCCAATGAACAAACTTGGCGTCAGCAGCCGATTCGTTGTCACCAACGTAACCTCATCCGTGTGACTTAAAATGCCATTTCCCCGAAACGCCCATACTGCCTCCGCGCACACCGCAGCGGCGCAGGCTCGGAACAAGAAGTGAAACGGCTGATGGGGTGGTAACAGTAGACTCCATTGTTCCCGCTGCCGCTTGGGCGCGGGCGAAATGCGATGGTTCGAAACCGTTTCCGGTATAGCCGAATGCAGTCAAAACTTTTTTTTGTCACCGGCTCACAATGGAAAGTGTCCACTTCAGGTCCACTATTGAGAGTTCCAAAATATGTGACAAGTATGCAGCGAGTTGCGCTCTCTCTGCCTCAAGCGGGAGAGTGGGGCCGATAGGCCGGGAGACGGGAAACAGTGTCACGATTATCGGAAACACCAATAGGTGATACCTGCCAATGTTGCAAAGTAAGTATCACGCAACCAATTAACAAATTCGTGGACCTGCCTTAACTGCGCCAGCACGCTGCCTTCATACGCGCTCTCAAGCCGTCTGCATTCACAATGGTGGAAGTGGCCCGGTCGCTATTGCGTCCCAACACCTGATTTTCATACTTCAAATGAAAACGGCATCCGAAAATGCCATTTGCTATTGGTGGGCGGTACTGGGATCGAACCAGTGACCCCTGCCGTGTGAAGGCAGTGCTCTACCGCTGAGCTAACCACCCACGTGGTCTGACAGAATTTAAGCATAATCGCGCTTGTTCGGTCAAACTAGCGACTGTTTGCGAATGAGATGGAAATGGAAAACCTGGAGCCACTGCGACTTTCAAAATTAATGTCCGAGCGCGGTATTTGCTCGCGCCGCGAAGCCGACGAGTACATTGCGCGAGGCTGGGTGTTTGTGGATGGCGTGCGCGTAAACGAATTGGGCACCAAGGTATTGCCAAGCGTGACTGTGAAACTCGATCGCGCGGCCGAGGCAACGCAAAGCGGGCGCATGACGGTACTGCTGAATAAACCGATCGGCTTCGTCTCCAGCCAGCCGGAGCCCGGATACAAGCCCGCGATCACGTTGGTCGTGCCGGAAAATCAAATGCAGGGAGAGACGATCGAATTCCAGCGGGAGCATCTGAAGGAACTTGCGCCAGCAGGGCGACTCGACATCGATTCAACCGGGTTGCTGGTACTTACGCAGGATGGGCGCGTGGCCAAACAGCTCATCGGTGAAGATGCCGATATGGATAAAGAGTATCTGGTGCGTGTCGAGGGCAAGTTGTCGCCTGACGATTTGAAGCGGCTGAATCATGGCTTGTCACTTGATGGCAAGGCACTGAAGCCCGCCAGGGTTCGTTGGCAGAATGAAGACCAACTCAATTTCATTCTGCGCGAAGGCAAGAAACGCCAGATCAGGCGCATGTGCGAATTGGTTGGACTGCGCGTGGTCGGCTTGAAGCGCATCCGCATCGGGCGCGTTATGCTAGGCGACTTGCCGATGGGGCAGTGGCGATATTTGCGGGCGGATGAGGGATTTTAGAGGTGGGCCACTGCAACTATTACCTCCGTTCGTGCTGAGCCTGTCGAAGCACAAGTGGGATGCGTTGCAGATTCATCGTAGCCCATTCAACCCTTCGAATCTCAGGGCGAACGGGAATCGGGTTTCAGGTGGTGCCCGAATTCAGGCCATGTCCCACTGCCGTATAATCCGCCGCTCATCATCCTGAATTCCCCGCTGAAAGGCACCCGCCATGAAATTTCGCTTTCCCATCGTCATCATCGATGAGGACTTCCGTTCCGAGAACGCTTCCGGCCTTGGCATTCGCGCGTTGGCGGACGCGATCGAAAAAGAGGGTATGGAGGTGCTTGGCGCGACGAGCTACGGCAATCTTTCGCAGTTTGCGCAGCAGCAAAGCCGCGCCTCGGCGTTTATCCTTTCCATCGACGACGAAGAATTCACCCCCGGACCGGAAATTGACCCTGCGGTATTGCGGGTGCGAGCGTTTATTGAAGAAGTGCGCTTCAAGAACGCCGAGGTACCCATTTACCTGTACGGCGAGACGCGTACTTCGCAACATATCCCCAACGACATTCTGCGCGAGCTGCATGGTTTCATCCACATGTTTGAGGACACGCCGGAATTTGTGGCGCGACACATTATTCGTGAAGCAAAGGCATATCTCGATTCGCTGGCCCCACCATTTTTCCGTGCACTGATTCATTACGCACAGGATGGCTCGTATTCGTGGCATTGCCCTGGCCACTCCGGTGGCGTTGCATTTTTGAAATCACCGGTCGGGCAGATGTTTCACCAGTTCTTTGGTGAAAACATGTTGCGCGCAGACGTGTGCAATGCGGTTGATGAGCTGGGCCAATTGCTCGATCATAGCGGGCCCGTCGCGGCGTCCGAACGAAACGCAGCACGCATTTTCAACGCGGACCACTGTTTCTTTGTCACCAACGGCACCTCGACCTCGAACAAGATGGTGTGGCACGCGAACGTCGCACCGGGTGACACCGTGGTGGTGGACCGCAATTGTCACGTCTCGATTCTGCACGCCATCATCATGACGGGCGCAAACCCGGTATTTCTGATGCCGACGCGTAACCACCTGGGCATCATCGGGCCGATCCCGCTTTCGGAGTTCAGCCCGGCGAGCATCCAGAAAAAGATCGACGCCAATCCTTACATCGCCGACAAGAAAGCGAAACCGCGCATCCTGACCATTACGCAATCAACCTACGACGGCGTTCTCTACAACGTTGAAATGCTGAAAGAAGTGCTTGGCAATCGCATCGACACACTGCATTTCGACGAAGCCTGGCTGCCGCACGCGACGTTTCACGACTTCTACAAGAACATGCATGCCATTGGTAAGGATCGCCCACGTTCAAAGGACGGAATGGTTTTCGCCACGCACTCCACGCACAAATTGTTGGCGGGTATCTCGCAGGCCTCGCAAATCATCGTGCAGGAATCAGAGAATCGCAAACTCGACAAGACGACCTTTAACGAAGCCTATCTGATGCATACGTCGACTTCGCCGCAATACGCCATTATCGCTTCGTGCGATGTGGCGGCGGCGATGATGGAAGCACCCGGTGGACACGCACTGGTGGAGGAATCCATTTCGGAAGCGCTCGATTTCCGCCGCGCCATGCGCAAGGTCGACGATGAATGGGGCAAGGACTGGTGGTTCAAGGTGTGGGGGCCGGACAAACTCACCAATGACGGCATCGGCTCGCGCGAAGCATGGGTGCTCAAAGCCAACGACAAATGGCACGGCTTCGGTGATATGGCAGCGGGCTTCAATATGCTCGATCCGATCAAGTCGACCATCGTCACGCCCGGATTGGATGTCTCTGGAAAATTTGCCAAGACAGGAATACCGGCGTCCATCGTCACCAGGTTTCTTGCCGAGCACGGCGTCATCGTTGAAAAGACGGGCTTGTACTCGTTCTTCATCATGTTCACCATCGGCATTACCAAAGGCCGCTGGAACACCCTGTTGACGGCGCTGCAGCAGTTCAAGGACGACTACGATAAAAATCAGCCGATGTGGAAAATACTGCCGGAGTTTGTCGCCACGCAACCGCGTTACGAGCGCGTCGGCTTGAAAGATTTGTGCCAGCAAATTCACGACATGTATAAAGCCAACGACGTGGCAAAGCTCACGACAGAAATGTATCTATCCGACATGCAACCCGCCATGAAGCCGGCCGATGCATACGCGAAACTTGCACACCGCGAGATTGACCGCGTTGGAATCGACGATCTGGAAGGGCGCATCACCAGTGTGTTGCTCACGCCGTATCCGCCGGGCATTCCCCTGCTGATCCCTGGCGAACGATTCAATAAAACCATTGTCCAGTATCTGCGATTTGCCCGCGAATTCAATGGCAAATTCCCTGGCTTTGAAACCGACATCCACGGCCTGGTCGAGACGGAACGCGATGGCAAACTCGCGTATTACATCGACTGCGTCAAACAATAATATGCAGCGATGCACCACGGAAAAATAAATGACAATGGACCACAACGCAGTACAAAAACGCGCCCTTGTTGTCGACGATGACAGTACGATGGTTGAATACGTGTCGGCTGTTTTGCGCCGTGCGGGCTACCAGGTGGAGACCGCCGACAATGGCCTGACCGCACTCGAAATGTATCGTGCGAGCCCATTTGACGCGGTGGTCTGCGATATCCGCATGCCCAAACTTCCGGGCACCAGTTTTCTCAAGAATTTGCACTTAACGTCGCAATCCACCTGCCGTGTGGTCCTACTTTCGGCGATGGATGACCAGACCATCCGGCGCGAAGCCATGGAGGCGGGCGCGGTGGCGTATTTGGTCAAGCCGGCGTCGAGCAGGGCGATCCTTGAGGCTGTGTCCGGAGTGTCTGCCGTGCAATCGTAGTTGCATGGTTTGAAGTCAGGCCCTTGCGATGGGTGTATCAGTGTATTTATTGA
>JANYHZ010000168.1 GCA_025362135.1 Betaproteobacteria bacterium | reverse complement strand
TGCCGAGCTTATCCTGGGCCATGCCGAGCAGCTGGTAATGGACCGGGACTGCAGTTTTAGGCGTCGCAATATTACGTTGCATCATGGACTCCGCCGTTCGGTAGTCGCCCTTGGCAAAGAGAATATGCGCTAGGCCGAAATTCGAGCGAGGGGTATCGACCTTTCGCATCTGCTTGTAGCCGTTGTAGGCCGCCATGGCTTGTTCGGTTTGACCGCTTTGCGACAGTGCAAAGGCCAGATTCAAATACGGGTTGAAGTTGCCGACATCCAGATCGATTGCTCGCTGCGAAGCCTCGATCGCTTCGCGAAGGTATTTTTTGCTAGGTCGCCACTGAGAAGCAGCGCCAAGCGACGCCCACGCGTTGGCTGAATGAGGGTGAAGCGAGACGGCGGCGCGATGCATTCCGATACCCTTCGACTCTTCGTAGGCACAACGGGTTAGGAAAGAGGCGTCAGCCCACTCTATCCGGCGCGCGTCATACTGCGTGGACGACTTCGCTTGCCGAATTGCGGCTTCGAGCGCCGCGCAGTCACCTCTGTTCCACGCTCCAGCTACGCGCCTTCCAAATGCAACGCTTTTTGCCGCATCGCCTATTTTCATATCGCCTGCGCGCTCGGAAAGTTTCGACGATTCCTGAAACTCGCCGAGGAGGAAATTCGCCTGCGCCGCATTCAGCACGGCAAGACCAAATTGCGGATCATATGAAATGGCTTTGTCGAAAGCCGCGAGCGCCTCTGTGAGTTTGTCCTGCCGTATGAGCGCGCTGCCATAGGCGTCATAGGCAACGGCCATGATGTTGGGCGGCAGTCGCGGATCGACGTTCAGCATCCTCCCGATATGCCGTGACAGCACCATCAGATCTTCAGGTGTGTTCGCGGACAACCCCAGGTAGCTCGCGAGCACAGCAGGCTGCGTAGTTTCGTACACGTAATTGGCCAACTCACCCAGCAACGATTCCCAATCGGCTAGCTTGCCCTTCACCGCACGCGGCGGATTGCCGGCCACCCGCGCCTTGATCGTGACATTGTCGCCATCGATCAGCATTTCGCCGTCGACTGCAATCTCGTTGCCGGTGAGATGGCGCAAATAACGAAACACCGACTGAAACGTGAGCTTGGTATCCGGCACCGCCACGTCGCTGCGATTCTCGGTCCATGCACCTTTCAGGTCGCCAGCATCGAGCGTGGTGACGGTTTTGCGGCGTTTGATGAGCTCATCGAATAGCGCCTTGGCGACTACCTGGCCTGTGATGCCGCGTTCGGCAAGTTTCTCCGGAACGTCGAAGGCGGAAATGGTGAGCGTCTGCCGGTAGGCTTCGCGATAGCACATCGTCACGACCACTGCGACGCCGATAATGACGCTCATGGCGATGATGAAATTGCGCAGCAAAATCAGGCGCTGATTAATCCAGTTGTAGCGGTGTGCGGCGGAGAGCAGTCCCAGTTCGTGGCGCACTTCGTGGAGCGTCTCTGCAAGGCCTTCGACACGCACGCTGGGAGGAACTGCGGCTTTAGGGGCGGATGGCGGTTCCGGTTCGTTGGTAATCTCTGCGGCGGGGACTGTTGCGGCGCCGGGCGATGCTGCGGAAAATGGTGTGACTGGCAGCGCGGGTGGTGGAGATTCCGACGACATAGACGCGCTCCCTGTATAAATCCACCGTTGTTGTTTTGACTAGTATAGCGTTACGGATTGGCAGAGCGTTGGCGACTTGGCAGCGCACCAATACCGTGGCCCGCCCCAAAGTGCAGTGAATATTTATCTTGTACCGCTTACTTCACCAATCCCGTTTTATCGCAGTGCAATTTTGAGCCGGCAAGTGTGCAGGTGGTTTTGAGTAATCCACGATGATCGTAGGCGCTCACCTGCCAACTATTTTCAAGCTTGTCCATCACGACGAAGCCGAACTGGTCGCTGTGCGTAATACTCTCCAGCGTCACGCCCTCGGCTGGGCCGACATTGACTGGGAACGGATCGGGAAGACGGTAGGAGAGTTCATCGCCAGCCATGCCGGAGACAATCGTGGCGGGATGATTTGACGAAAAATTGATCGCTTCAAACAGATGTACGTGCCCATGCAACGCGAGCTTCACGGTTGCAGGATAGTAGGCCAGCGGATGAATTGAATTCATCACCGACAGCAGCGCCGGGCTGCCGCCGCGGACCGTGACCCTGTCGTAAGAAGCGTAGGCAAGGATGGGATGATGATTGATGAAAATGCTGTTCACGCCGGGCTTGCCGGCCAGTTCATCGACCTGGGCGAATTGCTGGCGAAACTGCGTGAACGCGTAGGCATCGCGCGATTTTTTCGGGTTTAGCGGCGCGCCGCCCGACACGGCGGAATCAAAAACAATTAATTGCAGGTCCCTGGACACCGGAACGGAGTATGGTGGCGTGAAGTTGCCGAGCAAATCGTTGCTGGCCTCATCGCAGCTTCGCTGTGCATCGAAGGGCCGAGGATCAAGAAACCGGAACCAGCCTTGCCCGGCGCGTCGACATTCCTCGTGATTGCCGCGCGCTACCACCCACGGTGCCGCGGCCAGCAACGATGTCGCGGGTTCGAAAAAATCGGCTTGTCATGTGTCCCAGCCATAGCCCCACGGGCTGCCCTGGCAGCCGGCTATTTCCGGCGGGCACTCGTTCTCGCGGTAGTGATAGTCGCCCACGTGAATCACCAGATCGGGTGCCATCGCAGCCGCTGCGTTTGCCACGGCGCGGAAAGGCCAGGCCTCATTGTCATTGCAAGCCTGCCACGCGTTATCGGCTTTCTTCATGCGACAGCCGGTGTCGCCAAGTACCACGATGCGGCGCGGATTTGCCTTGGGCATGGGAATTTCCGTGCCGCTGATGTTGGCGCGAACTGCATTTTCCGGGAGCTTGAGTTCACACGTCAGCACTGGGAAAATCGAGGGCTTGGAATTGGCGCCGTCGCTCGCAGTTGGCCGCTGCGCGATTGTGTTGGCCGGTGCACGAACCGTCATGCGTTGTGCAGTTCCGTCCACGGTGACGAGGGGGCAATTTGCATCGGCTAATCCCGGCGTGATGAAGCGCGCCCATGCGGTGCCGTTTTCGCCAACGACAACATACGCGACTGACAGTCGAGCTTGCAGTACGGAGGAGGTCGAAGGAGGAAGCGAGCCGCAACCTGCGAGCGATAACGCTGTGCAGGTCAGGAGATGCGCGGCGCAACGGGAATTAAGTGTCGTACAAAAAATCGGCATGCGGAACTTTCGTTGTCGCGGTGAGACGTGCGGCAGGAGCCCAATAGTACAGAAAACAGCCGGAGAACGGCTACGGCGTCGAGTGAATCGGCTGTGTCACGCCACTAGGTCTCCAGCGTCCGCATCTGCGCGTTGGCGTAGCGCAATCGTGCGCTCAGCACGCTGGCGATACCCTCGAGTAATTTGAGAGCAACCATTTTGTGTTCCATCGCGAGCTTGTCGAAGTTCTTGCGTGACAGCACAAAAAGCTCGACATCGTTATGCGCAATGGCGTCGGCGGAGCGCAAGGCACCATCGAGGAACGCCATCTCGCCAAAGAAATTACCGCGACCGAAGGTGCTGAGGTGGATGCTCTGCCGGTCGTTGAGCGGCAGCATGATGCGCACTGCGCCAAGCCGGATGAGGAATAGTTCATCGCCGGTATCGCCGCTGGTAAAAATCCGCTCGCCCGTTTTGACCTGGCGCTTTTCCATGCAAGCCTCAAGCGCCACCATGGTTTCTTCCTTGCGCCCATTGAACAGATCAATCTCGTGCAGATTAAGGGGCTGTTCTGCTTCGCGCTGGATCGTTGCCTCGGCGATGATGCGATCCTCGACCCATTCGAGCGCTTCATCGAGATCACCAAACACTCTGACCTGCGCTTGCTTCTGCGCCAGGCCGACCGTGTCGAAATACTGTTGCATATCCTGCCCGCTCGGTAGTTGGCTTGGCAGTCGGCTGAAAATCAGGAAGCCATGGTGCTCCGCCAGCATGTCCTTGACCTGTTCGAGCATGTGGGTCGCGGTTACGTCCACCGATTGAACGCGGCGCATGTCGAGGATCACATAGGTGCGGGCCGCCAGCTCGGGCTCAAGTGCTGCGTAAAGCTGCGCTGTAGTGCCAAAGAAAAGGCTGCCCTGCAACTCAAAAATCACGGCGGCATCGCCACGTTGTTCCAGAACGCGCATTTCGGATTTAACGCGGACGCATTTCGAAAACGTCTGGTTGCCGTAGCTTTTATGCCGCACCACACTGCCACCAATCTGTTCGCGTATAAACAGCAGAATAGCCAAGCCGACACCCGTGGCGGATGCAGCGATGAGACTGAAGCTGAGTGCGACACCAACCACGGCGGCGATGACCGCAAAATCGAGAACCGTTGCGCGCGACTTTAGGAAATGCAGGCAAGTGCGATCAATCATGCGTACGCCGATCACGGTCAGAATTGCCGCCAGTGCGGCGACCGGCACCCACGCAATCAGGCTGCCGAGAACGAGGAACGCCACCAGCGCGAGAATGCCCTCGATCAGGCCAGAGAGTTTTGTCTGCGCGCCACTCGACATATTCACCAGTGTTGCACCCATCGTACCCGCACCGGGTAGACCGCCGATCAGGCTCGATGCCATGTTCCCCAGCCCCTGACCGATCAACTCCCGATTGGAATTGTGTCGGCTGCGCGTCAGTGCATCGAGGACGACACACGTCTTGAGCGTATCGATCGAAAGCAGCACCGCCAGCGTCAACGCAGGCATGATCATGTTGCCCAGTTGCGCCATGCTGAGCAGGCCCATGCCATGCCAGCGACCAAGAAATCCATCGACGAAGCCATGACCGCTACCGCCGCCGCCATCCAGCGATCCGACCACAAACGTGTTGCCGGCAAGTATCAACAGATCGCGATCAACCAGTGAAATGCCGAAGTACGTCAGCACTCCGGCAAGTAGCGCCAGTATGGCCGCCGGTACGAGCTTCGTCACGCGAGGCGCCAGCACCATTACCAGTGCCGTGACGGCACCGACGACAATACCCTGCCACTGCCAAAGCGAGGGCGTGGTGAGTGAGCGCCAAAGCGAAGTGCCGCCAGGAGTGCCGAGCAGCTTCGGCAGTTGGCTGCCGATGATGATTAGGCCCACCGCCGAGAGATAACCGCTGACCACCGGATAGGGCATGTACTTGATCAGCCTCCCGAGGCCGACCAGCCCGAACAGCAACTGCAACAGCCCCGCCGAGAGGCCCAGTACCGTCAGCAGCAGCAATATGGCTTCGGCAGGGGTGCCGCGCTGGATCTGCTCAATCGCAAAGGCGGAGAGTACCGCAGCGGCCGGCGCACACGGCGCGGTGATGAGGCGGTTGGTGCCACCGAGCAGCGATGCGACGAGGCCGAGCGCCGTTGCGCCAAGAATTCCAGCAAGAGCGCCGTACGCCGCGTAGGAACCCCCAAGGGCTGCAAAAATAGTCACGCCAAACGCAATCGCCGCAGGCAATGCCACCAGCATTGCCGCCATTCCGCCCCAGAAATCGCCAGCCAGGTTGTTGGTTCTCGGGTGTGCCATTTTTATTCGTTGTTATCGGGAATGGACGACGGGTACCATCATAACGCCATCAGCCTGGTTGCGATGTATCGAGATTGTAATCGCCATTGCACAAAGGGCGAAATTTTCCTGGCCCGCACTGGGTTCGGGCGAAGGCGCAAAATGGCGTTAATCGTATACATTCCTCCACGGAGCAACATGAGCAAACTATCGTTACTTGACCTCGGTTTTTTTATCGCCGAGACCGAGGCCAGTCCCAAGCATGTCGCAGGTTTGCTGATTTGTAAACGGCCGGCCAAATCAACAGTTGGCTTTGCGAAAAACCTGTTCCGCGAATTTCTCACGTTTACCGACGTCAAGCCGCCGTTCAATCGCATCATCGTATTTGCAGCGACCGCGATGCCGCACTGGAAGGACGTTGATGCAGTGGACCTCGATCAGCACGTTTTTTATCACAAGTTGGCCAAGGGGAAAAACGGCCAGCAATCGCTCTACGATTTTGTCGCCAAACTGCACACGCCGTTGCTCGACCGCACCCGTCCGCTTTGGGAAATACACGTGATCGACGGTCTTTCCGGCGGACGATTTGCGCTATACCAAAAAATGCACCACGCCTACGCCGACGGCGTCACCATGACGCGATGGACCGCCGAAGGCATGGCGCACTCGCCCGATGATCTCGCGCTCACACCGGTGTGGACGCTCAAGCACGGCGGCCACGCTGCGAAGCGCAAAAAACGCAGCCAGGAAATGATGCAATCGATGTGGAGCGATGCAGGCGGTACCAGCCGCCGGTTGCTGGGCATCGGTCGTTTGGCCGCGATGCTGTTTCTGGAGAGCGTCAAGCTCACCAAGAATGCCATTGCACTGCCCTTTGTGTCGAGTGCCAAAACGCCGCTTACCGGGCAGGTAACATCGGGGCGTCAGTTTACGACCGCGGGCGTATCCATGGAACGCGTTGACCGGATTCGCAAGCGCACGCGCTCGACGCTTAACCATGTGGCGCTCACCTGCCTCGACGGCGCATTGCGGCGCTACCTGAGCGACCAGGGCGTCGAGCTCAAACGCCCGATCATCATTCAAATGCCGGTGAACCTGCGCAAGGATGGCGAGAAAACGGCAGGCAACAAAATCGGCATTATCCTCGTGGAGCTTTCTCCGCCGACGGATGATCCTTACGTACGGCTACGCAACATCGGCTTTTCGTTGCGCAATGTGCGCACCATGATCGACAACGTCGCACCCGAAGCTATCGAGTCGTACACCATCATCACCGGACTGGTCGCGCAAATTGCCGAAATGCTGAAGCTCTCCAACGCCTTGCCGCCCATGGGCAACACACTTGTCTCGAACGTGCCGGGCCCGAAGGAACACCTGTACATCAAAGGGGCGAGAGTAGACGAGATGCACCCAATCAGCACATTGCCGCCCAGTAACCTGCTCAACATCACGCTCTTCAGCTACGCGGGCGACCTTTTCTTTGGCCTCATCGCAACCGACGAGTTGCCCAATCTTTCACGACTGGGCGAGTATGTGCAGGACGCGTTTACCGAGTTGGAAAACTCGGTGCGAGATGCGCATGCGGCGTAATTCGTTCTGCGTAATTCTGGGAAACTCTAGCGCTGGCGCAGCGTTTGGGGCTTAAATAGCTGGAGAAGCCCGCCGAATCTCGTGTTTGTATCGATATTTTGAGCAAAAAACAAACACACTTTCAGTACGCAGATGGAGAGGCGCAACCCCGGTATCATAGCCGCTGTCCCCATAATTTGCGGAGTTCACATGTCATCCAAACTTGGCTTTTTGCGCCGTGCCTTCAGTGGCTTCTGGTGTTTTCTCGACGCAAGTCGGCGCGTGATTCTTAACCTCATTTTCCTCATTATCCTGATCGTCATCATCGTGGCGATCATCAAGGGAAGCCCAAAAATTGAAGACAAAACCGCACTGGTACTGAACCTCAAGGGACCATTGGTTGAGCAGCGCGCCAATAGCGCGCCCGACCGGTTGTTAAGCGCACTACAGGAGGACAGTGCAGGGCAGACGCAGTTGCGTGACGTGCTCGCCGTGCTCGAAGCTGCCGCCAAGGACACAAAAATCGAACGCGTCGTGTTGATACTGGATGACTTTGGCGGTGGTGGTCTGGCATCGCTGCACGAAGTGGCCAGTGGCATTGAGCGTTTCAAAGCGAGCGGCAAACAGGTGGTGGCGTGGGGGGGAAGCTATGACCAGCGCTCCTACTATCTGGCTGCCCACGCCAATGAAGTTTTCCTGCACCCGATGGGCGCCGCCATGCTGGAAGGTTATGGTCGCTATCGCAATTATTATAAGGACGCGCTGGATCGCCTCGGTATTCAGGCCAACGTCATCCGCGTCGGCACGTACAAGAGTTTCGGCGAGCCCTATTTTGCAAATGCACCATCGAAAGCGACGATCGAAGCCGACACGTATCTGTACAACGACTTGTGGGCGACCTACACGAGCGCAGTCGAGAAAGCCCGAAAACTTCCTGCCGGTGCCATCAACAAAAGCATCAGTGATCTGCCGCAAAGCTTTGTGGCGGCGGGCGGGAATCCCGCGAAACTCGCCTTGATGGAAAAAGCTGTCGATGGCCTGAAAACGCGCGATGAATTTCGCGAGTTGATGATTCAGCGCGGTGCCAAAGATGAAGAAACAAAATCCTTCCGGCAGATTTCTTTCGATACCTACCTTGGCACGCTCAGGCCCCAACGCACCGGCGACGCCGTAGCTATTGTAGTGGCCGAAGGCGAAATCAGTGATGCAAGCGCGCCGCCCGGACGCATCGGTGGCCGTTCGACGGCGGAACTGATTCGTAAAGCGCGCGACGACGAAAAAGTGAAGGCGCTGGTGCTGCGGGTAAATTCGCCTGGCGGCAGCGCATTCGGTTCCGAATTGATCCGGCGCGAACTCGATCTCACACGCAAGGCTGGCAAACCGGTCGTTGTGTCGATGGGAAATGTTGCAGCCTCGGGCGGTTACTGGATCTCGATGGCCTCGGATGAAATCATCGCCGACCCCGCCACCATCACCGGGTCCATCGGCGTGTTCGCGATGCTACCAACCGGCGAGAAAGCAATGGAAAAGCTTTCGATCAGCACGGGCGGAGTCACCACCACCTGGCTGGGCGGCGCGTACGATCCGCGTCGCGGACTCGATCCGCGTTTCGCGCAAATGGTGCAAAACGCCATCGGCAACATCTACACCGAATTCACGACCAAAGCGGCAGTCGCCCGCAAGACAACGCCGGAAAAAATAGACGTGGTCGGACAAGGCCGTGTGTGGACCGGCAATCAAGCCAAAGATCGCGGCTTGATCGACCGCACCGGTAGCCTCGGCGATGCCATCAAGTCTGCCGCAAGTAAAGCCAAACTCGGTGACGATGTGCGTGTGACCTACGTGGAAGTGGAGCGCAGCCGTTTCGAGAAGCTGCTATCGCAGATGGGTGGCGCACAAATCGAGATGTGGATCCATTCGATGATCGGCAATGCTGCCACCAATGTATTGCCCATCGCTGCCGTGCCGAGTGCGGCGCTGGACGCCCAGCGTGATCTCGCGTGGCTCATTGACGTGGCCGATCATGCCAAGCGCAGCGGGAACCCGTTTACTGCGTATGCGCATTGTTTGTGCAAGGTGGAGTAGTTGTCGAAAAAATGGGAAACAGAGAAAAATTCTGTCATTACAACTGCTGACTGGTGAAGTGTGTCCGCGCAAAACCTTTACTGCGCCGCTGGCTTTGAATCATAATCAGAAACGTTGTCGCTACGAGCACGCAGGCAAGTCGCCAATGGGTAGATACCGTGAGCTATGGGCGGTTCAGCATTTCGCGGCCCGCGCGTCGCTGGTAAGGGGCGAAACCCAAGCTCGAGATTTTGCGCCATGCCAGAACAGGGAACGATGGAAGAGCAGATTGACTACGAGGAATTCTGGGAAGAACTACTCGCCGATATTGAGGAGCACCGTGTAGTCCCGGTCATCGGCCCGGATCTGGTCACGCTATCGCAAGGCGACGAAGACGTAAGCCTTTACGGGTGCCTTGCACGCAGGCTTGCTGACAAGTTGCGCGTTGATCTCGCGACATTGCCTGACAGGGTTACGCTTAATGATGTTGCCAGCGCTTTCGTTTCGCGCGGTGGCAGGCGGGAAGAGATGTACCCGAAGTTGCGGATTCTCCTGCGAGAACTCAATCCGGCACCTTCTGACGCATTGATCAAACTCGCGTCCATTGGCGGTTTTGATCTGTTCGTCACGTTGATGTTCGATTCGCTCATGGTCGACGCGCTTAACGAGGCACGGTTCGCCGGAGACGCTCGCGCCTTGCAACTGGCCTTTTCGCCCGCGCGTGCTGATGACCTGCCGCGCGACTGGCGCCGTGCTGAGTCGCCCATTGTGTACCACCTGCTCGGAAAGCTCTCAGCCGCGCCCGAGTACGCGGTGACGGACGAAGATGTGCTCGAGTTTGTCACGTCCCTGCAATCCGAGATCCGCAGGCCAAATCTGCTTTTCGATGAGCTACGGGGAAACCACCTGCTGGTGATTGGTGCTGCTTTCCCTGACTGGCTGGCGCGATTTTTTCTGCGGGTGGCGAAGGATCGCCAGTTGTCACTTGCCCGTAGTGAAAAAGAAATCCTGATTGACCCGGCGGCAGCACACGACGCGAAGCTGGTGAGCTTCGTAAATAATTTCAGTTATGGGACCCGGGTCATCGGACTTGAGCCCAAGGCCTTTGTCGATGAACTGCATCAGCGCTGGGTCGCATCGGGTCGCAATACGGCGTTTTCGGCGACGCTCTCTGCGCCGTTGATGGAGCAGAAAGCGAGCGTACCTGTGCCGGAGCCTCGCGAGGCGATGCGGCCGGGCAGCGTATTCATCAGTTATGCAAAGGAAGACTTGTTGCAGGTGCTGAAGCTAAAGACCGCCTTTGATCGTGCCGGCGTAGATGTCTGGCTGGACAAGGATCGCCTGGAGGCGGGTGACCTATATGATCAAAAGATTCGCCGTTTCATCAAGACCTGCGCGGTGTTCGTTCCGGTCATCTCCCGCAACACGGAGCGGCGGCTCGAAGGATACTTCCGTCGCGAATGGAAGCTCGCGGCAGAGCGGGCGCAAGGCATCGCCGAGCAGATTCCGTTTGTGCTGCCGGTGGTGGTGGATGATACGCAAGAGTACGCCGCATCGGTGCCGGAGTGTTTTCTTGCGGCGCAATGGACACGGCTAGTGAACGGCGAGTCCCAAGGCGACTTTGAGATGCGTGTGGCATCAATTGTCGACGAGCACCGTCGCCGCGAAGGATTGGCGGCGTGAGCGAAGGCTTGCCCGTCCTCGATGCCGAACATCCCTGGCCAGGGCTTTTTCCCTATGGCGAAGATGCACACGCATTTTTCAACGGACGAGAGCGCGAAACGATCGACCTGTTGCGCCTGGTGCGGCGCGACACACTGACGCTCCTTTACGGCCAGAGCGGGCTGGGCAAGTCCTCATTGTTGCGCGCCGGACTGTTTCCGCGGCTGCGCGAAGAGGCGATGCTGCCGATCTATCTCCGCCTGGACTTTCGCAATTGGCAGCTTGGCTTGCGCGAACAGGCTTGGAACCTGCTGCGCTCCGCGCTTGCTGGCGCGCACATCGATGGTCGCGTTCCACACGACGACGAATCGCTTTGGGCGTATTTTCATGCAGCAGATGTCGAGCTATGGGATGCAAGCAATCGAATGATCACCCCGGTGCTGATACTGGACCAGTTTGAAGAGATTGTTCAGGCCGGTGAGGAGCGTGAGCTCGCGCCGCGCATTGCGGCTTTTATGGAGGAACTCGCTGACCTGCTGGAAAACCGCATACCGGCGGAAATAACCAGCCGATTGGAGCACGATGCGGATACGGTGAAGGCCTTTGATTTCAATGCAGAGCGCTTCCGCTGCGTGATTGGCTTTCGCGAGGATTTTCTGCCCGACCTCGAACAATTGTTTGTAACGCACAGCCTGGCCACGAAAAGCCGCCTGCGTGTCAATAAAATGGGTGAGACACAAGCACTGGCGGCTGTGGAAAAAACAGGTGGTTGGCTGGTCGACCGCGAAGTGGCGCAGAACATCGTTGACTTCGTTTCGGCCGCAACCAGCCAGGCTACGCGGCGCATTGTTGAAATCGAACCCGCTCTGCTCTCGGTGGTGTGCTTCGAACTGAACAGCCGACGGCTGGCGCAGGGCGCGGCACGTATTTCGACAGACTTGCTGGCGGGTGCCCAGGAACAGATCATCGCGGAGTTTTATGAGCGCGGCGTTGCAGACCTTGGTCCGTCAGTACAAACGTTTATCGAGCGTGAGCTGCTGACGGAATCAGGTTACCGGGACAGTTGCGCGGTCGAAGATGCTGTTCAACGCCATGGCATACCGCGCGATTCGCTACAAAAACTGGTTGATCGGCGCGTGCTGCGCCTGGAAGAACGCTTTGGTGTGCTGCGCGTGGAGCTAACCCACGATGTGTTGACACCAGTGGTGCGCGAACGCCGCGACCAGCGTCAGGCGCTGGAGACGCGCAATCGGGAGAGAGGGAGAGAGGCCGAGCGCCGAAAACGCACCAGAATGTTCCTCGCTATCGGCGGAGGGCTGATAGGCGCAGCGTCGGTGCTTTTGGTCGTGTTCTTTAATTTGTTTCGCCAGGCGGAGTCCGAGAAAACGCGGGTTATCGAGGCGCAGTCAACTCTTTTTCTTTCACGCGCCAATGCGAGCCTTGATAACAATGTTCCCGCCGAGCCGATTCGATATCTTGCACAAGCGGTGGCGCTCAACCCGCACAATGAAGGGGCAATCGCGCGGCTGGCGAGCCTCGCAACGCAGCGCAACTTTGCGCGCAAGGTCTGGGAGAAGGAGTTTGGGCAGTCAGGCGACAGCGCGGGCGGTGCGGTGACACTGGATGGCGATGGTTTTGCCTTTATGTCGTCAAACAACAATTGGCGGTCCGCAAAAATCCTGCCAGGCAATCCGCATCCGGCGTTGCGAGAGACTTGTGTCATTTCCACACCGGGAAAAGACGAAGCAAGCGTCTCGGCCTCGTTTACTTTTGAGTTGTCGGGCCTCACCAGCCCTGCTGGCAGGGCCCGAATCGCTGAAACCGAAATCGATCTGACAGCCGACGTTAAACATCGCGATGAATTCGCAAAATTCACGTCGCGGTGCGCGGCGGCACCAAGCGCAAAAACGCCACTCGGACAGGAAGAGCGGATATTTCGAACCATAGAGCCAGGGTCCGGTGCGTTGTGGGTGACCGCAGGTCGGGAGCTAATGAGAGTCCCGGCGGACGGCGAGGGATCACGGGAAACGATCACAGACCTGGACGATGCCGGCGAGATCAAGCACGTTATGCCAAGCACCAGTGGCCGCGTGGTCATTATTGCGGGTGGCAAGGCCACTTTGTTGTACACACAAACCGCAGTCACGGACGCGGCAAAAACCTATGTGCGAAAAGCGACGATTGTCAAAATGGACAAGGAAGCGAAACAGACTGCCACAGTGATTGCGGCGTCATTTGATGATGGGGGCTTATTTGCACTGGTGACTTTCGACAATGGAGTTTGTCAATTGTGGGATGTACCCAATGCGACGAAGCGCTGGAGCCGATCCTGCGGCGCGGATGCGCACAAATTCGTTCCAGGCAAGCCGTGGGTCGCCTTATCGGGCCAGCCTCCTCGCGGCAGCGGCGCTGGTGTTGGAACGGCATCGTCGAGTGGACAAATTGAAATCGCAGGGCTTGCTGACGGACGGACACTAGGGGTAATGAAGCAACCGCTGGCAGTGAACCATATCGCGTTTTCGCCAAGAGGTGATTTTGCGGTAGTGGCATCACAGGATCGAACCGCCAAGGTCTACCAGCTTCCTGGTCTCACGCAAGTCGGCAATACGTTGTTGCATGAAGGCGCGGTAGTGGAAGCACACTTTCGACCACCCGGCGAAGCGCATGTCGTTACGGCCTCGTTCGATGGATCCGCACGCGTCTGGGATTGGCGGCTGGGGGAAATGGTCGTCGAGCCGATGCTGCATTCGGGCCCGGTGCTATTTGCACGCCCGATCCTGGCTGGAACCTACGTATTAACATTGAGCGACGACAGGCGGCTGCGCCTTTGGCGGGTAGATGTGGCGGCTAGTTTGACGACTGTCCCGGATCGGCTGATTCAACGACCGGCCATTTCTCCCGCAGGCGACCGACTGGCTTATGTTGAAAACGCTGCGGGCGGCGCGGGTAAAGGTGACACGGTGATGTTGGCGCATATCGCGACCGAGCCAAACCGCGAGGCCCCACTGGTCGAGCCAAAACCGCTCTACGCGGCAAAGAGCACGGTAGAACGATTGTATTTTAGTGATGACAGCCGCTTGCTGGCCGTGGGTGGCCGTGCGCCCTGGCTTGCGATTGTACGAACTGCGGATGGTGTTGAAGAACAAATACTCCGTTTGCCGTCGCCCGTCGAGCGCGCGAAGTTTGTGCCTGGTCGCCCCTTTATTGTTGTCCAGCTTTCGGATGATTCTCTTCACGTAATCGATCTTTCGACTGGACGCGAATCGGGATTACCGATCAAGCTGGGCCAGTCCATCCTGGATTTCGGTATTTCGCAGGAGGGAAAATGGCTGTCTGTTGCCACTGGCGCGCAACTTCAAGTGTTCGATCTTCGCACCGCGTATCCGGTCGCACGAATCGCGCCTGGCGGCGTCGTCGCCGCATCGGTCCACCCGGTGCGGGCAGAGATAGCCTATGCAACCCGCGCCGGTCTTGCTTTCTGGCGGCCGACGCTGGACGTGCGCGGCGTCAAGAAAGGCAGCGGTGATACGCGAAAATCGGCCGAAAAGGCTGCGCGCGAGTTTAAAAAGGGGGAAGGTGCTTTCGTGCCTTTGAAAAAACTGCTCGTTGGATTGCGTTACACACCCGATGGCAAGACAATTGCCGCGTACTCAATCGATGGTCTTGCGTCGAGCTGGGACGCGGGCACGCTTGCACAGGGCCCCGTGTTGCGCCACAGCAGTTCAATCGTATCGATGGGGTTGAGCGGCGACGGGCGATGGCTCACCACGACAACCCTTGATGGTCTCGCGCGTATATGGGACTATCGATCTGGCCAACTGATGACAGATACAGTGAATTTGCAGGACAGTGAACGTGACTTCAGAATTGTGGGTGCAGGAACGTGGGCGCTTGTGGAAACGCATGCGGGCAACGCAAAAACAGGCGGGTCAGGTACAAATACTGGAGCTGCGGCGCAAACGGAATCCAACCCGCCAGGCTTTGAGCTGCGAATGCTCGGATTAGGCTTCCGCGAAGCGCCACCAGACTGGTTTGTGCCTACAGTGGCTGCGTTGGCGAGTGATGGAGGAGAAGCCGCGGCTGTGCGGCCCAACAGTGATAAGTCGGCGGCCACTGCATCGACTTGGTGGGAAAGCTGGCTTCGATATGTGGCGACCAGAAATGGAGTGACCGTCAAATGAAAAGATTCGGTGTGCGCGCAAGAGGCTTCACTTTGATCGAGCTGATGATCGTGGTCGCAATTGTCGGCATTTTGGCGTCGATCGCCATGCCCGCCTATCAGGACTACACCAAGCGCGCCAGGGTAACCGAAGCGTTTGCTGCGGTCGATGTTGGCAGGAGAGCCGTGAGCGAGTACTACGGCCGCTGGGGCCGTTTTCCCGAAAACAACGCCGCTGCGGGGCTATATCCGCCCGAGGCCTATCGCGGCCGGTATATGCAATTGATGGAAATAAAGGACGGCGCAATTCGCGTCGCGCTGCGTCTGGATCAAAGCAAATCGCAAATTTATTCAATCTATCTGCGCCCCGCCGTCTCTGAGAATGGCACTGCAGGCATGATGGCGTGGGTATGCAACGGAAGCAGCAAGGACCTCCATAAAGGGTTCAAGGTGAATGGCGTTATTGGCGCAGATTTACCGCCAAACAAATACCTGCCGTCTGCCTGTCGCTGACTATCGAACCATGAAAAACTCAAGACTCGAATTAGTCCTCCAGTCTGCGCGCGCACGGGAACTGATGATCGTTATTGGCGTCATTATGGTCGCTGGATCGGCACAGGTGGTTTTCTATGCTGATGCCGTCTACAAAGCGACATTGACGGAACCCCTCTATCTGATGCAGCCGCTGAAAGAGGAAGTGATTGATCGGCTTGTGCGCACGGGGAGTTGGGACGACGAGTTTGCTGGCGAGGCTGTCGCAAGTGTGGCTGGGGGGCGCGGCGCGCGCGGCAAGCGTATAGCCAGTGCGCGTGACCTTGAAGAAACTCATGCAGACCTCACCCGAACGGAGGCCCAGGCTGCGGATATAGAGGGACTGGGTGAGCGGCGGCAGTCGTCGAGCAATGCAATCGTCGGTCTAAGCAACGGCATTCCAATGGCGGTCGTGGCGTCGTCCTATGTCCAGACGCCATCCATCATTGAACTACGACCTGTCGTGAACCCCATATCACCCGCGATGGTGAATTGGCTATGCGGTCGCCAACAAGAATTTGCGGGAATGTCGTCGGTTCCACCGCGTGAACCTGTGGTCCCGGTCGATTTACTTCCATTACCCTGCAGGGCCCGTCTATGAATAAAAATCAACGTGCCGGACTCGCTTCGCGGTTGCGGCAATTCTGTGCACTACGTCGCGCAGCGGTCTCAACGGAAACGGCGCTTGCAGCGGCGGTCGCGGATAATCCCATGGCCGGCAGGGTCACACTGGCAGCCTTTCCCGATTTGCTCCCGGCATCGTTGCCCCATACACGTGCGTTACTGGCAAAAGGCGAAGATGGCGTCAGCAATGGGCTCATCGATGCCGTCGCGGATGTGCTGGACGAGCCAGGCGCCCGTGGCGCGGGCTGGTCAGTTCTGTACATAAGCGTTTGTGGTGCCGGCCTCGTAGTGGTGTTGTTCAGTATCTTCGTCGCGCCTGCGTTCAAGGATATGTTCGAATCATTCGGCGCGCAATTGCCGGCACCGACGGTGCTTGCGTTATTTCTTGCGCAATGGGTTGTCGGGCCTTTGGGTGCGCTGCTGGCCCTGATGGTTTTATTGAACGTGATTTGGTCTTTGCGACCCGATCTCCTGGGCGGGTTGACCCCGCGTGTTGATTCCATGCTCAGAAAAGCGCCTCTGCTTGGTCAAGCGAACCGTGTACTTCAGACCAAGCGACTCGCGGCATGGCTTGCGGCCAGTGGAACCGGCGGCGACCTGAAGCGACGGCTGGATTGCCTCGTTGAGCTTGCCGGGCCCGGGCAGTTCAGGCGGCAGGTAAGCCAGCTCGCGAATGCTGTACAAGGCGGACAATCACTGCTTGCCTCATTGGCAGCGCCCGGCTGGTTGCCAGGCCTTGCGCTGGTGTTGCAAGATGCGGAAAAATTTGACGCCGAGGAAGACGATGCAACAAGAAAAAAACTCTCCGCCTACGCAAATACGCTGGACGCGCGTTCCGATGTGGTGTCGGCGCGCCTGACACTGTGGGCTCAGCTAATTGTTGGTGTGATCATTGGTTTTTTCGTGGTGGCGATGTATCTGCCCATCTTCAAGCTGGGTTCGATAATTTAAGGGGGTACCATGCAAAAACATCTGGGATTTACGTTGATCGAACTCATGATCGTGATAGCGATCATCGGCATACTCGCAACACTGGCCGTACCAACCTATCAGGAGCGTGTGATTCGCGTCCAGGTAGGCGAGGCCATTGGTATGTCTGAGTTTGCAAAGGAAAGCATTGCCACTTATTACCGTGCGAACAAGCGCCTGCCAAGGAATAACGCCGAGGCTGGCCTGCCGCCACCCGACAAAATTATCGGCAATTACGTCACGGCAATGGAAGTGGCAGAAGGTGCAATTCACGTCACGTTCGGCAATCGCGTGAACCGAAATGCTGCCGGTAAAGTGCTGTCCGTCCGTCCGTCCGTTGTCGTGGCTTACCCACAAGTGCCCATCTCGTGGAATTGTGGTGCCGCTGTTCCGCCGGGCGCCCTGAAAGCGTTTGGAGAGAATCGGACCAGCTTGGAAGCACCCTATTTACCGGTAGATTGCCGCAGCTAAATTATTAACGCTGTTGTCGAGCGGATGGCGAATCACGAAACGCAACGCAAAACGATTCGCCGCTTTTTAGACTTGGCAGCGCCCCTCATTGGCGCATTTCCAGTGCGAACAGATTCGCCATGAAAACGCGGTGAGCGGAGAGCCTGCCGATTGCCGTTTCGAACATCGCCACCTTTGGGCCCTCATAGCCGAACACAACAATTTTTCCCGCGATACGCGCCCGGTCAATCTTTCCGTCGAGAACATCCACCAGCGAAATGACCTCGAAACGGGGTGCCTTGGTGAGGTCTACTTTTCTTACGCCATTCGCATCGGCTGTCGGCACCGGTTTGTGCGCCAGTTCCAGCGCGCAACCGTACAAGGTTTTGACCGCACGGTCCTGATAGCTCTGGTGCCACAAAGGCGTATCGACTGCCGGTTGATCGATAAAGCAAACCTCGAAAGCACTTTTTTGCAATTGCGCCAGCGGGATCCATCCGGATCTGCACGCCACTGAAACGCCCGTTTGCTTGATCGCCGTCGAAAAACGTGCATCGAGCGAATTTGGTTTTGGCTCCGCATCATCGCAGCGCGCCTGCAAAACTACCGGTAACTTGGTCATGGCCTGCGCTAACGCATCGTCACCTTTGCTCTTGGGTTGATCGAGAAAAAATTTCAGGACAACGCCTTTTACCCCAAGTTTTTCCAGTGCAGTAAGCGCCCCCGCAATGACGGCTCGGTCATAGGGAAAGGGACCCAATCGGGCTTCGGTGCGCGCATCGATAAAGACCGGCACGAACGACGATTGCGCATGGCAGAGTGGCGGCAGCGCGAGAATGCCGAAACACAATATTCGCCAAACGATCCTGTGCATTGCAACCCCTCGATGAAGTAAATACGGACCGTAAAACACCAATAGCAGGGCGCCTTTCAGGCCAAAAACGTCTGGAGACGCCCGTCATTGCTTGTGTTTACGCAATTTGTGCGGAGGAAATGAACCCGCCATAATCCGCAGGGACAATTAAATCAGGAAACCCATGCACGAGGCAATGAGCACGACCGAGGTATTCCTGATCGCCATGGCGATTATCTTTTCCATTCCGTTTCTGATTTGGCGGGTAGGGAAAACCGACTATTACGCACCGCTGGTGATCGTGCAGATTATCACCGGCATTTTGCTGGGGCCGGGCATACTCGGTCGTGTTTTTCCCGACTATTACAGCTTTGTGTTTAGCCCGCCCGTCGTCCATTCATTGAACGGCATCGCATGGTGGGCGGTGATGATATTTGTCTGGATTGCAGGCATTGAGCTGGATCTGAAAAAAGCGTGGGAGCATCGGCGGGAGAGCGGCGTTACCGCCGGTTTGGCGCTCGGCACGACGCTCATATTTGGCTGTATCGCCGCAGCGGGTATGTTGCTGTTCGACGGCTGGATTGGCACCCATTCGGCGAAGTGGCAGTTTGTACTGGGCGTGGGCATGGCTTGTGCGGTCACTGCGTTGCCGATACTGATACTGCTCATGGAAAAACTCGATGTCCTGCGGCAACCGATCGGCCAACGAATCCTGCGTTATGCCAGCATCGACGACCTGGCCATTTGGGGAGCGCTCGCACTGATCCTGATGGATTGGGAGCGGGTGGGCAGGCAGGGTGCGTTTCTGCTGGCATTCGCGGTGTCGTGCATGGCTTTCCGCAAACTGATGGTGTGGCTACAGGCGCGCGACCGCTGGTACGTCGGTCTGATCTGGCTTGCAGTGTGCGCCTTTGGTGCCGACTGGGCAGGGCTGCATTTCATGGTTGGCGCTTTTCTCGCTGGCGCAGTCATCGATAGTGACTGGTTCGACCAAAAGCAGATGGACATGCTGCGTCACAATGTGTTGCTTGTGATGATGCCGGTGTATTTCCTCAGCGCCGGACTCAAAACCAACTGGACGTTGGGTGGTGCTGCGGTTTTCATTGCAGCAGGCGCGTTGCTGGTTGCCGCCGTTACCGGCAAATTGCTGGCCGCGCAGCTCGCCGGAAAAATTCTCAAGTGGGCACCGGGCGAGGCGTCTATCATCGGCTGGTTGCTGCAGACCAAGGCGCTGATCATGATTATTTTTGCCAACATCCTGCTGGACAAAGGCATCATCACCAGTGAAACTTTTACGGCGTTGTTGCTCATGGCCATCGCCAGCACCATGCTGACAGTGCCAATGGTGGCACCAAGGCTGGCGCGCATGAAAGACATTATTTCCAGATCGACGTGATGACACGTGTCTCCTGCGGCATCGCGTCGTCCGGCGTGCGGGCTGCACGTCGAAGATTCATCAAGTGCCAATTCAAGCCATGAATACACATGGCCTCGTATAAGTTGGTGCAACATACGAAGGTAGCCTACCGACTCAACGATTACCGCGATGACCACACGATGCCAAATACCCCCACAGCTAATGTCCGTCGCGCTATTGTGTCCCCCACGTTGGTCGCTGCGGCATTGCTCTGCGGCTGTGCAAGCATGACTTCGCCGCCCGGTACGTCGCCATCGCAGGCCGCGCGCGCGGAACTGGCACCTTCCGGAACATTGCGTGCGGCGATTAATTTCGGCAACCCTATCCTCGCCACGCGGGACGGTACAACTGGCGAAGCACGTGGCGTATCGGTCGATCTCGCGCGCGAGCTGGCAGAGCGCCTGGGGATACCGATCGAGCTCGTCACCTACACTGCAGCAGGAAAAGTCGTCGAAGGCATCAAGTCTGGCGCGTGGGATATCGGTTTCTTCGCCATTGACCCGGTGCGTGGAGCGGATACCGATTTCACCGCAGCCTATATCGTCATCGAAGGCGCGTATCTGGTCCCGCAGGGTTCCGCAATTACTCGCAACGAGGACGTGGACCGCGATGGTGTTCGGGTGGTGGTCGGTCGTGGAAGCGCATACGACCTTTACCTTACGCGTGAGATGAAGAAGGCGACGCTGCTGCGCGCGCCGACATCCCAGGCCGTCACCGACATGATGGTCGCAGAAAAAATTGAAGTTGCGGCTGGCGTGAAACAGCAACTGGAGGCTGATACCAAGCGCGTACCCGGACTGCGTTTGCTCGATGGGCGATTCATGGTGATCAATCAGGCGATGGCAGTACCGAAAGGCCGTCCTGCCGGTGTCGCTTACGCCGCGGCGTTCGTGGAGGAAATGAAGTCGTCCGGGTTTGTGGCAGCTTCGCTGAAGCGACACGGCATCGAAGGTGCCGTTGTGGCACCAGCAGCGCGTTGATTTCCGCCACTTGCCCGCCTGCCAGCGGGTAAACATCATGTGCAGCAACAAGAAAGGGGAGCGCATGAATATTTGCCGAATTTTAATTTCAAGATCCGTGCTGGCACTCGCCGCATGTGCCCAGACGCCTGAAAATGGCGTGATGAAACCGGACAACTTCTAGTTTATCTTTCTTGAAACCGGCAAGAAAACTCCCGACGACAAGGCGCTGGTCGCGCAAATGCAACGCGGCCATATCGACAACTTCAAGCGCTTGTTTGGCGAGTAAAAGTTATTTGCAGCCGGGCCGCTTCAAGACCCGAGCGGATACAAGCGCGGCATTGTGATCGTAAAGGCACCAACGAAGGAAGAACTCACCACGTTATTCCAGCCGGATGAATACGTGCGTGATGGCTACATGACGCTCAACGCGACGCTGTCGGTCGCCCACAAGCCGCCGGCGACTGAGGGCATCGATGCCAGTGGCGTTGAAGAAGGTCGCATTATTCAGATTCTTCGGACAAGCACCATTGCCACTGGCGGAGAAAGGCAAGCTGACCACGCGTTCCTGCAATTTTTGTTAGACAAAGGCACCATCGGCGCCTGGTACAGCATGGAAAATGGGCCGGTGTCGGAAGTGCTCTTTAGCCGAACCACAGACACAAAAATGTTGAAAGACACTTTTGCACCGTACCCGGCGGCGAAGGCAGGTGCCGCCAAAATTGTGGTGTGGCGACAGTGGTTAAGCAAAGGTGTCGTAAAGTAAGGATAGTTTACGACGCCTGCCCCTTAATCTTCGCGCATGACCCTTTCCGGAGCCCCTGATGACCACAACACGCATCGCAATCGTTACCGGTGCCGGCAGCGGCATTGGCAAGGCCACTTCGCTCACCTTATTGAGAGCAGGCTACGCCGTCGTACTCGCTGGCCGCCGGGCAGAATTACTCAATCAGGTGGCGGCCGAGGCGGGCGCAGGAAGCCGCGTGCTCGCAATCGAAACAGATGTGGCAAATCCGGTTGCGGTGAAGAATCTGTTTGCGCGCGCGCTCGCAACATTTGGTCGGCTGGATATTCTGTTCAATAACGCCGGTACGGGTGCGCCCGCGATTCCGATCGAAGACATGGATGTCGAGAAGCTGAAATCGGTCATCGACATCAATCTGCTCGGGCCTTTCCTTTGTACACAGGAAGCCATCCGCATCATGAAGTCGCAAGACCCGCAGGGTGGACGCATTATCAACAACGGCTCCATCTCTGCCCACGCACCGCGGCCCAACTCCGCGCCCTACACCGCGACCAAACACGCCATCACGGGCCTCACAAAATCGACCTCGCTCGATGGCCGCAAATACAACATCGCCTGCGGACAGATCGACATCGGCAACGCCATGACCGAGCTGGCCGCGCGCATGGCCAGCGGCGTGCCGCAGGCAAACGGCGAGATTGCGATAGAGCCCATGATGGATGTACAGATCGTCGCAGACGCCGTGCTGCACATGGCCAGCCTGCCGCTTACCGCGAACGTACAGTTCATGACCGTGATGGCGACCAAAATGCCATTTGTGGGACGGGGTTAGGCGCTGCTGAGTGAAACATCAAAGTCAGCCGGAGACGTTTTCTCCAAGAATTTGATTTTGCGGTCGATAATTAGTCGCGAAAGCTACAGAATCAGGTTGCGACCCGAAACAGACATTGTGGTTGTCGCAAAGCGGACGTTAACGCCCGAATTCACCGACGCTGTGCGGCTTTATCGCGCAGCGTCCGGTGGAATGACGTGTTAGAAGTGGACTCTTCAAGACGTTCAGCAAGCCACACCTTAATTATCGATTGCCGAGTAACGCCGAATTTTTCTGCTTCTCGATCAAGCGATGCAATCATCCAAGTTGGAAAATCAACATTCACGCGCTTTTGTTCCTGCAAAATCCGCTTCGCCTTGGACAAGTCCAAGGCAGCAGTAATGTCAATGCCAGCGTCAAACTGTTTATCGAATGTTTTAGCTTTCATATAGTGCTACCTCCTCATTCAGCGACTGGCGGACAGAAATAAGTCGAATATTGGCAACTCTGTAGGTTATGACGGCCGACCAATGTCTCTCATTGATAAGTCCAATCATCAGAAATCGAGGCTCTTCTTCTGTTCTTGCGGGGACTTCCAAGAGCCTCGGATCGATCCATAGAAGCTGTGCATCAACAAAGTCAATGCCGTGCTTCAAAAGGTTGGATTGGCTCTTGACCTCATCAAATTCAAATACGTACATGGTATAGAAAATATACCATTATTCGGGCACATTTCAAGCGCAAGCCAAGGATAACTTCTAACAATTAAGACAAAGGGCGGCGCGCTTTTGCGCGGTCCCAGTGAGCAAGGGGAACGTCTTGACTGAAGAGTTAGAACTCATCATGCGCCATGCCAGCTAACACTCACGGCAATTGCGGCGCCGACTAGTATGAAAGCCGCGAAGCCGAAGGCCCACTTTCGCGAGTACGCGACTTCATTTGAGTTTGTTGTAATAAGTGGCGCGCGATGGAGGGCCACTTCGTGCGCGACGACCAATGCGATGATTAGTGCCGCCACCGCGCCTATGGACCACCACGAACCAGTGACGATCATTGCGACCGAAAGGAGAAATGGTGCAACGGCTGCGGCGCGTCCCCATGAAGTTGAATGCTTCGCCACGAAAGACATACCCTTGCAGTTGGGGCACTGGACAGGGCCGCCACGCCAAGACGCGTGTTTGACGAAGTAGCCTATGCTATTCATCTGACAATGGGGGCACTGTGACATTTGATGAGTTCAGAGAATAAGGTAAAGGGCGGCGCGCTTCTGCGCCGTCCCAGCGACCGAAGGGAGCGGTTTTGACCGCCGTGTTAGGCGTGCATCTCACTGTAGCCAACCTGAATCATAAACACGACCGTTCTTTGCAGTGATAACGGCACGAGTGTGCAAAGAGTATCCGTCTTTGTCCCACGGCGCCGGCGTTGCATGTAGTACGACAGATTTGAAGTCGCTCGGAATAAATCCATGCTTTTGAATCAAGTTTTCCACTGTCGATTTGAGTGTGCTCAACGCCAAGCGAAGCGGTTCCAATTCTGTTGCATTGGGAGGATATGGTGCGGCTGATAGCAACTCGATTTCCGTGGTTTGAAGTCCAACGATCCGAAGTGCATTCGTAAGATGAGGCGAGAGGTAACTGAGGCCGCTCGCGGAATGGTGCGCGATATTGTGAGCAACTCCGGCGAGTGCTGATATCTTGGTCATTGCAATTGACGCCTAGTTTTTGACACCTAAACGCTGTCTACCATCCCGGTTGGTGTCTAACATTCCGGGGCGTTTACTTGAATTCGTTTTCATATTCATGACTTTACGTGGCATGTCTCATGCTAGTCACTCTACTAGCAAAAGACGAAAAAACACATCGTCACTTGCCCTATTTAGCCGCGTCACATGGGCGGCGTGAACGTCCGCTATTGGCCGTTTGTGGACGTTAGTTCCGCAAGAACCGCACTGCGAATAGCATCCGTGCAAGCGAAGTTATTCAATCTGATGCCCAAAATTTTTCTGCTATTTATTGCGTCGCTCACTGCCGCGCCTTGCCCAAGAATGCGGGCAGCGAAAGGCACATCTGTGTACATTATTTCAATAACCACGCATTAATCGGCTGCCACTGGGCCACGTCCTGCGCGACGTCCGACGGCGCCAGATCAAAGATCGACTTTCCCTCGAATGCCGCATTTACGTAGTTCTGCGTTGCGCGAAGATGGGTTAACACCGGCAGTTCGATTGGTGCAAGAAATTCATCGAGCTTTTCGGCCGCGCGCGTGCGCGCATCGACACGCATGCCGACAATGGCCACAAACGCCCTGCCTTTGCGAATCGCCTTTTCTTCCAGAAGTTCGTCGAGAAATGCGCGCGTGGCGGCCAGATCGAACATCGAGGGAACGATAGGCACGATGACTTTATCGACAAGCTTGAGCATGTCCCCCAGCTTCCCGCCGTGGAGCCCTGCTGGCGAATCGAGCACCAGCACACCGTCTGTCGGCTTCTCTTTGGCGCTGTCGAGCCGGTGGATACGCGGCAGTGACGCGGGCCGTATCGAGAGCCAGTGCAGCGCCGATTTCTGCCGGTCGAGGTCCCACAGGAAAACATTCTCGCCGCGCTGCGCCAAATCGCCAGCGAGATTGGTACTGAGGGTCGTCTTGCCGGCACCACCTTTAGGGTTGGCAACGAGGATTGTTTTCATGGTATGTACACCGGAGGCTGATGAGGCGATACGCTACCAGATATGGGCGCGAAGATGCCATTTATGGGGAATGGGTGAGCAAACCCCCCGATTGAGGCGCAAGATGTGACTCTGATGGCGTCGCGCGTGGCGCTGGCAAAAATCATGACGGAGGATTCGATGAGTGATGGTTCCTATTGCGTAGTTTTCAGCTCGAAAATGGACGATGCCTACCACCAACTGTTGGAAGGTTATTTGCAGGTAGTCCCCTCGACGTCGGCGGTGCCACTGCTGTGTGCATTCTGTTCGTCGGTCGTTTCTGCGGAACCGTTTGTGCATCTGCGATTGACACAGCTTTCGGACCCGGGGCATATCTGGAGCGTGCAGATTCCTTCGTCTGTGGTGGTCGCGATCATCGATCAAAGCGAAGCAAAAAATCCTATTTTCTTTCAGGCGAAAGTCGATCTCCTCGCGTGAACAACGGCGGCGGAATATAGCGGGATCAATCATCCGCGACGACCGATTCGATTGGCGATGCGCTCGAGCGCATCTACCCAGCCCATAAGGATTAGCGATAGACTCTATCCTCACCCAACGTCCTAACCCAGGAGACCCGAATGGCTCACTATGTTGATGGTTTTGTTGTACCCGTACCCGTGAAAAACCTCATGGCGTATCGCGCCATGGCACGAAAGTTCGGCAAGATCTGGATTGAATATGGCGCGTTGCAATACACAGAATGCGTTGCAGACGACGTGAAACCGGGTAAGGTCACTTCGTTCCCGCAGAGCGTCAAGCTGAAACCCGATGAGACGGTAGTGTTCTCCTGGATTGTTTACAAATCAAGGAAACACCGGGACAGCGTGAATGCAAAGGTGATGAAGGATCCTCGAGTCGCCGGGATGGATGCAAAGAACATGCCCTTTGATGGCAAGCGCATGTTCTGGGGCGGGTTCAAGAGTATTGTCGAACTATGACGTTGTGACCGGCCGCAATTTCGAGCGCAGGTACGTGAGTTCAAGTCAGTTCTTTGCCGCGAGTAAACGACGTTCGAGTTCGGCCAGCGAGGTTACCTGATACGTCGGGTTCACACCCCCCGGCACTGTCCGACCATCCAGATTCACCCAACACGTATCCAGCCCCGCGTTAATGCCACCCAGGATATCCGAGTCGGGATTGTCGCCAACCATCAGCACCCGATCACGCGACGGCTCGCCCATGAGTGTGAGTGCGTGGTCAAAGATATCGCGGTGGGGCTTGGCAATACCGACTTGTTCCGATATCACCAGCACGTCGAAATGATGTGCG
>JANYHZ010000145.1 GCA_025362135.1 Betaproteobacteria bacterium | reverse complement strand
GGTGATCTGCTGGAGACCGAAGTCGAAGGCATCGGCGTGATGCGCAATCCGATCGGCACGCTCTAGAAACTCAAGCACCGGCGCGGCTCTCAGACAGAAAGTAGTTGGTGATCCGCACCGATGCTTGACCTTGCCTGCCAGGATAATCCCGAGCTACACCGCGAACAGTCTCTCCGCTCCCGAAATATTCTTGCGGTTGGTGGCATACTACCGACGCGCCTAGTGTCGTGATTTAGATGCCACCTCTACCAATTACCCTTCAATGATTGCTCTCAACGACCTTGCGAGGGGTCACCACGCCGGGCTTGATGAACTGCGCAGCGCTTGCGAGCGCGTCATTGCATCGGGCTGGTACGTGCTCGCCGATGAGGCGGCGCGCTTTGAGAATAGCTTTGCCGATTATTGCGGCGTTGGACATTGTGTCGGTGTGGGCAATGGCACGGACGCGCTTGAGATTGCGTTGCGCGCAGCCGACATCCAGCCCGGAGACAAAGTAGTCACCACCGCCAACGCCGGGATGTACGCCACCATCGCCATTACGGCTTGCGCAGCGGAACCGGTTTTCGTGGACGTTGATCCAGCGACGATGTCCATGAGCCCTGCATCGCTGCGAGCCGCGCTCGAACAGCGGCCACGCGCGGTGATCGTTACCCATCTTTATGGTCGGCTGGCGGCAGTCGAAGAACTGGTCGACACCGCACACGATTTTGGCGCTATCGTTATTGAAGATTGCGCGCAAGCGCACGGTGCCCGCCGACGCGGCGAACATGCCGGGACATTCGGCGACATTGGCTGCTTCAGTTTTTATCCAACCAAAAACCTCGGCGCGCTGGGTGATGGCGGTGCGATCATATCGAATGACAAATCATTCGCGGTCCGCGCTCGTCAACTTCGTCAGTATGGCTGGAAACACAAATACCAGTGCGAACTTTCCGGTGGACGCAATTCACGTCTCGATGAGATGCAGGCCGCGCTCCTCAGTGTCAAACTGGGCTGGCTCGACGTACAGAACGACGCACGGCGATCAATCGCGCGGCGTTACTTCGACGGTATCAGCAATGCGCACATCACCACCCAGCACCGAGACGGCGAATCGGATGTCGTCCATCTCTACGTCGTGCGGTCGCCGTATCGAAGGCAGCTTGCAGCGCACTTGTTCGACGCTGGCGTGCAGACCGACATTCATTATCCTGTGCCGGATCATCGCCAGCCAATATTCGCAGATCGCTTTGCCGCCACACTTCTGCACGTGACGGAAGCACTGGCCGACGAAATCCTCACCCTTCCCTGCCACCCAACCCTAAGCGAAGAGGAAATTGCGCATGTCATCGACGCCTGCAACCGCTTCAGGCCCTGATTTGACCGCCGAATGCACCTTGATCGTTCCGGTCTACCGCAATGAGGAAAATATTCCGCAATTGCTTGATCGGTTCGCGCAATTGAACCAGCAGGTCAGCGGCGGTATCGATGTCATGTGTGTTGTCGATGGCAGTCCTGATCGATGCGTCGAGCTGCTGGCGAATGGTCTGTCCTCCGCGCCGTACCCGTCGCATTTACTGGTGCTGTCGCGCAATTTCGGCTCGTTTGCGGCGATTCGCGAAGGCCTCAAGGCCGCCAAGGGTCGTTACTTCGCCGTGATGGCTGCCGATCTTCAGGAGCCATCGAAACTCATCGCTGATTCTTTTGCCGCATTGCAAAACAATGAATGCGATGTTGCACTCGGCACCCGCGTTGCCCGCGACGATCCATGGATGACGCGTCTCGTTTCCGGCATGTTCTGGGGTATCTACCGAACCTTTATCCAGCGTGAACTACCGCGAGGTGGCGTGGATGTGTTTGCCTGCAATGCCGCCTTCCGCGACGAGCTACTGAAACTCCACGAAGCCAATACTTCATTGGTCGGACAACTGTTCTGGCTCGGCTTTCGCCGCAAGCTCATTCCGTACGTGCGCCAGCAGCGGCAACATGGTCGCAGCGCCTGGCGATTCGGACCGAAGCTAAAGTATCTGCTGGACAGTATTTATTCTTTTTCGGATTTGCCGATAAAAATTTTTGTCGCCCTGGGCGTATTCGGTGTGATCACAAGCGTTGCGATGGGATTGGTCGTGTTCATCAGCCGCATCAGCGGCGCCATCGACGTTCCGGGTTACTCCGCAACCGTCATCGCCATCGTCTTCTTCGCGGGGCTCAATATGCTTGGCCTCGGCATCATCGGCTCCTACGTCTGGCGCGCGTATGAAAACACCAAAGCGCGTCCGCTCGCGGTGGTGATGCACGCGCGCCGCTTCGTGCCATCCGCACTTTCGTCTACGCAAAGGAAATCAACATCGTGAGCAAGATGATTCATCCGCGGGCCATTTGCGAGTCAGTCAATATCGGTGACAACACCCGCGTATGGGCGTTTGCGCACATCTTGCCTGGCGCGGTTATTGGCGATGATTGCAATATATGCGATGGCGTTTTTGTCGAAAACGATGTGCGCGTCGGTGACCGGGTGACGGTTAAATGCGGGGTGCAATTGTGGAACGGCTTGACGCTGGAGGACGATGTTTTCGTCGGCCCGAACGTCACCTTCACCAATGACCCGTTTCCCCGCAGCCGCCAGCCACCCGCGCAGTTTTCGCGTACGAGGGTGGAGCGTGGCGCATCGATCGGCGCCAACGCGACCATTCTTCCCGGCATTAATATCGGCCGAGAAGCGATGGTAGGTGCCGGTGCCGTGGTGCTGCGCGATGTGCCCAACCACGCCATCGTGGCGGGCAATCCGGCGCGTATCGTCGGCTACGTCAGCGGCAGCGACGCATCGGCGGTGCCTGCGACAACCGCAGGTGCGATATCCGGCAACATTGCCCCGAATACCCGCTCCTCCGCCGTTAAAGGTGTGACATACCATCGACTGCCGCGCTTCGAGGACATGCGCGGCATGCTGTCGGCGGGGGAATTCGGACGCGATCTGCCGTTTGCGCCCAAGCGCTATTTTGTGGTGTTCGACGTACCCAGCACCGAGGTGCGTGGCGAGCATGCGCATCGCCTCTGCCATCAATTCCTGGTCTGCGTGCGCGGCAGCATATCGGTGGTGGCCGATGATGGCGCGCATCGCGAGGAATTTCAGTTGGACCGGCCGGATGCGGGCCTGCACATTTCGCCGCTGGTCTGGGCCACGCAGTATCGTTATTCGTCAGACGCCGTATTGCTGGTATTCGCGTCGGAACATTACGACGCCAGTGATTATGTTCGCGACTACGACGAGTTCCTGCGCGCGATCCGGCCGGCATGAATCTGCCGCAGCCCGAACCGACTGTCCGTGAACAGGGAATTCGTTTTGTCTTGTTCGGTGCCTTTAACACGCTGGTCACGTACCTCGTCTACTGCCTGCTCGTATATGTGATGCATCCGCAACTTGCCTATGCGCTTGTATTCGCCTTGGGCATCGGTCTCGCGTATATCGGCAATTCCCGCTACGTGTTTCGAAAACCACTCGACTGGAAAATCGCCCGAGTCTATCCGCTTGTTTATCTGGCGCAGTACGTGTTGACGGCCGGCCTGATACATCTATTTGGGCTATTCGCGGGCATCGGTCCACGTCTGGCCCTCGGCATGGCGCTCGTCATTACCACGCCGGTTTCGTTCGTCCTCAATCGCACGATGCTGAATCACGCCCGGCAAGGCGCTGGCACGCGGTGATGGCTGGTTTTCTTCGCGAAAATCCAACGCGGCTGCTCTGGTTACCGATCTTCCTCGTGGCGATTTTCTACGCGCCCGGATTTGGCGGCTTTTGGCATGGCGACGACGTGGCAAACCTGCATCGCGTCTATTTTCTCTCGCAGCAGGGAACACTTTGGCCGGACACACTTCGCTTGTTCGCCGAACCGGTGTCGTCCGAGGGCGCGTTTTATCGACCGATGATGATGCTCAGCCTAGCGCTGAACTACGTGATCGCCGATACGCACTACGGCGGATGGTATCTGGTGAACTTCGCCGTTCATTTGTCGAATACGTTTCTCGTCGGCTTGCTCGTCAGGCGATTTGCAGAGCGTTTCGATTGTGATGCGACTCTCGCCGCACCGCTTGCGGCACTACTGTTTGGCCTCTGCCCCACCATCGCCGAGGGTGTCTACTGGATGTCGGCGCGGTCTGACGGCTGGGTTACCTTGCTCACACTGGGAGGGGTTTACCTCTGGGCGGGAAGCAAGACAGCAATCGCGTCACGATTGGCGTACGGACTTCCGCTGCTACTAATCGCAGCGCTGGGCTTCAAGGAATCGGCTGCCGTGGCGCCCTTGCAAATGGTGCTGCTCGCCGTTGCCTGGCCGGTTCGGCTCTCACGACCGCAACGCTGGGCGGTGGTTGCGGCGTTTGTCGTCGCAGGGTTGTTCCTGGCGTGGCGCGCTTTTCTGTTTGGCAATGCGTGGCAGATTTACACCCCTGTCGCTGGCGGAACTGTCGCGTTGCACGTCAAGTTCTGGAATTCTGTGCAGTCGCTCAAGCCATGGTGGAATGCACTGACCGAAGCGACGCCCGCCCTGTCTGCCGTCTATCTCGTTGCCTTCGCGGCCGCACTCCTGCCCGGCGCATTGTCGCGGCCAATGCCCCATTGGCGGATCGCACTTGCGTTGGCGGCTGCGAGTGGCGGTCTGGCGTTGGCGACGCTGCTCAATCTGGGCGGGATGAGTGCGAATGGCGAAGGTGGGCGGCTTACATATGGCCCGGTTGCCTGGCTCATGATTGCGGTGGGCGTGCTTGTTTCGCAACCGAAATCTCCCTTGATTCGCTCATCACGCCGGCTACTGGTAGCAAGCGCTGCGCTGTCGCTGGCTGTGCTCACCGGCAGTGGCGTGCTGTGGGGGCATCTTCGCGCGGCATGGCGCGTGCAGGCGGGCATGCGCATGATTACCCAGGCCGTGCCGCCTTGGGCCGCAGGCAACGCGGGCCTCACGATGTTATTGGTGCCGGACCATGACGGTGCCGTGGTGATGGCGCGAAATGCGCAAGGCGGCCTCGTGTTGGAGCCGATCCAGCAGCAGCCTTATCTCCACCAGGTTTTGCCTACACTCGCGTCAGAAATCCAACTGCGGCAGCGACAGTTCTGCAACGGGATGGCACGGCAGCTTGAAGTGGTTCGCCCGCGCCTCGCGGACGCACGCACACTGGCCGCCATTGCTGAACGTGCCGACACCGTCTGGCCGAAGCACGTCGCCTGCTGGTCGAAATCTCAACAGAAGATTGTCTCGTTGCGTGCGCCACCGCTGGATGCAAGTTGTGATGCCTGGCTGGCGTCGATTCGGTCAACTGTCGAAAATTGCGAGCGTTGACAAGGACGCGTTGTTCAAACGAAAAACCCTAGCACTGGAGCGGCTTTCAGGCATAAAAGCCTTGCAGAGCATCGCCAATGCTTGATCTACGTCTAAAACAACGCTTCTTCCATTTGTAACACGCTATCAGCGCCTTGAATAACCGCATTGGCAAATGACGGGGCCATCGTCAGAATATGATCAGCGTAAAAACGCGTCGTCATGATCTTGGCTTTCAGATAATCGCCGTCGCCGTCACCGGCTTTGATTTGCGTTGCAGCCGCGAGCGCCGCGCGTGCCATCATCCAGCCGCCGGTGACGGTGCCCATCAATTTCAAATAGTGCACTGCACCTGCAAACACGGCCGCAGGATTGTTTGGGAACATGGTGGCGATCCAGTCGGTCGCACGTTTTGCACTGGCGATGCTGGTGGTCAACTGCGCCGCGACCGCTTTCAAATTCACATCATTCATCGCCAGCAACAACGCTGGCAGTTTTTCCATTTCCGCGATCAGCGCCAATGCGGTCTGTCCACCTTCGCGCCCGACTTTCCGCCCGACCAGATCGTTGGCCTGAATACCGGTGGTGCCTTCGTAAATCGCCGATATGCGCGCATCGCGGTAATACTGCGCGGCACCGGTTTCCTCGATAAAGCCCATGCCACCGTGCACCTGGATTCCCAGTGATGTCACCTCGATGCCGATTTCGGTGCTCCAACCCTTGACGATCGGTATCAGCAGCTCGACCAGAGCTTGATTCGTGCGCTTCTGTTTTTCATCGATTGACCGTTCGGCGATATCCAGACACGCCGAGGTGTAATAGGTCAACGCGCGTGTTGCTTCCGCATAGGCACGCATGGTCAGCAACATGCGTTTGACATCCGGGTGATAAATGATTGGTACTGATTTGGGCGATGGGCCAAACGAGGCAGGCACCGGCGTGACAGGCCGACCCTGCACGCGCTCGCGAGCCCAAACCAGCGCGTGCTGATAAGCGCGTTCGGAAATCGACACGCCTTCCAGCCCCACACCCAGCCTCGCCGCGTTCATCATCACGAACATGTATTCGATGCCGCGATTGGGCTCGCCCACGACGTAGCCGGTCGCGCCGCCCGCGTCACCGTACACCATCACGCAGGTGGGGCTGCCATGTATGCCCATTTTGTGTTCGATCGAAACGCACTTCACGTCATTGCGCGCGCCCAATGATCCATCCGCATTCACCAAAAATTTGGGCACCACGAATAGCGAGATGCCCTTTACGCCGTCGGGCGCGCCCTCGATTCTCGCGAGCACCAGGTGAATAATATTTTCCGTATAGTCGTGCTCCCCATACGTGATAAAAATTTTCTGCCCGGAAATTTTGTAGCTGCCATCGGCCTGCAGTATTGCTTTGGAACGCACGAGCGCCAGATCGGAACCTGCCTGTGGCTCGGTCAGGTTCATGGTCCCGGTCCACTTGCCTGCGGCCATGCTGGGAATGAATTTGTTCTTTACATCGGCAGATGCGTGCTCGTCGAGCGCCGCAATCGCGCCGAGCGTCAAAAGCGGACAAAGCTTGAACGCCATATTGGCGCTACCGAGCATTTCCGACACCGGAGTGGCAACGATATGCGGCAGCCCCTGACCGCCGAATGCAACGGGCGCTTCGAGCTGGCTCCAGCCGCCCTCGACATATTTCCAATAGGCTTCTTTGAAACCCTTCGGCGTGGTGACGACGTTGTTGGAAATTTTCGCGCCTTCCAGATCGCCACTGCGATTGATCGGCGCCAGTACTTCTTTGGAGAATTTACCCGCTTCTTCGAAAATCGCGCTGACCAGGTCCGGCGTGACTTCTTCGCAGCCAGGCAGCCGGGCAATTTCTTCCAGGCCGATGACATGCTCAAGCAGAAAATTGATGTCTTTGAGAGGCGCGTTATATTCGGACATGCTGTACTCCATTGATCCCTTCCCCATTGCGGGGAATGATTACGGTTATAGCGCGGCGGTCAACTGGGGCACCAGCGCGAAAAGGTCGCCCACCAATCCGTAGTCCGCAACCTGGAAAATCGGCGCTTCAGGATCCTTGTTGATAGCCACAATCACTTTGCTGTCTTTCATTCCGGCCAGGTGCTGGATCGCACCCGAAATGCCGACCGCAATATAGAGCTCGGGTGCGACGATCTTGCCCGTCTGGCCGACCTGATAATCGTTAGGCACAAAGCCTGCGTCCACTGCGGCGCGGGAGGCACCAAGGGCAGCACCCAATTTATCTGCGAGTGGTTCGAGCAACTGGCGATACTTTTCCCCGTCGCCCATACCGCGCCCGCCGGAAACAATGCGTTTGGCGGCGACGAGTTCGGGGCGATCCGATTTGGTGAGCTCCTGCCTGAGTACCTTTGACTGGCCGGTATCTGCACCCGCCATAATATTTTCTGTCGTCGCAGTGCCACCCGTTGCCGCGACGCCATCGAATCCTGTCGCACGCACCGTGATGACCTTGATGGTATCGGTGGATTGAACGGTCGCGAATGCGTTTCCGGCGTAGATCGGGCGCACAAAGGTGTCAGGGGACTCAACGCTGATGATTTCTGAAATTTGCGCGACATCCATTAATGCCGCCACACGCGGCATGAGATTTTTGCCATAGGCCGAAGCAGATGCGAGCACGTGCGAATAATTTTTTGCGATACCAACAATTAACGGCGCAAGATTTTCGGGTGTTCCATCACCGTATTGCGCTGCATCTGCGATTAATACTTTGGTAACACCTGCGACCTGGGCTGCTGCGCTGGCGGCACCGCTGCATGCGCTCCCTGCAATAAGAAGATGAATTTCTCCGCCGATTTTCTGTGCGGCAGCCACGGCATTGGTCACACCGGGTTTCAGGTGCAAGTTGTCGTGTTCCGCGAGTACGAGAATCGTCATGTTCAAATCACCTTGGCTTCGTTCTTGAGCTTGTCCACCAGTGCGGCTACGTCGGCAACGATGACCCCGCCTTTGCGCTTCGGTGGCTCCACCACTTTCAGCGTTTTCAAGCGCGGCGTGATGTCTACGCCAAGTGCTTCCGGTGTCGTTACGTCCATCGGTTTTTTCTTCGCCTTCATGATATTGGGCAGGGTCGCGTAGCGTGGAGTATTCAAACGCAGATCGGCGGTGATAATTGCCGGCAGCTTGATCTCGATGGTTTCCATGCCGCCGTCTATTTCGCGCATCACTTCTGCGATGCCCGCGTCCACTGAGACCTTCGACGCAAACGTCGCCTGCGGCCAATTCATCAGCGCTGCCAACATCTGGCCGGTCTGATTTGAATCGTCATCGATCGCCTGCTTGCCCAGAATGACCAACTGCGGGGATTCCTTCTCGCAGATCGCCTTCAGCAATTTCGCCACTGCGAGTGGCTGCACTTCCGCGCTGGTTTCAACCAGAATCGCGCGGTCGGCACCCATGGCCAGCGCGGTACGAAGCGTTTCCTGGCACTGCGTCACACCGATCGAGACAGCGATGATTTCTGTCGCCACACCGGCTTCTTTGAGCTTGATGGCTTCCTCGACGGAAATTTCGTCGAAGGGATTCATGGACATTTTGATATTGGCCAATTCCACACCGCTCTGGTCTGCCTTGACGCGAACCTTGACGTTGTAATCGACCACACGTTTGACGGGAACGATAATTTTCATACGGTCTCGAAATAGGGAAAAATGAATTAAAACGACCGTTTGAATTATAGACGAGAAGCGCCAGAAAGCAGCACAAACCATTTCGATTTTGTGTGCGGAAAGTCTCCGGGGAATTGCGTTCGCGCTGCTAATTCGATGAAGTCTTGCCGAGACGATGCTCGATCTCGCCAACGATGCCGCGGCGAAACAGCAGCACGCAGACGACAAACGTAACCCCCATGATCACGGTGACCCATGAGCCGAAACCGGACAGGTAATTTTGCATGGTGATGATCGTTGTGGCCCCAACGACAGGGCCGAGGATCGTTCCCATACCGCCCAGCAAGGTCATCAATACGACTTCCCCCGACATCTGCCAGCCGACATCGGTCAACGTTGCGATGCCGAGTGCCAGAGACTTGGTCGCACCGGCGAGACCGGCAATGGCTGACGACAACACAAAAGCCACCAATTTATATTTGTCGACGTCGTAACCCAGTGATATTGCCCGCGGCTCGTTTTCGCGAATCGATTTCAACACCTGCCCAAACGGCGAATGAATGATCCGGTAAATCAGCCAGAACCCGCCGATGAAAATCGCAAGCACGAAAAAATACATTGCGGTGTCGTTGTTGAGGTCAATCAAACCGAGGAATTTGCCGCGTGGAATGCTTTGGATACCGTCTTCGGCATACGTAAAGGGTGCCTGGACGCAGAAGAAATAGACCATTTGCGACAGTGCCAATGTCACCATCGCGAAGTAAATGCCCTGGCGCCGTACGGCAAGCCAGCCGACGAGATAGCCAATAACCGCCGTGCATCCCGTGCCGAACAGGATCGACAGTTCGGGTGTCCAGCCCCACACTTTGGCTGCGTGCGCACAGACGTAAGCTGCGAAACCGAAAAACATCGCATGGCCAAACGAGAGGAGGCCGGTAAAGCCAATGAGTAAATTAAACGCACAGGCAAACAAAGCAAAGCAAAGGCACGTCATCAGAAAAATCGGGTAGCCGATGAACGGTGCCGCGATGGCGGCGGCCACTAACACCAGATAGAGAGTCTTCTTGTTCATTTCTCTCTTCCAAAAAGACCTGCGGGACGAATCAGCAGCACGATCGCCATAATGATAAATACAACCGTCGATGATGCCTCTGGATAAAAAACCTTGGTCAGCCCTTCGATGAGACCAAGTGCTAATCCGGTGAGAATGGAACCCATGATTGAACCCATACCACCGATCACAACCACGGCAAACACGACGATGATGATGTTGGAGCCCATCAAAGCGCTCACTTGATACACGGGTGCCGCCAATACGCCGGCGAGGCCGGCGAGGCCGACCCCGAACGCGTACGTCAACGTCACCATCAGCGGCACATTGATGCCAAACGCCTGTACCAGTTTGGGATTTTCCGTTCCCGCACGCAGATAGGCCCCGAGCCGGGTCTTTTCGATCATGTACCAGGTTGCGAGGCACACGACCGTGGAAGCCAATACCACCCAGGCACGGTATTTCGGCAGAAACATGAAGCCGAGATCGAACACTCCCTTGAATACTTCAGGCGCATCGTATGGTGCGCCAGACGAGCCGAAGGCCTCACGAAAAATACCTTCAAGTATCAGCGCCAGACCGAACGTCAGCAGCAGGCCATACAAATGGTCCAACTGGTACAACCAGCGTAGCATCGTTCGCTCGATGATCGCGCCGACGATTGCCACGCCAATGGGCGCCAGTATCAACGCGAACCAGTAATTGACACCGGCATATTTAAGCAGCAGCCAGGAAAACATCGCGCCCATCATATACAGCGCGCCATGGGCGAAATTGACAATATTGAGCATGCCAAAAATGACGGCGAGACCCAG
>JANYHZ010000134.1 GCA_025362135.1 Betaproteobacteria bacterium | reverse complement strand
AAAGTGTAGAGGATGGGTTTCATTTTTCAACGACTGACATTCACGAACGGCTGATTACGGCAACACGACCCATTCCGCGCGCAGCACGTTATCCGAACGATGCACCACACTCGTGCCTGAGCGTGCGGCCCACGGAATAATCTGCCGGTGCAGCGGGATCAGATAAACCTGATCGCGCACCCGCATCGCCGCCGAAGAAAGAAGCAACAGGCGTTTTGCATCATCCATTTCGCCCGAAGCTTGATCGATATCGCGATCCACTTCGGCATCAGCAAAACGGCCCATGTTGAAATCGCCGCGCCCCTTGCCGTCGAAACTGTGTGCCAGCGGCGTGAGAAAGGTGGTGCCATCGCTTGGCGCGCCACCCCAGCCATAGAGGAAGAAACTGGAATCGCGCCGCTCAAGCTTCTGGAAAAATTGCGCGCGCCCCATCGCGGAGACGCGTGTGCGAATGCCGATGCGTTCGAGCATCGCGGCAATGGCGATGCAGATGCGTTCATCATTTACGTAGCGATTGTTCGGGCAATCGAGCGTGATCTCGAATCCCATCGGATAACCCGCTTCTATCAACAGCTTGCGGGCACGCGCGGCATCAAAGGCAAGCCGGCCTTCCATGTTGGTGCCATAGCCGAACGACCCCGGCACAATGATGCTGCCGGTGGGAACCGAGAAGCCGCGCATCACCTGCGTGCGGATCGCCTCGATGTCGACGGCGTGATAGATCGCCTGGCGCACCCGAATATCTTTGAACGGATTGCTGGCCTTCACACTGCTGTACGGCAGCTCATCGCGACCCTGATCCATGCCGAGAAAGATCACGCGATTCTCCGGGCCCTCGATGATCTTTACGCGCGCCTCGCGCTTGAGCCTGGGAATATCCTGCAGTGGCGGGTCCAGCACAAAGTCGATCTCACCGGTGATCAACGCCGACATGCGCGTCGCGTCCGACTTGATCGGCAAATACTGCACGTCGGTCACGTTGCCTTCGAAGCGCCCAGCCTTGATGCCCCACCAGGCGGCGTTTTTTTGCAAAGCTGTTTTCACTTCCGCCTGGCGGCTAATCAACTTGAACGGGCCGGTGCCGTTGGCATTGCGCGAGGCATAGGTTTCCACGCCGGTCTTGTAATCCTGCGGTATCACTGATTGGTGCGACTCCGTCCATTTGCGACTCATGATACTGACGACAGTCACGTTGGCCAGGAAGGCCGGATGCGGACGCGGGGTCACGATTTCGACCGTGAAGTCATCGATCCTGCTCGCCTTGCCCAGGGGGCCGGCGAAGACCTTGAAGTTTGAGCCCGCCGACTGTGCGCGATCAAACGAGAACACCACGTCGTCGGCTGTAAAAGCTGCGCCGTCATGAAATTTCACACCGCGCCGTAAAGTGAAGCGCCACGTCACGTCGTTCACCTTCATCCAGGACTCGGCCAGCGCTGGCAGGATTTCCAGTTGCTTGCCGCGCACCGTCAGGTGTTCATAGACATGATCGTTGATGAGGTTGTTGAGCCCCTCGTTCTGCGCATGCGGATCGGCTGTCAGGAAATCACCCTGGCTGGACCAGCGAAAGACGACGGCATGGGCGCTGGCGGTGAACGCGCAAGCCACGCAAACAAGCAGCACGCGGGCAATTTGCAGCAAGGAAATACACAGCAGATTCATAGCAGGCACGAACTCACAAGCATGTCATCCCCGGTTCCTGATCAAACTACATGGTAACGCTACTACGGCAACGCAATCTTCAGTGCCTTGCGTGGCGGCGTGGGCGCTGGCTCGGACTGCATCCGTTCCGCCGGATAAGACTGACACATGCGGAAGGCCTCTTCGGGTGTCGCGTTCAGCCAGCGATCGTAATCGCCCGGATGGAGTATCACCGGCATGCGCCGCTCTTCCCCATGCCGATGGAAGCGGCGCATGACCGCATGGTCGTCGGCATTTACTGTCAGCATGGTGAAGGAATAGAACGATTGCTCACCGTGCTGCCATTGCTCCCACAGTCCGGCGATGGCAAACGATTCCGTGTCCTTTAGCCATATTTTCCAGCGCACTGCTTTGCCGCTTTCCCAATTGGGCTCATAAAAGCACGACACCGGAATCAGGCAGTACTGTCGGCTCTTCCATGCGTTGCGAAAGCTGCGCCGTTGGCTCGCCGTCTCCGCACGCGCATTATTGGTGTGATATTTGCGAACGAAACTCTTGACGTCGTCAGGACCAATATTGGGCGGGATCAAACCGAATCGCGCCGGCACGCATTCGCGCTTGCTGTCCACCGCATCTTTCGCGCGCACGATGTGCGCAACGATCGGCGCATCGTAGCCGGGATAGGCTTCCTCCTTGTAATCGAAGGGCGCGCGCTCAATGCCGAACTGCACCAGCATGTCCGACGGTGTTGGGATGAAGTTTGTGCACATGGCGGGTAGTTTGCCACGACTATTGACGTGGCTGTATTATGAAAGATTCGCTATTAGCGTCGCAGTTTAGCGGCCAACTCGTCGCGACCTCTGGCGAAATTGACCATTCCATTTCGCGCTCGAAGCGACTCTGCATTGAAAAGCCATTTACAGGGAACTGTCATGAGTGTAACAACCGAAATCGATCGCCAAGCTGCCGTAGACCGCTATGCCATTCTCGACACCCCGCGTGACGGGACGTTTGACAACATCACCGCTATCGCCGCTTCCCTCTTCAACGTGCCAATTGCGATCGTGAGCATCGTCGATCACGACCGCATCTGGTTCAAGTCTCATCACGGCGTTGATATTGAGCAGGTTGCGCGGGACCCGGGTCTTTGCGCCTCCGCCATTCTCAGAGACGCGCCAACGGTCATCAATGATGCCAGGGTCGATCCGCAGGCACTGGCCAACCCGCTGGTGGCTGGCGAGGCGGGTATGCGCTTTTATGCGGCAGCACCCATCAAGACTTCTGACGGATTCAAACTTGGCACGCTTTGCGTTCTTGACAAGAAACCCCGTGAAGTCACAGAAGGCCAAATGCGCATGCTGCATAGCTTGGCCGCGGTGGTCGTGGACGAACTCGAATTGCGCCTTGCCGCGCGAAAAGTGGCGCAATTGGGGGAAGAACTTCAGGCGAAAACGCTACGGCAGAAGATCGACGCCGAGCAGCGCTTTCGACAAGCCTTCGATAATGCACCGATCGGTATGGCGCTGCTAAGCCCCGATCTTTCCTTGCTCGAAGTAAACGCGGCTTTTTGCGATATGTTCGGTTATCGGGAAGTGGATATTCTTCTGAAAAATATCGAGGACTTCATTCGACCCGGCGATAGAGATGTCTGCCTGTCCGCGTTCGCTTCGCTCGGCACCGGCAAGGTGCGCAACTATAAGGTTGAGATGCAGTGGCAAGCGGCTCGGGGGCAACTTGTCTGGACCCGCATCACGGTTGCGGCGGTGGTCGATACGGATCAGCATCCGGTACGGTTTATCCTTCAGGTCGAGGATATTGGCGCTAAGACGTTGCCGTTAGCGTAAAACGAATATCGGCGCGCTTCTCGGCGGCAAAATCGTCGAAGAGGCGCGCCAGTTGGCGTGCTTCAAAAAACTCGCGGAAGTTATCGGCTCACACGCGCCGTCGTCGCGGAAGTTATGCGTTCCCATAACGAAGCACGTTTTTCTGCACCGTTTGAGGCAAAGTCAGGCACTTCATCGTAAGGTGTCACGCCCATCTCCGCTTTCAATTCTTCCTTGCGTTCGGACATCGATTTCCCCAGTGCGCCCAAATTCATATGCGCCTTGCGTACCTTTGGAAACATGTCGGTTTCTTCCTCTTTGACGTGATGGTCGATATATTCGCCCAGCACCGTGAAGCGCGCGCAGGTCATGGGGTCGTCAGCACTTCCGTCTTCGATTTGTGCGATCAGGTCCTTTGCACCTGCGTGCTCCACTTCGGCTTCGTTCAGCAGCGCATCTTCATCGGGTAACGCTCTGCGAACAGCCGGGTAGAAAATTTCTTCTTCCACCTGTGCGTGAATTTTCAATTCAGCGCAAGCGGAGTCAATGAGCTCCTGCTTCAAATCATCAAACTCGCCTTCGGGCGAGTCTTCAAATTTTTTAAACTCTTCAAACAGACCCTTCACCCGTTTGTGGTCGTCCATTAGAAGCGCGATTGCGTCCATTTGGGCTGAGACAGCTTTTTTGTTTGCCATGATTGATCCTTTATCAAAATTGAGTCGAAAATCCCTGCGCACACATTTCGTGACAGTGCAGAAGTAATGATGCCAATTTGAAACAAGTCTGGATGTAGGCCGCGCATCGTGTTTATTGTCGGGCGACAACCGACACTTCCGCCTTTACACATTGGTCGAAATTCTTACTTGCAGTTGCGCCAGAGTCCTACATCGCACGAGGGCATTCCTGTTCCAAAATTCCCACTCAAATTCAAGGAGGAAATATGGCGCCCTCAAACTCTGCAACGCTCGACAACACGGGTCGCGCCTACGCGCCGACCGCTCGAAATGAAAATATTGGCGACGCCAATGTAAGCGGGGTGTCCTGGGGGGCAATTTTCGCGGGTGCCGCTGCGGCAGCCGCGCTATCGCTTATTCTGCTTATGCTCGGTATCGGTTTGGGCCTGTCTTCGGTCTCCCCGTGGAAACAGGATGGGGTGAGTGCTGCAGCGTTCGGCGTCTCAACCATTGCGTGGATCACCATCACGCAACTCGTTGCTTCCGGCATGGGCGGCTACCTTGCCGGGCGGCTCAGAACGAAGTGGGCTGCCGTGCATACTGATGAAGTTTATTTTCGCGATACCGCCCATGGATTTCTTGCCTGGGCGATTGCATCGCTTACCACTGCGGCACTGTTGACTTCCGTTATTGGCTCCATCGTCAGCGGCGGCGTTCAGGCTGGTGCCGCCGTTGCCGGGGGTGCCGCAACGACGGCGGTCGCTGCAACAGCGGGCGGCGCTGCAGCTGTGGGTACCGACATGGCGAAATCCGACGATGCGGGGCCAATGGGTTACTTTGTCGATTCTTTATTTCGTCGAGACTTGACTGCCGCTCCTGCAAATAGCGCGCCGACGACGGCCTTCCCCGCCGCGGAAGTCAGCCGAATTTTTATGACCACGGTGCGAACCGGTGCGATGGCTGCGGATGACGTTCGATATATCGGCCAGATTGTGGCTCAACGTACCGGCCTGACCCAACAGGAAGCTGAAAAACGCGTGACGGATACCTATGTGCGTATGCAGACAAAACTGCGCGAGGCCGAAACAGCGGCACGAGAAGCGGCAGACAAGGCACGTAATGCTTCCGCCTATGCAGCGCTCTGGCTTTTCATCTCGTTACTTATCGGTGCATTTGTCGCGAGCCTGGGCGCAACGTACGGCGGACGCAGCCGCGACGCCTGATTACCAATTCACTACCATCACTAAACGGAGACAATTATGCGTTCACTACTGTTGTTATTTCTGGGGGTACCGATCCCAATTATCATTCTGATTGCGTTGTTTGTACGCTAGTCAGCCCGCTGCTTAAGGTTGCTGTCGGCTATGCGCAAAGTCGTAGTCGTTAAGGAGTGTTGCGCGCCGACGCGACAATATCGGTCGGACCGCGGAAAAGAACGGCAGCACATTGCCGTACACGCCCTTCGTCTTGACGTTGGTTTCCAGGTCTGCATCGAACCAGTAAACTCTAATACCGGCGCGGCTCCCATGCCATTTTAGCCTGTGAAGGCACGTCGATGCTGGAGTTTGTAAGTTTTCTGTTTCGAAATACGAGGCGAACACTTTACCGGTGTCACGAGCGCGATCGCATTCCAAGCCCTGCAACGCATTGAGGCCGGTGCTTTCCAACGCCGACTTTGGTACCCCTGTTCGCGCCACGTAAAATAGCCTGCGCCCGAAGTGTTCCACGCCCAATCGGGACTGTATTTAGTCAAAAGGCTCCCGTGTTATGGAACTGTTGCAGCTTTTACTTTTCATTCTTTTCTGTTCGGTCGCGCTCGGCTGGGTTGCGCGGCGCTTCCAGTTTCCGTATCCGATTGCGCTGGTAATCGGGGGCGGCGTACTCGGCTTCGTGCCAAAGCTGCCGGAGTTGCCGTTCGATCCGGAATTGATCCTCATCCTGGTGCTGCCACCGATTCTGTATCAGGCCGCGCTGCTCACGTCCTGGCGTGACTTCAAGGCCAACCTCCGACCGATCGGCCTGCTCGCCATCGGCCTTGTCATCGTCACCACGCTCGCGGTGGGCGCCACGCTGAAACTACTGGTGCCGGATATCCCGTGGGCTGCCGCTTTCGTGTTGGGCGCCATCGTGTCGCCACCGGATGCCGTCGCGGCCACGGCGATCCTGTCGCGCCTGTCCATCCCGCGGCGGGTTGTCACGATTCTCGAAGGCGAAAGCCTGGTTAATGATGCCTCCGGTTTGGTGATCTACAAGTTCGCCGTCGCGGCCGTGCTCACCGGTACTTTTTCACTCACCGATGCAAGTGCGCAGTTCGCGCTGCTTTCATTCGGTGGCATCGGTGTCGGCGTGGCGTTGTCGTTCCTGTTCATCACGATTCACAAGCACCTCGGTGACACCATGATCGAGGTGCTCACCACGCTCGCCGTTCCCTACGTGGCCTACATCGCGGCCGAATCCATCCACGTTTCAGGCGTACTCGCGGTGGTGGCAGCGGGGCTCATTCGCGGGCGCTATTCGCCGGCGATTGTGTCTGCGGAAATGCGCATCATCGCGCGCTCGGTGTGGAACATGTTTGTGTTCCTGCTCAACAGTCTTGTCTTTATGCTCATCGGGCTGCAACTCTCGGGTATCGTCGGTCGCCTCGGCACCTCCTCGATCACCAATCTCGCGCTCTACGGTTTGTTGGTGACTGCAGTGGCGATCAGCGTTCGCTTCCTCTGGATCCATCCGGCGGCATGGCTGTCACGCGCACTCGCAGGCGGCGGCGCACAATCGAGCAGCGCGCGGGCCGCAGCGCACATACCCGAAAGCGAACTCGTCATCATGAGCTGGTGCGGGATGCGGGGCATCGTATCGCTGGCCGCTGCGCTGGCGCTGCCGGTCACACTCCCCGGCGGCGATCCGTTCCCGTATCGCGACCTGATCATATTCCTCACGTTCGTGGTGATCGCCGTCACGCTGATATTGCAGGGGCTGACACTTTCACCGCTGATCCGCTTCCTGAAGGTCGGGCACGATTGGAGTACCCACGACGAACACCAGATCGCGCGCGCCGCCTTGGGCACAGCTGCGGCGACTGCGATTGATACTGCCGCAAAGGAAGCGGGTGCCGATGCCGACATCGTTGCGCGCATTCGCGCTGAGTTCGCCGACAAGATTGTGCAATCCACGCCGGACCCCGATGCGCTAAATGACACGACGGTGATGGAACCCGGCGTCGCCATCGCCCGGCGTCTGCGCCGCGCCGCTATCACCGCCGAGCGCCAGGAACTGTTGCGCATCTGGCGCGACAACCTCGTCAGCGATGAGGTGCTCCACCATATCGAGGAAGAACTCGATTATCAGGAATCCCACATTTGATTCGGTATCGCCAGTCGAAGGCACGAAATGAAAATATTTTGCGTTTCCTGGGTTTCTGCCTGCTGGCCTTGCTCGGCGTTGTTGCGCTGGGCGGCGCGCTGTTCGGCTACTTCGTCTACTCGCCTGACCCAGCGCTGCCAACACTCTCAGGCACGCTGACCAAAGGCACCATGGAGGCGGGCGGACTGAAGCGGACTTATCAGACTTACGTACCGCAAGGGCTGCCGAATGGAGCACCCCTGGTGCTGGTGATGCACGGCTCAGGCGAAAACGGCGCGCAGATTCGAATCGGTACGGGGTATGGCTTCGAGCGCCTTGCGGACGAACATCGCTTTGCCGTCGTCTATCCCGATTCACATACGTTTGACTGGAACGACTGCAGCAAAGTCGGCGACTTCAGCGTAAACGGACACGAGGTCGATGACGTGGTGTTCTTGAATGCCCTCGCCGACAAACTCATCACTGACATCAACGTTGACCAGGGCCGTGTGTTTGCGACCGGCGTCTCTGCCGGCGGTTTTATGTCGATTCGACTCGCGCTTGAAGCGCCCTCCCGGTTTCGCGCGGTGGCAGCGGTCGCGGCAAACGTGCCGGCACCGGAGAATTTCAAATGCACGCCTCAAGGGCAGGGCACTTCCGTGATGGACATGAAGAAAAACAACGAAGGAAAAACAACGGGGTCAGGTCTAGCAATGTTGCATCCTCAGACAGGCTGGCGGGCGAATGCTATGCTCCCAAAGCTGACCCAATGCTGTTCGTTTAATTACCGTTCGCCCTGAGGTATCGAAGGGCTTCTGGCACGTAGGCCCGTCGATACCTCAGGGCGAACGGTGATGATTTGACTAAGCGAACAATATTGATCCCTGACACAGTACCTTCTTCAATCAGAACAACCGTACGGCCGTGTCGAAATGCCAGGTCCGGCGGACTTCGATCACGTCGAACTCGCGGGCCAGTCCCGGCGGGAACGCCGGGTAGGGCACTAGGCTTTGCACGATGCGGCGTATCGCTTCATCGACTTCCGCCACGCCACTGGAGAGAACGAAGATCACTGACTCCACGGATCCGTCGCTGCGGATAGCCACCGACACCATGGGATGGGTGTGAGGCCGCTTCGCCACTTCGCGAACCGTGTCGACAGAGGTATTGAATTGGATCTTCCGGCCCCACGCCTCCGCGTACTCGACGAGTTCGACATTGGCGTCGGAACGCCCCCACAGCCTGCCCCGGCGTGCGGTGCTCAGCGACAGCGGTAGTGTGGAGGACGAGCGAGTGGCAGTCGCGGCTGCTTCACGCGCGGCGGCTTCCTCATTGAGCTTACGTCCCATGGCTTCACGGCGCGCCGCCCGTCTTGCGTCCTCCTCTTTTTCGGCCTGGATGCGCGCGGCCTCTTTCCCGGCTGTTGCCTGTACCGCTGCCTGTCGCACGTCGTCCTGACGTTCCGACTCCAATCGCGCGGCCTCCCCTCGTGCGGCCACAACGCGCGCCGCCTCCTGACGCTGCGCCTCGACATTTGCCGCCGCCAGCCGCTCGGCTTCCTGGCGCTCGGTCTTTAGTCGTTCGGTCTCCAATCGTGCCGCCTCGATACGCGTCGCCTCCAGTTGCGCGGCTTCAACCCGTACCTCGGGCTCAGTTCGCTTCTGTGCCACCTCGCCTGCGTCTCGAGGGACCGGCATCACGGTCTGGGCACTCGGAGCGCCTGGCGCAACCGCGATGACAGCCGTCGCTGGTTGGGGGGGAGGCACGACGAACGTGGCCTCACTCGACCGCTCCACTGCGATCACTTCCGGCACAGGGATTGGTGTGGGTGGCGCGTCACTGGGCACTTCGTTGCGCGAAGGCGTTTTTGTAGCAACTGCGGAAACAACTGCAGAGGTCGCGATGTCCGGCTCCGGCGCGGCCTGTGCAGTCGCCTTGGCCTCGGGCACGATCACTACGGCCGTCAAGCCCGGCGTCGGCACAGAAGACACGGTAGGTGTCGGGACCGTTCCATTAACAACAATGCGCTCGATCAATTCCTGCTGCAGCGGCTCCGCGACCAATGTAGGCGACTTAACTGTCGGCTCAGCGGCGGTGGCCCGCGCCGGCACAAGCACGACGCGCAGATCGGGTGCCTGGATCCGCCGCTCTCGCCAAGGGAAGACGATGCCCGGAAGCCCAAACCCCAGGCCACCGAAGGTCAAGCTCAACAGCAGCGTGTGAATCAGCAGGGAGAGCAGGAGCGCGAGCGTCAGCCGCCAGCGTTCAGCACTCATGCGTTGGCGCCCGGAGCTCGCGCGGATTTGGTTCAAATGGCGGCGTCGTCACTTGCCGCATCGTTATTCCGAGGAAAGGCCAGCACGGCTTTTCGCAGAGCGTAAAAAACAAACGTGGCAGGTCCCCCTTTCGTTGCTACTTATCAGAGATTCGCTTGGGTCGTTTGGTGATCGGCTTTCGCTTCGTCACGCGTGATGCCGCGCCTTTCGCGAACAATATCGTTTGGTTGCACTATCATTCAAACTCATCATATCCCACGAGAGCACATGGTGGATTTTCGTTCATTGCAATTGGCCACCGCCTCGTTAGGCGAGGCGCTTGAAGCGGCCAAGCTGCGACCGGATGATGCATTTGTCCGCGATGCGTCAATCCAGCGATTCGAGTGCACCTTTGAACTTTGTGTGAAGTCTCTCGGGCGACAGCTTGAAGCGATGTCGGATAGCCCCGCCGAGTTGGATACGCTCGGATACCGGGACATGATTCGCACCGGTGTCGAGCGAGGATTGGTCACCGCGGAGGCCGACTGGTTTCGCTACCGTGAACTGCCAAACATCACAGCGCATGTCTACGATCCAGCCAAGGCGGCACAAGTGTTCGCCAAGCTGCCGTTGTTTCTGCGTGATGCAGAGGTGCTGCTGGGTAAACTGGTGGCCCGAAGTGCATGTTCGTCGTGGGCGAAAAGCTGGAACTGGCGCTCGCGGAACCCTACTTGGTACTGGTGCGCACGTTGACACAGCAACACGCGCCGCATCAACAGATTTATGCATTCGGATCGCGTGTTATAGGCGATGCCGCAGCCCGGCAACGCGTAAAGCCGCACTCCGATCTTGATCTTGCCATCGCTGGCGAACCGCTGCCGCTGGAGCAATTATTTGCACTCCGCGACGCGTTCAGCCAGAGCGATTTGCCCATGCGGGTGGATATTGTGCAGGCGGGTGATTTGCCTGAGGGGTGGAGAATTCGAGCCTGGCCGCAATGGCACTACCTTAAGGCATTTTTGAGAGTGAGGCAGTTGGGCTGAGAGCCTCGAATCGTTATCATCCGGGTGTCGAATCCGAGAATGAAAACGAAAGAGGATCAGCTCAAATGGATACTACCAAGGTCAGGCGGTTCG
>JANYHZ010000116.1 GCA_025362135.1 Betaproteobacteria bacterium | reverse complement strand
CAAGTTCGCGTTGGCGCTTGATCAGTTTGTTCTTGATGCGGTTTGCCTTCAAAGGGGAGAGGTATTCAACGAATACATGTCCGTCCAGGTGGTCGAGTTCGTGCTGGATGCACACGGCAAGCAAGCCGGAGGCATTGATCGTGAAGCGCTGCCCGTCACGGTCCAGAGCGGTGACCATGACGGTTTCCGCTCGTTCGACCTTGTCGTAGAAACCGGGCACCGACAAACAACCCTCTTCGTTGACGGCCGTGCCTTCCTTCTTGATGATCTCGGGATTGATAAAGACCCTGAGCTGGTTCTTCTCTTCCGACACATCAATGACCATCACGCGCTTCAATTCACCTACTTGGGTGGCGGCGAGGCCGACACCTGCCGCTTCATACATGGTTTCAGCCATATCATCGACCAACTTCTTGATTTTGTTGTCGATAATCTTGACGGGCTCCGCAATGCGGGTCAGACGGGGATCGGGGTAGGTTACAACATCCAAAATGGCCATAATTGCTTGCGAATTGAATAAATTAGGTGCAGAATCTTGAGGAATGACTTTAAGTTTGTGACGCATTACTGACCACTAAGTCTAGTAGAACTCGTCGCATATGGCAAATTTGGTTGTTGCGTTGCAGGCTTTGGTATCCGCCTTGCGACCCGATTTGCCCCCACAAAAGCGAGATTCGCCATGAAGAAAACCAAGCTCACACTCGTCTTTGTCATCGCATTTGCCAGCTTTGTTCCCCAGATTGCCTTAAGTCAGGCAAATCCTGGTGCAAAAGCCGAGACAAGCGCATCCAAACCCGCCCAGACAGCCAATAAATCGACGAGTAGGAAAGCTACCGAGCCCATTCAGCTCGCGGCGGACGCGCCAGCGTCCTACGTTGTGGTTAAGGGTGACACCTTGTGGGACATTTCGGGACGGTTTCTGAAAGAGCCTTGGCGTTGGCCGGAAATCTGGAACATGAACCGTGAACAGATCAAGGATCCCCATTGGATATATCCGGGTGACGTGATCAGGATGTCTTTTGATGCGAACGGCAACCCGATGCTGTCGTTGGCAGGTGGAGGCGGCGGACTGGGCGGCGAGGATTCGCGCTTGCAGCCCAAAATACGCGTCGATGCATTGGCGCAAGCGATTCCGTCAATTCCCTCCAAGGTCATTGCGCCGTTCTTGTCGCTACCATTGGTAATTGAGGAAGGCGCTCTGGCTAACGCGGCAAGAATCATCGCCGCAGAAGATGACCGTGTCGTGATCGGCGCAGGCAACACCGCGTACGCAATAGGGCTTCAGCAGAATCAGGGTGTGAAGTGGCAGATCTACCGGCCCGGGAAGACGCTAAAAAACGATCAGGGCGAGGTACTCGGCTACGAAGCCAATTACCTCGGCGAAGCGAAGGTGGTGCGATTCGGCGAGACGTCCACGATCGAAATACTGCGGTCCACGCAGGAAATCAACCGTGGTGACCGTCTCACACCTACAGCAGACACTGCAGTTCCTTCCTACAGTCCGCATTCGCCCGACAAGAACGTGTCAGGCGCGATCATTTCAGTACTCGACGGCGTCGATACCGGAGCGCAGTACTCGATCATTACCCTGAATTTGGGTAAGCGCGACGGGATGGAAGTGGGGCATGTGCTGGCGACCTTGCGCAAAGGTGCCGTCGTAAGTACGGCGGACCCATTCGGCCAAGCGAACCAGTGGACTGCCACGACGCCCGACGCTGCCGCGCTTCCCGGTGGAACCGTCAAATTGCCCGATGAACGCAATGGCCTCGTGTTTGTGTTTCGCGTCTTTGAAAAAGTCTCCTACGCACTCGTGATGTCCACCCGCAGGCCGCTGCAACTGGGTGACGTGGTCCAAACGCCATAACAACCTGCCCAACCTGCAAAGTCTGACGCAATGCCCCTGCCGGCGCCCGGCGCTGAGCCGGAAGCTTGGCTTGTACTGGACTTGATCCACGGTTTGGGTGGAGAGGGGATACGCAAGTTGCTCGCGCGTTTCGGTGCGCCTTCGGCCATCCTCGCGCAGTCGATTTTGTCGTTAAGCCAATCCGTGTCGCCTGCTGCTGCGCGCGCCATTGTTCAGGGCGTTCCAACCGAAAAAATTGACGCCAGCCTGAAGTGGCTTGAGGGGGAGCGCAATCATCTGGTCACACTGGCGGATGAAGATTATCCTCCCCAGCTTCTGGAAATTGCCGATCCGCCGCCCATCCTGTACTTGAAAGGCCGCCGAGAGCTGTTGGGGCGACCTGGGCTTGCTGTCGTGGGCAGTCGAAATGCCACCCCTTCGGGTTTGCAAAACGCCGAGGCCTTCGCCCGCAGTTTGTCAGAGGCGGGCTTCACCATCATCTCCGGCATGGCCTTGGGGATTGACGCTGCGGCGCACCGCGGTGGTCTGTCAGGTGCTGGCAGCTCAATCGCTGTAGTGGGCACCGGCCTCGATCTGGTTTATCCGGCACGAAACAAAACGCTTGCGCACGATCTTGCCGAGAACGGGTTGATCGTGTCTGAGTTCGCGTTGGGCGCGCCAGCACTGGCAAAAAATTTTCCGCGTCGCAATCGCATTATCAGCGGCCTTTCGCGGGGCGTCCTGATCGTCGAAGCCGCACTTGCCTCCGGCTCGCTGATTACGGCGCGTCAGGCGGCCGAACAGGGCCGGGAAGTGTTCGCGATTCCTGGGTCCATTCACTCGCCGCTTTCAAAAGGCTGCCATCAGCTCATTAAGCAAGGCGCAAAATTGGTGGATGAGGCCAACGACATCCTCATCGAGCTCGAGTGGGGTGGTGCCAGTCCAGCGAACCCAACGACGCAGGATACGGTAAACAATACAGAAAGCGACCTATTGCTAATTGCGATGGGCTTCGACCCTGTCGCGATCGATACCCTGATCGAGCGAGTCAAATTGCCCACCGACCAGCTCATCGCACGCCTCACCGAACTCGAGCTTGACGGCGTAATCGCGTCGATGCCTGGCGGCAAATACCAGCGACTAGGCTGATTCAATCGCAGCCAAGTCTTCGGTGCGCACGCTTGATTTCAAAGCGTATTTCGAGAAAGTTTTGACTTTGCGCTTGCGATAAGGGTAGAACCCTGCTTATCATTTATTCCGTTTTGCCGGTTTTTGGACCCGCAACCCTTCCGCATCAACACCAGAAAAGCACAGAAATTCATGGGCAAGTCCCTCATCATCGCCGAGAAACCCTCCGTCGCAAACGACATCGCCAAGGCATTGGGCGGTTTTACCAAACAAAAAGATTTCTTCGAAAGCGACGAGTACGTTCTGTCATCTGCGGTGGGCCATCTGGTCGAAATCGGCATGCCGGAAGAAGAAGAAGTCAAACGGGGCAAATGGACTTTTGCGCACTTGCCCGCGATTCCATCCTACTTCCAGCTCAAACCGATTGAAAAAACCGAAGACCGTTTGAAGGCGCTGCAACGGCTGCTTAAACGCAAAGACGTCGACGCATTGATCAACGCGTGCGACGCAGGGCGCGAAGGCGAATTGATTTTCCGTTATATCGTGCAATTCGCCAAAGCAAAGCAACCGATCAAGCGCCTCTGGCTGCAATCGATGACGCCGACCTCGATCCGCGCAGGCTTCAAGGACTTGTTGCCGGACGAAGCCAAACTGGGTTTGGCTGATGCTGCGGTCTGTCGTAGCGAATCGGATTGGCTGGTGGGCATCAACGGTACTCGTGCAATGACGGCGTTCAACTCCAAATCGGGCGGATTCCAGCTCACCACGGTGGGTCGGGTCCAAACGCCGACGCTTGCCATCATGGTGGAGCGCGAAGAGCGAATCAAAGCGTTTCGTCCGCGCGATTATTGGGAAGTTCACGGCAGCTTTTCTGCATCAGGCGGTGACTACTCCGGTCGTTGGTTCGATGAGAAATTCAAGAAAATTGAAGACGACGAACATCTGCGCGCCGATCGACTTTGGGACGAAAAGAAAGCCCGCGCCATCGTCACCAAGTGTTTTGGGAAAATCGGTGTCGTTGAGGAAGAATCCAAGCCGACCACACAAGCCTCGCCATTGCTGTTCGATCTGACGTCATTACAGCGCGAAGCCAACTCGCGTTTTGGTTTCTCGGCCAAAACCACACTGGGGCTCGCGCAGGCGCTCTACGAAAAACACAAAGTGCTGACGTATCCGCGTACCGATGCGCGTGCGCTCCCGGAAGACTACATCGAGACGGTCAAAGAGACGCTGCAAGTGCTGAAAGAGGGCGAATACAACGTCTTTGCCAAGAGAGTTCTCGATAGCGGCTGGGTGAAGCCGAATAAACGTATTTTCGATAACAGCAAAATTTCGGACCACTTCGCGATTATTCCAACGACGCAGGCGCCGAAATCGCTAAACGAAATTGAGGCGAAACTATACGACTTCGTCGTCAAACGCTTTCTCGCCGTCTTCTATCCCTCTGCCGAATTTCAGCAAACCACGCGCATCACGCGAATAGAGAATGAGGCCTTTAAGTCTGAGGGCAAAGTGATGGTGAACGCGGGATGGCTCGCCGTGTACGGCCGCGATGTCGATGACGAAACCGCAGCAACAAACCTTGCCCCGGTGAAATCGGGCGAGAAGGTCAAAGCCGAGACAATCGAAGTAAAAGCCAATACAACCAAACCGCCAGCCCGCTACTCAGAAGCAACATTGTTGTCCGCGATGGAGGGTGCCGGCAAGACAATCGATGATGAAGAGCTTCGCGCCGCGATGAAAGAGAAAGGCCTTGGCACGCCTGCAACGCGCGCCGCAATCATCGAAGGCTTGCTGTACGAAAAATACCTGCATCGCGAAGGCCGCGAGTTGATTCCCACCGCCAAAGCCGCGTCGCTGATGATCGCATTGCATGGCTTGGGCATCCCGGAGTTGTACTCGCCAGAATTGACAGCGGACTGGGAGAAAAAACTCGCGCTTATGGAAAAAGGTGAATTGAAGCGCGAAAAGTTCATGGCCGAAATTATCGATATGACCGAGCATATCGTCGGACAGGCCAAGAATTTCGAGCACGACACCATTCCAGGCGATTTTGGTGCAATCGCCGTCCCGTGTCCCAAATGCGGCGGCGAAGTACACGAGAACTACAAGAAATTTCAATGCGTGAAATGTGATTTCGGGTTTTGGAAAATTCTTGCCGGTCGACAGCTTGAAGCAGTTGAAGCCGAGACACTGATCTCGAAACGCGATGTCGGCCCGCTCGATGGCTTTCGTAGCCGACTGGGCCGCGCGTTTTCGGCAAATCTGATTCTGAACAAAGACCTCGTCATCGAATTTTCATGGGGTGATGGTGCGGGCGACGATGCGGAGCCACCAGATTTTTCCGGCATGGAATCGCTCGGGCCGTGTCCGAAGTGCAAATCGAATGTGTATGAGATGCCAAATTCATACGCCTGCGAAAAATCCTTCGGTGCAGCCAAGACTTGCGACTTCCGGTCTGGTCGAACGATACTGAAACGGGCCATCGCACGCGAAGAAATGATGAAGCTGCTGGAAACCGGGAAGTCGCCGCTGCTGGAAAAATTCATCTCCAAGAAAGGTCGCCCCTTTTCTGCCTTCCTTGTGCGACAACCTGACGGCAAGATCGGCTTCGAATTTGAAGTGCGTGTACCGAAAGGTGGTAAAGGCGCCAAGAGCGGGCGGGCCGCGAGTTCCGGCGCATTGCGCGTACTTGGCAAGCATCCCGACGATGATCAGGAAATTGCTGTCTACGCGGGGCGCTACGGGCCCTATGTCAAACACGGCAAAACCAACGCGACCATTCCCGACAAGGAAAAAGCCGGCTCCATTACGCTGGAAGAGGCGGTCGAATTGCTCGCTGAGAAATTTGGCGCACCGGTGAAAAAGGTTGCAAAAAAGACGGTAAAAAATGCCGTCAAAAAGACCGTAAAGAAGGTCGCGACGGAATCTGCGGAAGAAGTAGTGAAAGCGACAGCCCGCGAAACCAAAACCACACGGGCGGGTGCGAGGAAGACGGTCGCAACAGCGCCGGTCACGCGCCGAAAGAAAGCCGCCTGACCGTACATCCTGCGCGTGGCAAGCGTGGCGCGCGCGCAAGGGTGGCCTTGCAGACGCGGTATGCTTGCGGTTCACGTCTCATTAACCGTCGGCGTCACTCAATTCGCGGCGCGTGATTATGTCTAGCGGGTTCACCCTGAGCAGGTTTTCAATATTCACCGTCGAGCGTCCCTCACTGGACCAGTTCGTCCTGCTCTCGTTCATGTTGCACGTGCTGGTGATTGTACTTTTCGGCGATACGGCGGGTGGTGGCGCGCGACGCGGTGAAAAATTGTGGGGCGCACTGACGGTGACAGTACAAGGTCTTCTGCCCGACCGCAACGTCGGATTAAAGCTGGATCTGGGCGCAACGTTACTGCAACAGCAAACACTTGAGAAGCGGCCAGAACCTGCCTCCCCCGGAGCGCCCACACGAAATCGTGACGCACGCGTGTCTCCTCCAGCCGATACACCGCAGCCTGTGGAAGACCTCGCCCCTCCCGCGCAGGCACCCACCTTCGAGATGCCACCCGTGATTTCAACGGATGTCGAAAAGGCAATAACGGAATTTGTTGTACCTAAGCCTTCAGCAGACCGCGTTTATGCGCCACCGGCATCTACCGCCGAGCAGGCCTTGCGCCCCGCGCCAGGTGTGTCGCCCCCACCAGTGCAGCCGCCCGAGATCGTCGCGCCCGCGATGTTACCAATCGTGCCGCAGCTGATCGAGCGCGTGATCGTGCCCCCGGTGCCGGTCGTCGCGCCGCTGGAATCCAGGCTCCGCGAAGAAACCGTTATCGCGCCAGCCCCCGCACTGCGACCCGAACGCCCACCGTCGCAGATTGAGCGCGAAGTCGCAAAGCCTGTGATCCCGGCACCTGATCCCAAGCCGCGTGACGTCTCCCCACCGGTCGTCCCGACCGCAGTAGCTGCGCCCGCAAAACCGGAAAGTGAAATAGCTCCGCCCATTGCGGTGCCAGTCGAGACGAAACCGCGTGAGATACCGGCCCCCCTCGTACCGCC
>JANYHZ010000103.1 GCA_025362135.1 Betaproteobacteria bacterium | reverse complement strand
GCATCGCTGCTTGCTTGCTGTGAACTCATATTTACCTTTAGTAATTGAATTGATGCGCCGGAATCAATCGACCCTGGCACCCGTTTCCTTGATAATTTTTGCCCAGCGGTCTTTCTCTTCCCGGAAGTAGGCATCAAATTCAGCAGGCGTCGAGCCGACCAGCTCGATGGACGCACCGCTAAAGTAGGTTTTGACTTCAGTCGATGCGAGGACCACCAGCAGTTCGCGATGGAGTTTGTCGATGATGGATACAGGTGTTCCCTTTGGCGCAAGCAGACCCATCCAGACGTAAGCCGAATAGCCTTTTAGACCTGACTCGTCGAGCGTAGGGACATCGGGAAGTTGCGGCGAGCGATGCGTCCCGGTGAGCGCGAGTGCGCGCAGCTTGCCCGCCTTGATGTGCCCCATCATTCCGGCGACACCCGGTATGGATACCTGGACCTGCCCGCCGACCAGATCGGTCGTGGCCTGGCCACTGCCGCGATACGGAACATGGCTCAATGTGATGCCCGCCATCGAGGCGAACATCGCCGCAAACAAATGCTGGCCGCTGCCGTTGCCGGACGACGCATAGTCGACCTTGCCTGGCCGCGCCTTCGCATAGGCAATCAATTCCTCGACCGTTTTCACCGGTAGCGAAGGATGAACCACGAGCACCCCGGGCTCGCGACCCATTAGCGAAACCGGGGCGAAATCTTCAATCGGATTGAAGGCGAGTTTCGAATAAAGCGAAGCGCTGATGGCATTGGTCTGCGACGCAAGCAGCAACGTGTAGCCGTCAGGGGCAGATTTCGCCACCGCTTCGCTGCCGATCATGGCACCTGCGCCCGGACGGTTCTCGACAATGACTTGCTGACCGAGGCGTTTTGAAAGTTCCTGCGCGATTACGCGCATCGGCCCATCGACCGCGCCACCCGCCGAGAAAGGGACGATGACGCGAATCGGGCGCGATGGGTAATCCTGCGCGAGCGTCTGGCATACGCTGAAACTCCCGAGCAAGGCACCTGCGACCAGGCTTATTGCACGCGCAACCCTGATCAATGGTGCCGCTGACTTCGTTTGCATGAGTCGTTTCCTCTTCGATGACCAAATTTTTAGCAGCGTCAAAAAGTTGAAACTGCGCTCTGGAGGCGGCGTTTGGCGCCAAAGTGCTTCAATCGCCGCGCCCCGACTAGTGTTTTGCCAAATTATGCTGCGGTGTAACTACATTAATGCGATGCCTTGTCGAGAAACTCCAGCAGACGCTGCGGCGCGTTGGCGTCGGTCTGATCTGCCGCAGGCATGTCCCAGTACTCGGCACCGGGGATGCATTCCTCAAGATAACGAGCCGCCGAGGTTGCGTGCGATGCATCGCGCCCTGGCACCACCAGCGTTGGGATATTCAGGCGCAACAGGTCTTCCGGCTCCGCCCCCGGGGCAGTGTCACGATCCAGCAATGTGCGCGCTATGGCGGAAACAATGAGTTTGTAGTGCTCGACGTTTTGCCTGGCGTAGCGCGCGGCGAACGCGCTGTCGTGCCTGACCACCGAGGCCCACGGCCCACCGCGTGGATCGCCGCCGAAAGGTTTACCGTCCTTGGCGACCAGTGCGACCACGGCATCGAGTCCGTGCTGATGCACGAAGGCGAGATGTTCGGCAAAACGCTGGTGGCCGCTGATCCGATATTTTGCCCCGCCCACCGGCCAGTAAAGAATCATGCTGAGTGTTGCCTCGGGATGCGCCACTGCGAATGCTGTTACCGGGCAGCAACCCATGCAGCCGCCCATCAGATGCGCCTGTTTGATGTTGAGGTGATCGAGCAAGCCCTTGCCCTGTGCCACATAGTCAGCCCAGGTGACGCGCTCAACGCGGCCACCCGACTGGCCGCATTCGCGTCGGTCGAAAATAATGCAGCGATATTTTTTTGCGAGATGCTCCAGCGGCTTGATCTTGGCATACACGCCGAGCGATGACCACTTTTCCAGCGTGGCATCAAAGCCACCAGGCGAGAACATCAGCAGCGGCAGACCCTCGCCGATGGTTTCATAGCGGGTACTGATGCCGTCGATGGTCGCAAAAGGCATGAGTGTCCCGATCAGTATTTGATTTGACGTGCAGCGCGAACATCCTCGCCTAACGCGGTGAGCGCGTCGAGCGTGGTCTTGGCGACGTTCGCGTACGTACCGGGCTTTTCAATGGCACTGGCGGCATAACCGATTGCAGCATGGGCCATGCGCACACGGCCATCGAGCCACGGCCCGCCGCCGAAGCCGCCGATGACGGGAACACGCACCGCATCAACTACAGCGGGACCTGCCATCGGGCCGGAGTTAGTGAAATCGAGTAACACGGCACCGGCTTTTTCCAGACGCCTTGCCTGCTCGACAAACTTCGTCGTCATGCCTTCCGGCACCTGCGCACCCGGCGCGGACTGGGCGCTGTACGGGATGCCAAACTCCATCGCGGTCTGGGGTGTCAGGCCGAACTGCGCCCACACCGGGATACCAGCGCGTGTGATCGCGGTGACGGCCTCGGGAAAGTTCGCAGCACCATCGAGCTTGATGATGTCGGCACCGGCTTCTTTCACCAGCCGGATTGCGGCACGCACGGCGGCATCAGCGCCTTCCTGCAAGGGGCCGAACGGAAAATCGCAACTCACCAACGCGCGCTTTACACCGCGACGCACAGCCTTGCAGACAATGATCATTTCTTCCATCGTCACTTCGAGCGGATTCGCGTGGCCCCAGAGATTCACGCCCACCGAATCACCCACCGAAACGATGTCGACACCGGCGCGATCCGCGATCTGCGCGATCTGGAAATCCCATGCGACCAAACCGAAGATTTTTTTGCCGTCGCGCTTCATTTGCTTCAGCGCGGGGATGGTGACAGGCGATTGTTTGGAATCCATGGTGCTCCTCATTTATCCGATTGCCACATCCGAGTAGCCCCGAAGGTGCGCAGCGTACTCCGGGGTTTTGCCCATGCATCGCCACGACACCCGCATTGCGCTACGCTCCATACGGGCTACAACAATTCTCCATCCTTCAACACACCAGCCGCTCGCAACGAACCTTCCAGCCATTTCGGACGAATACCTTTACCGGAGAGAATATCGGCGATGCGCTGCTGTTCATCCGCGACTTTTTTCACCGCCAGATCAAGTATAGCTTCGGCCTTCTCGCGCTCGATCACCACCACCCCGTCGGCATCGCCTACCACCAAGTCTCCGGGGCTCACCGCCACACCGCCGCAGGAGATCGGCCAATTGATGCGCCCCGGCACGAACTTTGTCGGACCATTCGGGTTCGAGCCGACAGAATAGACGGGGAAACCCAGCGCGAGAAGTTCCTCGGTGTCGCGATGCGCGGCATCAAGCACCACGCCGCCGAGACCGAGCTTCCTACAGGCATTGAGCATGATCGAACCCATCAGTGCGCAATTGCGGTCTGCCTTGCCGTCGACCACCAGGATATCGCCGGGCTTCGCCATCGCCATCGCGGCGTGGATCATCAGGTTGTCGCCGGGGCGAATTTCGACGGTGAATGCGGGGCCACACAGGCGCGTGGCAGTCGACAGTGGCCGAATGCGGCCATCGACTGTGCCGCGACGTCCGGCCACATCAGCAAGAATCGAGGCGGCAAATTTGGACGCTTTTTGCACCACATCGGGAGCGACGCGTTCGAAGTCGCGGCGAATATCAGACAAATCAACTGGGCTGCTCATGGGGTGTTCTCATAAAAGTGTTACTCAGGAAAAATTTTTGGCTGCATGGCCACGTTTGGTCAGCAAGGCATCAAGACGCGGATAAACCTTGCGCGCATTGCCTTCAAAAATTTTGTAGCGCTCGGCATCCGTCAACGCGATGACCTGATCGATGTAGCGCTTGGTATCGTCGAACGGAAAACCATTTTCAGGATCGATGCCCGGCACCGCGCCGAGCATTTCGGACGCAAACAAAATATTGCCGATCGGAATCACCTTGGTCAGCAGCTCGATGCCCGGCAAATGATAGACACAGGTATCGAAATAGACGTTTTGCATCACATGTTCGGCCAGCGGTATTTTCTTGATACTCAAACACAAACCCCGGTAACGTCCCCAATGAAACGGCACCGCACCGCCGCCGTGTGGGATGACGAATTTCAGTGCCGGAAAATCCTTGAACAGATTGCCCTGGATCAGCTGCATGAAGGCCGCCGTGTCGGCATTGATGTAATGCGCACCGGTGTGGTGAAAATTCGGATTGCAGCAGGAGGTGACGTGAATCATTGCCGGCACGTTGAGCTCACACAATTTTTCGTAAATGGGGTACCAGTGGCGATCAGTTAGCGGCGGGCCGGTCCAGTAGCCGCCAGAAGGATCCGGATTGAGATTGACACCGACAAACCCGAGTTCATTGACGACGCGCTCAAGCTCCGGAACACAATTTTTCGGGGACACGCCAGGCGACTGCGGCAATTGGCCAACACCAACAAAATTATTCGGCAAAAGCGTACACAGCCGATGGATTAAATCATTGCTGATCGTCGTCCAATGCCGACTCACCTCTTCGGTACCGATGTGATGCGCCATGCCAGCTGCGCGCGGCGAAAAAATGGTGAGGTCGCTGCCGCGCTCTTTCTGCAGCTTGAGTTGCGGCGCGACGCTGTTGACCAATTCCTCATCACTGATACCCAGGTCGAGTGATGCGGGTTTGCGCGCGGGATCGGCAAGGCCCGCGAGCTGCTTGTCGCGAAACACATGCAGCGCTTTCGGCTCGGTCGTGTAGTGACAATGGATATCGATGATCATGAAATGAAGGCCGGTTGGTTCCGCGTTGACGCTACCGATAATGAATTTTGAGTACTGGCGATGCAGGCATCGAGCCCCGCTTGCAGGGCGGCCTTGTGCAGATGGCGACCGATGAGCACCAAGCGGCTATGGCGCTGTTCATCAGGCTCCCATGTCTTTTGCAGATCACCTTCGAGAAGCATATGCACCGCCTGGAACACCAAGCGCCTTGGTTCGTCCATGAGGTCGATGATACCCTTGGCGCGCAGGATGTCCTGTCCTTGTGTGGTTACCAGTTGCGATAGCCATGCGCTGACCCGGCTGCGATCCATCGGACTGTGCGACACAAGGGAAATGCTGATGATGTCGCCGTCGTGCACATGATCATGGTCAGCGTAATCGTGCCCGCAATGCGCATTGTGAACATGACCGGCCGCGCCATGTACGAAATGCTGCTCCGTGACGAGAAAATCCGCCTCCAGCGAAACGATGCGTGCCAGGTCGAATCCACCCCGCCCAAGCACTTCATCCAGTGCAACGTTTGCACGCTGCGCGCAGTGGATCTGGGCCAGCGGATTGAGCTTTCTCAGTCGCGTCTCGATGTTTTGCAATTCATCGGCAGAAACCAGTTCCGTCTTGTTAAGCACAATTTGATCGGCGAATGCGATTTGTTCGGCCGCTTCACGGCTATCGGCAAGTCGCAGCAGAATGTGCTTGGCATCGACCACCGTGGTGATTGAATCAAGGACGGTGCGTTCCTGCAAAAAATGATCGACGAAAAACGTCTGAGCCACCGGGCCGGGATCGGCGAGGCCGGTCGTCTCGACGATGATGGCATCGAAAGTTTTCACACTGTCCGATTGCTTCGAAAGCAAACTGTGCAGGGTGCGAATCAAGTCGCCACGCAAAGTGCAACAGATGCAGCCGTTGTTCATTTCGAACAACTCTTCGTCGGTATTGAGAATCAGATCATTGTCGATACCGATTTCGCCGAATTCGTTGACGATGACGGCGTAACGGTGACCGTGATCTTCAGACAAGATCCGATTCAGCAGCGTAGTCTTGCCGGCACCGAGATAGCCGGTAAGCACCGTGACGGGAATACGGGGATATTTCACCTCGCTCATCACATTTCAGATTCGGCTGTCCCGCGCTAATCGACTGGGATGGGTCAGAGCCAAGGCATCAACGATGCATGGATCACATCCGGCACGCCGGCATTGCCCACCGAACGGATGGCCAGGTCCACATCTTTCAACGCAAACTTGTGAGTCGTGACCTTTTCGAGCGGGAATCGCTTCGAAGCAAGTTGCTGCAAGGCGTATTCGCATGCCCGATAGCTGTGCCCGCGCGCACTCTTGAGCGTGATGAATTTTACGGTCATTTTGCCGATGGGAAAATTGGGGAAGTCAACCATCTCCCCCTGCACGACCATGGTGCCCCCTTTGCGCTTGAGCGCCTCGATGCCGAGCAAGATCGGGAATGTGCCAGCACCTGCCGTGCAATCGAGCACCACATCGACGCCGCGACCACCCGTGATTTCCATGATGCGCGCCAACGGGTCCTCCGTGTTAACGTCGATGATGTAATCGGCACCAAGCTGCTTGGCAACTTCCATACGCGCGGCATCTTTGCTGGTACCGGTAACGATGATGACTGCAGCACCCGCCTGCTTGCAAATCACGGTCTGCGACAGCCCCTGCTGGCCGGGACCCTGAATTAACACAACCGAATCGTAGCCCACGCCACCGTCGAAGAGGGACCATTCGATGCCGTTGGCCATCGGCGTCACCAGCCCAGCCAGTTCCGGTGTAACGCCATCGGGAACCTTGTGCACTACCGCATTCCACGGCAGGTATACGTATTCGGCGAAGCCACCCCACAAATGATGCGGGTTATTGCAGGTGGTGTAGCCATAGCGGCGGCCATCGGGGTTGGAACGCCAGTCGGTATTTTCGCAAAGACGGTATTCGCCCTTGTGGCACCACTCACACTTGAAGCAGGGAACATAGTGTTCAACGAAAACCAGATCGCCTTCCTTGAATCCTTTTCGGCGCGTAAACTCGCGACCGGCTTTGGCGATATAACCGATATTCTCGTGGCCCATGATCACGGGTCCGTCGCGCAACGGCTCTTTGTACATTTTCACGTCGGTACCGCAAATCCCCGCGACTTCCATTTTCATCAACGCGCTGTCGTCGTCAATCTCGGGCATTGGAAAATCGCGAATTTCTATCTGGCTCGCGCCCGTCTTTACCGCTGCTTTTACTGTTTCCACTGTCACGTTCCTAATCGCTTTTTTTAATTTTTAAACGGGCATGTATTTGCTGGCGACCCAGCATTCAAACGGGCTTTGGGCTCAGACCGACGATTGCGCGACACCTTCTCGCGCCAACAGCGCATCCTTTGCCGCGTCCTTGAACGCCACACCGACGGGCAATACGAGCGAAGCGGAACGAACGCGCTGCGCAGCGGGATTTATCGCCGGCGGTGACGTACCCTTGTCGCGCAATGCCTTTGCGGCTTTCATCAGTCGATGGCGCGCCATGATGATGCCGTTGTCGGTGGACACCAGGTTTTCCTTGGTACGGTCGCAAATGGGGCCCATGCTTTCTTGAAGTGACGCGTCTTGCATGCCAATTCCTTCGATACCGCTATAACTGGTACCAGCTTTTTGCGCGGCGCGGTCCATCAAGTAATCGTTGTCTTTGTTTTGCAGTGGGCGATAGTTTGAATCAACGGCCACATGGATGCCCTTGCCGGCCTCCATCGCGCTGCGTTCCACATGGCTCAACGCGCGTACCGGGTGATAGTCGAAACTCCAGGCCCAATTATTCTCGTCGTCGATTGGTACCCAAAAATGCCCGTGAATCGGATGATCGCCGCGTGGCGGCACCATGGTAAAGCACGGCATAACCCACGGCGTGATGCGCCAGTAATAGTGGCCTGCTTCCGCATTCCGCCGTGCGCCGATGTAGAGGCCCCCGTCGCTTTCCACGACTTCAAAGATCGGCATGCGGTCATTCAGATTGTACTGATTGCCTTTCGCACCCTTGAACAGCGGATCGGTATTGAGGTTGCCACTATGCAGGAAAGACACATGGCTGGAATCGATGCCGCCCTCCATGGCTTGCAACCAATTGCATTCCTGGTAGCGCTTTGATGTATAACTCTGCTCCGGCGGCACGGTCGCAAATTCAAATTCCGGAAACGGCGGCTTGTGCTCCAGCGGGCCCATATATACCCAGATAACACCACCGCGCTCGATCATCGGGTAGGAATTCAATTTGATCTTTTCGCAGTAGCCGCTTTCTGCGGGTTCGGAAGGAACTTCCATGCACTGCCCGTTCACATCGTATTTCCAGCCGTGGTAAGGGCAGCGGATACCATTTTCTTCGTTTCGGCCAAACCATAGGGAAACTCCGCGATGCGCGCAGAACTCATCAACGAGGCCCAGCTTTCCCTGCGTATCTCGAAACGCAACCATGCGTTCTGAAAGTATTTGCAGGCGCACAGGCGGGCAATCGGGCGCAGGCAACTCCTGCGCGAGCAATGCGGGCAACCAGTAGCGGCGAAACAGCTCACCCATCGGTGTGCCGGGGCCAGTCTGTGTGACGAGTGCATTTTGTTCGGGTTTCAGCATGCAGAAATTCCCTCTTCATTAAGCCCTTTGCCGCGCGCCGCGCCATTCGTCAACGCTTCTGGCGAACCGTGAATTGGGGCGCAAAGCTGTCGTAGCAGTGTGTTCTTTTATACGGAACATCGTTCCTTTTAAGAAAGTTTACGTTATCATTTATCCTTACGCAGTGTCAATTTAAAGCTGTAAAAAATCAATTGCAACAGCCGGTCAACCCATGCATCTGGTCGCGTTCAACTCGCATCCCATACACAGAACATGAACGATTCTTCACCACTGATAGAACTCTGCCCAACCACCGACGTTCCCGAAGGCGGTGTCGTAAAGGTTGAAGCCGCCGGTCTCACGCTCGCAGTGTTCAATCTTGGTAACCACTTCTATGTCACCGACGACGCCTGCACTCACGGCCCCGGCTCGCTCTCGGAAGGGTGTGTGGCAGGCGAGACCATCGAGTGCGATTTCCACAATGGCGTTTTCAACATTCGCACCGGTGAAGTTGTCGAGCCGCCGTGCATGGTTTCACTTCGCACCTTCGAGACAGCCGTCGTTGGCGAAAAGGTTTTCATCAATCCTGCTGGCAGGCCTCTGGCCTAGCGGATCGTTGCGGGCGCTCCAGCAGAGTCATTTGCGTCCAGATCGACCCCACAGGCCTTGAGTACTTCCACTGCCTCGGCAAACGCACTGTTGGCAGCGGGCAATCCCGCATAGACGGCGGAATGCATGATCACTTCCTTGATTTCGTCCGCGTTTACTCCGTTGTTCAGCGCCGCACGAACGTGCAATCTGAATTCATCCCAGCGACCGAGCGCGATCATCATCGCCAACGTCATCAAGGAACGACTGCGGCGGTCCAGCCCAGGTCGCGACCAAACTTCACCCCAGGCGTAGCGGGTGATGAAGTCCTGAAAATCCGCGGTAAACGAATTGCGCTTCGCCTGCGCGCGATCCACCCACGCGTCGCCGAGCACCTCGCGCCGCACCGTCATACCCAGCTTGAAGCGTTCTTTATCGTCCATGAGTAGGCTCCGTTATTTGAGAAAATCGGCGAGCGCGCGATTGAACCCGCTAGCGCATTCGATATTGGAAAGATGCGCGGCCGGTAACAATTCGAACCGGCTTCCCTTTATCGCGTGCGCAATCTGGCGCGTCAAGTGCGCGGGGGTTGCCGGATCGGCATCGCCGGCGATGACTAGTACCGGCAGCGCGATGCTGCCCATGTTGTCCCTTACATCAAAGTCACGAACCGCTTCACAGCAGGAAACATATCCTTCAAGCGGTGTTTCGACAATCATGCGTTTAACGGCCTCAATCGTCTCCGGTTCTCGGTGAATAAAATCAGCCGTAAACCAGCGTTGCGCGACACTATCCCCAATGGCCGACATGCCATTTTGACGGACGGCGGCTATTCGGTCATTCCACATCTGCGCTGGCGCGATGTGCGGCGCGCTGTTGGCGACGATGAGCCGCCGGATTCGAGACGGCGCGCGCATGGCCAGCGTCAGGCCAATCATGCCGCCCATCGACAATCCGCAAAAATCAATGTGCGGCAATTCAAGCGCATCCATGATGGCGAGTGCGTCATCGGCCAAATCTGCGATGCGGCACGCGCCTCGTGTTACCACCGACCCACCGTGGCCACGCGTATCGTACCGCAGGATAGAGTGGTGCTCGTCGAGCGCCTGCACCTGACCGGCCCACATATCGAGCGTGGTACCCAGCGAATTTGAAAACATCAACGTCGGCGCATCGCGTCGCCCCTGCCCTGCTACGTTAAATGCGCCGCGTGGCGTGCTAAGTATAGTCATGGTGAACTTGCCCCTCGTTCCTACGCTTCATGCGTAGCAGCGGTCCGGCCAGGCTTGTACCGCCAGGGCGACCGGTGGCTGCAGACAGCGTACCGCCGGGGAAAATCAGTATTCAAAAAAAACCGTCTCGTCCTTACCTTGCAGCCGTACGTCGAAGCGCCATACCTGGGAGTCGTTACTCGCGTCCCGCCGCGCCACCAACGTTGTTCGACGATGCGTTGGCACATCGGCCAATATCGGGTCGTGCGCATTGTGCACGTCACCTTCAAAGTGAATACGCGTCACCAGCGGCTTGACGAGGCCGCGCGCAAACACCATCAGATTGAGATGCGGCGCATGATCAATGTCGGTAGCAGACACGCCTGGGTAAACGGTGCAGAAACTGAATCTGCCGGACTTGTCCGTCGTTGCGCGCCCGAATCCGGTGAACAGCGAACCTGACCTCGCGTCAGGGCTGTCCGCAACATAACTGCCTGTAGCGTCGGCCTGGAAGATTTCAAGAATGGCGTCGTTGACTGGCGCACCTTCACCATCAAAAACGTTTCCTTCAAGGACCAACGCCTGCCCCGCAGTACCGGTCTTTGCGATGAGTTCATCACCGTCATGAACAAGCGCATCGAGAAAAAATGGGCCGACGGTTTGGGATGCGGTGCGTTGCATGCTATTTCTCCATCGGTGTTGCGTTGTCACCGCGCAGAACAATATTGAAGCGGTAGCCAAGCGCCCATTCCGGCTCAGTGAGTGTCAGATCGAAGGTGGAAACCAACGCGTGCCGGCCACTTTCGCTCGGCACCGAATTGAAAATAGGATCTAGCGGAAGCAGTGGATCGCCGGGAAAATACATCTGTGTGATAAGCCTCGAAAGATAACCCAGGCCAAACAGCGAAAAATGAATATGCGCAGGACGCCAGCCATTGGCGTGGTTGCGCCATGGGTAAGCACCTGGCTTGACGGTGACGAAACGATAGTTACCACTGGCATCCGTCAGCGCACGCCCGGTGCCGATAAAATTTGGATCCAGCGGCGCGCTGTGGTCATCACCCTTGTGCGCATAACGTCCGGCGGCATTGGCCTGCCAGATTTCAATCAGGGCGTTGGGAATCGGTTTGTCGCTCTCATCCATCAGCCGACCAGCGACGATGATTCTTTCACCCAGCGGCTCGCCAGCGCCCTGGCTTGTGAGATCGGCGTTCTGCATTTTCACTTTACCATACCCGTACACCGGCGCGCGCAACGATCTGATCGTCTTCGGCATCTCCAACAACGGCTCGCGCGGGGTGCGCAGCACCGTGCTCCGGTAGCTCTCCACCAGATAGGGAGGATCAATCCCGTCAGTGCCTTCCACTTCCACCGTTCCAACTGGTGCCCGATGTGATATTGACTGCATGAATTACTCCCTGGAAATTCCGCTCATGCGGCACGTTTCAATGCGTTCATACTTTTGCATTCCCGCATATGGAACGTCGTTTCACTAGCAGAAAAGTATACAACAGCGTCCTGAAACTACGTCACTCGTTCACAATAGACGAAGACCCTAAAATTCTGTTCTGCTTTCCGGCATTGCATTCATTGCAACAAAATGAGTCCTGTGCCGACCACGCCGAGGCAGGCAGCGAAGAGCGTATTGGCAGTCAGGCGTTCCCGTGTGCGAAAAATCCACACCGATAAAAAGATGGTGATGAAAACCTCCATCGATGCAATCAGTGCGACACGGGACACGCTACTGTGACTAAGCGCAACAAAATAGCAAAGCTGCCCAAAAGACGCTAACAGACCGGTGAAATAGAACCACAGGTTGACTCGCCTAAGGGTGTTGGTGATTGCAGTGCGATACGCAGGTATCATAATTGACGCGAGCAGATAGGCTCCCGTGCCTGCGAGCGCCCCGACCGCCGTTCCCAGAAATGGATCTGGGATGAGATTGAGGCCTTGCTTCCGTGCAAGGTAACCCAACGCATACGCAAACGCTGAGATCGGTCCATAGACCAGCCCGAGATCTAGCAATCTTGACGACACGGCTGGCGCCCTGCTGCCGCCTGACACGGCAATGGCGGCGGAACGGTGCCAGGAATCAGCCGCAAGAAAAACAAAACTCGTGAAAATAAGAGCCATGCCGGGAATCATCCAGCCGCCAAGGCTTTCGCCCAGGACGAGCGTGCCGAGTATCACCGCGAAGAAGGGATTCAAACGTTTCACGGTCGATGCACGCATCGCACCTAGAGACTGCACTGAAGCAAACAGGAATATCCGGCCGACAAAGGCGGTCAACACGCCACCCAACGCGAACCATGCAAGGCCGAAAGCATTCAGGTTTTTCGGAGAGAGTGCGCTTCCCGACAGAAGCATGGCGATAACGGCAACCGCTGCGGTGAGCAAAATCGACAGGAAAGCGCCGTTGTCCGCATCACCCGCTGTGCTGCCACGGTTGATGGTGACATTGGCGGTCGCAAAACAGGCTGCAGAGAGCAGGGCAAAAAGTTCACCCATGCGCGCGGCGGATGGAGTGTTGTGCTCCATCAGGCACAAAAAAAACCGATGGATTATTGTTTATGACCAAGTGCAAACCATAACGATAGCTCCGCTATGGCACGGATTTGCAACGCCGCCACGGACATAAGAGCTTGCGCGGTTTTGCATGCCAGGTAGCGTAAAACACCACACTAACGATCATGTTTGGACAGCTTAACGCCATGCGTCTGCTTGCCCGCGTCAGGCATCAAGAAAATGAACATGTTCGCGATGACGATGGTGACAGCGAGAAAATAAAATGTCGCCATCAGGCCATATTTGTCTGCGAGATAGCCGCCAATAAGAGGTGAGACGGCCGAACCGGCCGCTTGCACAGCGAACAAGATGCCGATACTGGTTCCGCCCATATTTTTCGGCGTCGATTCCAACAGCCATGCCTGGAGCACTGGCCGAATCGCGTACAGAAAGAAACCCAGTACGGCAATAAAAAAAACAAAGGCGGTACTGCGGCCAGCGAATGCCATGAATAGCAATACCAGGGCGGTCATTCCCATGCTCACCATGATGATTTGGCGACGCCCCATTTTGTCGGAAAGATGGCCGGAAATCGGCGAGGCGGCGAACCCGGCAGCCTGCATCGCGAACATGCAGAGTCCGACCAAAAACGGGTTGTAGTTCATTTCATAGGCCAGAAATACCGGCAAAAACGTTAACAACGCGTTTTGCGTCATCGCGCGGAATGCCGAACTTGTCGACAAATAAATAAGGTTGCGATTCTTCAGCAATTCCTTGAGGCCCGCGAAGTACTCTTTCACACTCTGACCACGCTCCGCAGTTTCGGCTGCACTACCGAGTTTTTTCTTGCGACCGAGCGTAACCGAGCCTAGAAACAGCATGAGCAGGCCGGACATAAGCAAACCAGGAATCACATTGACGACCACGATCTCGCGCCAGGTGAGTATGGTTAAAAGCGCGCCAATGACTAAGGGCGCAAGGGCATCGCCAACATTTCCCCCCATGCCGTGAATCGACAGCACTAGTCCCTTTTTTTCAGGATAGCGATTTGCCAGCGTAGGGATAGCGGTGGGATGCCAGAGGTTATTGCCAATACCCACCAGCGACATGCAAAGCAGAAGCATCGCATAGCTGTGGGTAAACCCGATCAGAAGATACGGAAAGCCCACCCAAAAAAGCGATAACGCCATCAAGAAGCCCTTGCGGCCCACGGTATCGACCACCATGCCCCCGGGAATATTTGCGATTGCGCCCGCCGCGTACTGACAGGTCATGACCAGACCAATCTGACTGTAGCTCAGTCCCAGTTCTTTACCAATCAGCGGCAGCAGCAAATAAAAGGTCGCCGGGTACCAATGGGTGAGACCGTGAGCCGCGGTAATGACCCAGACGTCGCGGAACGTTTTTTTCGGTGCTAATTCTGGTGGTAGGGTTATCGCTGCCATGTTTTCTATTTCCATTGAACTCGTGATAATGCGCGCCCGGTAGTCGGCTCGTCAATGTCAGTCACGGATATCCTGCAAAAACCAGTCGGTCGGCACCTCTCGTCCTTGGCCCGACTTCAATGCGGCCTCATACACAGCGCCAGCGACGGCATAAAACTGTGCACCCTGAATATTGCCACGTTCGGAGAAGGTAATCTGCGCTTCATTGCTTCGACCGACGGCGCGGCCTGCCAGAACGTCTGCGTACATCACCTCGGTTCCACGCGAGCCCACTGTCGGCGCAGGTTTGCCACCTTTGACCGTTTCCCACACGGGGTGATTCGGTTGCGCAAGGTAACCCAGGTATTCGTCCGCTGTACCCAAATCGGACCGACCGACAGGTGCCGGTGACAAGCCAAGGCGAAGTACGACGTCAAACCTGGCGTCCGAAGCTGCGTCAGGCCGTCCGCCGATGGAAATTACATGCATACCAGGCTGCAGCCATTCACCGCGTATAACGGGTGTCACCGAATCCGTGCAGGCCGCAAGCAGATCGACCCCCGCATAAACCTCGCGTGGATCGCCGCACACCACGATGTCAATATCAAATTTCGCGCGCATGTCGTCTGCAAACCGCTCTCGGTTGGCGGGCGTCGGGCTGTACACCTTCACCGTTTTGATGTCGCGCACCTCCAGCAACGATTCGATATGCGCACGCGCCATTTCCCCCGACCCCAGCATGCCCAGGCTTGTCGCATCCTTGCGCGCCAAGATGGCGGTACCAATTGCACTATCGGCCGCAACACGCATATGTTGCAAATGACCGTCGTTAATGAATGCCAGCGGCTCGGCCGTTTCGATCGAAGTCAAAAATATCAATCCACAATAGAGGCCAGGCCGCTGCGCAAATTTTTCCTGTGTGCGTGCGCCGTGGTATTGTTGCTCGACCAGCACATCCGATTTCATCCGGATCGCGAAATAGCCGCGAATCGATCCGCCCTCCATGCTGCCCCACTGATAGACACGCTCTGGTTTCTGCGCCGGTATGCGGATATCGATACGCGGACGACAAACGGCGTCTCCCCTGGCCAGATCGTCATACGCGACTAGTAGCGCCTCGCGTGTCATGCGCGGCGTGAGCAATTGCTTTACTAAAGCGTTGTTGATCAGCAGCACGGCAAGTCAAGTCAAGACTTTTGAAGTCGCCGCTTAGGCCGGCACCAGTACTTTTTTCTTCAGATATTGCTCGATCTTGTCCGCCGTCAGCACCACGCCGGGCTCGTACTCCGGCGCGTTCTCGATCTGCTCCATATCATTAAGACCAAACTTGTTGTAGATCCGGTTGATGGCCGAGATCAATCTAACCGGCCGATCGGGGTCGGCGTTGAAGTGCTGGTGAATCGTGTTGGGCGGGATGTAGATCACATCACCGGCTTCCCAGTCGTAGCGTTTGACTTCGTCCTGCGCCTTCCAGTGGTAGGTATCGGTGATCTCGACATCGCAGTCCTGGTGCAGGTCGTAGCCTTTGCCTTCGAGTACATACAGACATTCCTCTGCCAGGTGCCGGTGTTTGCCAGATTTGCTGCCCGGCGGGATGATCTGCATATAGGCATCGACCGTTTCCATGCGGGTGTTCATGGCTTCGTTCATC
>JANYHZ010000093.1 GCA_025362135.1 Betaproteobacteria bacterium | reverse complement strand
AGCACACGGCGCGCATAACAGGTCGCTCAAAGCGGACGCCCCGCAAGCGGGCCGCCGTTTAGCTTCGTCGTTAGGCCGCACAAACACCCTCTTCCGTGCAATCGAAGCTCCAAAACTCAATGACGGGTCAGCCACGCGTCGGCGTCATTTCCGGCCTGGTGGTGGCAGCTCTGTGCATCGTCTACGCGGCCGTGCTCGCTGTCGGCCTGATAGCCCTGCCCTCACCTGACCAAGCTATACAGAATCCTTGGTTTACCGTGATGGAAATTCTCATCCTCGCCATAGCACCAGCCATGGTCGGGCTCACGGTGGGGCTCTATGGTTGGGCAAACGCCGATCGCAAGTCACTTGCGATGCTCAGCCTCGTCTTTATGAGCATGTGTGCCGTCGTTACATGCTGCGTCCACTTCGCAGTGTTGACGCTCAGTCGTCACCCGGTGTTCGCGGGCAGCGAATGGGCAACCCTGGTGTTCTCGTTTAGGTGGCCGTCCGTAGCGTACGCCCTCGAGATCCTGGCCTGGGACTTTTTCTTCCCCCTTGCCGCTTTATTTGCGGCGCGCGCCGTTCATGGCTCTGGTCGGGCACGTCTCGTGCGCGCTCTGCTACACGGAAGCGCTGCACTCGCATTCATCGGTCTAGCCGGCATTCCACTGGCCAACATGAACATCAGAAACTTCGGCATCATTGGGTATGTGGTGCTATTTCCAATCGCAGCAGTCTTACTCGCGTTCATGTTTCGCCGTCCAGAGGCACAAAGTGCGGCCTAACCCCTCGCTCAAGCGGAGCGCCAACGGCAGGCCACCAGGCCCAGCCTGATGGGCACCCAAGGCTTTTCTGTGTGCCATTTGAAGGTGCGGTAGGTACTTTGTCCCCGCCGAATCGGCCCTGTACTATTCATGACTGCTCTCGATGAATGTTGACTGTCATCGTCGGACCTTCATGCCGGTTTTTTCGTTTGCGTGGAGCGAGACAGTCGAGTCATCACCGTCATGGCAACGCCATCCCCCTCCTCTTCAGCGCCTCCCGCACCCGATTCGGGTAATCGCTGATGATGCCATTCACTTTCCAGTCGAGCATGCGTTCGATGTCTTGCACCGCATTGACGGTCCAGACAACGACTTTCAATCCCAGCGCCTGCGCTTCCATAATTTTCGCCTGATCGACATCACCAAAGTACGGTGACCACACTGCGCCACCCGCAGCCTTCACCATGCGCGCCACCGAGCCGCCGAATTCGCGCACGTTCAATCCAGCCGACCAGGCCGAGCCTTCGCGACCTTCGGCGTTGATCGTATCGAGAAATTTTTGTTGCGCTGACAGATACACGGTCGGAATTTCGGGTGCACGCTGCTGCGCGATTTTAAGCGTACGCCAATCGAAGCTTTGAATGGTGACGCGAGAACGCATTTTCTCGGCTGTGATTACGCCGAGCAGTGCATCGACAATCGCTTCCGGGCCGGGCGTGGTGTCTCGCTCGAATGGGGAGAGTTTGGTTTCGATATTGAAGCGGACGCGTTCGTTGCCGGATTGCCGGACCAGCGCAAACAAATCGGCGAGCCTGGGGATGCGCGTGCCATCGACTGCGTGCTGCGCGGGATATCGCTCCGCGTACTTGGTGCCGGGCTTGATGCGCCCCACATCGTATTGCTGCAATTGGGCAAATGTGAGCGAAAAAATGGAAGGTCGTTTATCGACGGGTGTTTCCAGCCATTTTCCGTCCGAAAGGCGCGCCAGGTCTGGATTTAGCACAGAATCATGTGCGATCACGACGACGCCGTCCCTGGTGACGTTGGTATCGAGCTCCAGTGTGGTGACGCCGATCTCCAGCGCTTTGGCGAACGCGGGCAGGGTGTTTTCGGGCATCAACCCGCGTGCGCCGCGATGGCCCTGCAAATCAAAAGTTGATGCGCAGCCGCCAAGCAAAGTGGTGATCGACAGGACGGAAACGAGCATGTTCGCGCGAGGCATTGGCACTGCTCCTATGAGAAAATTGAGCACTCACCAATATTACCAAAGCAGTCCATGTCCAACGGCCACGAACCGAAGAAAAACGCAGTTTACGCAGCCCCGGCCCCCGCGACCAACTTCATCCGCAATATCGTCGATGCCGACCTTGCCGGAAACAAATTCGCTGCGCGTATGTGGGCGGGGAAACCGGGATTGTCCAGCGATCACGCAAAAGGCCAGCATGACCAGGCGAAAATTCGCACCCGCTTTCCGCCCGAGCCGAACGGTTACCTGCACATCGGTCACGCGAAATCGATCTGCCTGAATTTTGGCCTCGCGCGCGACTACGGCGGGCGCTGCCACCTTCGATTTGACGACACCAATCCGGCGAAGGAGGAGCAGGAGTTCGTCGATGCCATTCTCGACAGTGTTCACTGGCTTGGTTTTGATTATGAAAAAAACGGCGAGAGCAATCTCTATTTCGCGTCGGATTATTTTGACTGGATGTATGAATTTGCCGAAAGCCTGATCGAAAAAGGCTACGCCTACGTCGATAGCCTGAGCGCCGAAGAAATGCGCGAGTACCGTGGCACACTCACTGAAAAGGGCAAGGATTCGCCATTCCGCAATCGCAGTGTCGCTGAAAACCTCGCGCTGTTCCGCGAGATGCGCGACAGCAAACACGCCGATGGTGCAAATGTTTTGCGCGCCAGGATCGATATGCAATCGCCCAATATCAATCTGCGCGACCCGGCCATGTACCGCATCAAACGCGCGCATCACCACCGCACGGGTGATAAGTGGTGCATCTATCCGCTCTACAGCTACGCGCACCCGATTGAGGACGCACTGGAACAGATTACGCATTCGATCTGCACACTCGAATTCGAAGATCAGCGCCCGTACTACGACTGGCTGCTGGAACATATTCGCGATGCCGGTTTTCTGGCAGATCCCCTGCCCCGTCAATATGAATTTTCCCGGCTCAACCTCACCTACATCGTGTTGAGCAAACGTTATCTGAACCAGCTCGTCAGCGAGAAGTACGTCGATGGCTGGGACGATCCTCGCCTGCCGACCATCGCGGGTGCGCGCCGTCGCGGCTACACCCCCGAGGGAATTCGCCTGATGATGGAACGCAGCGGCGTCTCAAAAGCCGATAGCTGGATCGATTACGGCCTGCTCGAGGATTGCATGCGCGAGCATCTCAATGACGTTGCACCTCGCCGCACGGCTGTGCTGGATCCGCTGAAGCTGATCATCACGAATTACCCCGAGGGCCAATCAGAGGCGTGTTTTGCCCCGAACCATCCGCAAAAGCCGGAGCTGGGAAAACGCGAAGTGCCGTTCTCGGGGGAGTTGTGGATCGAGCGCGAGGATTTTCAGGAAACGCCACAGAAGGGTTTCTTCCGGCTTTATCCGCCAATGGGTGATCAACCCGGCAACAAGGTGCGGTTGCGCTACGGCTTCGTAATTCAGTGTACTGGCTGTGAAAAAGACGCGGCCGGCAACATCACCAAAGTGACCGCCGAATATTTTTCTGACAGCAAATCCGGCACGCCCGGCAGCGATACCTACAAAGTCAAAGGCAATATCCACTGGGTGTGCGCCAAGGGTGCGTACGCGGCCCAAGTGCGCCTGTACGACCGTCTCTTCACAACGCCCTACCCCGGACGCGAAAGTGGCAATTATCTGACTGATCTAAATCCGGATTCGAAGCGTACCATCACCGCGTATCTGGAGCGTTCATTGAAGGACGCAAAACCCGAAGAGCGATTCCAATTTGAGCGGCACGGCTACTTTGTGGCAGATCGCGTTGATTCGCTGCCCGGCGCGCCGAAATTCAATCGTGCCGTGACGCTAAAGGATTCGTGGACGGCGAAGTAACTTCGCGGCTCTATGACAGCCATCAGCCACGGTGGTTAAACGCTTCCGTTATGGCGAAACCTGATCACACCAGCGTACCGCCGTGTGTCGTGAGGCCACGCAGCAAATTCGCTCAAGCGTTCACTCTTCAAAGGGTTTGGCTGATACGCCCGTGCGGCGATTTCGATGAGTTTGGGGAGTATCGGTAACATCGTGCCTATCCGCGTAAGAACAGGTGAACGCCTACACGCGTCTCGGTGTTCGCCTCACAGTTTCCCGGCTCGGTTCATGCGGAAATAGAGGTGTGCACACTTGGCTTTTGCCAACGCGATTGTGCACACGCATTATTCCAATCCATCAAGAGGTGCAATCGTGAACCAGTTCGCCAGACGCAAATTCAATTCGCGTACGTTCAACGCCACCGTTGCAGCCGCATTGGCAGCCGCGCTGCTGTCCACTTTCGGTTTCGCGCACGCCGCGCCCAGCAGCAATGAGCAATCGCTGGCCAGGGGCGCAGTCGAAGACGTGACCCCGCAGCAGAAATACCGTACAGCCATCCGTGAAGCGGGTGGAGGATACAAGGAATGGTTGCGCGAGTGCGACCAACTGCCATCGGCTGATCGCCGCGCCTGCACAATCGAAGCGAAAGCCACCTACGACCGGGATATGGCGGACGCGCAGATGATCCTGCGTGAGAGCGGGATAACGCGGCCACGTTCGTAACCGAGCAGCCGGAAAATAGCCCGGCAATATTGCGGGACGCTGGCTACTCGGCAAACACTTTGTCAGCTGGTGTGATCGTGATCGCATCCGCTTTGATGCCGAGCTTGAGATTACCGATGATCTGATCTTCATCCAGCAGTTCTTTGGTCGCCTTCGCGTCATATTTGATCGGCGAGAACGCGTCGGCAAGTAGTTTCCCTTTCAGACCGACCGCGTCTTTGGTGATAAAGACCACAGACAGATTTTTCGCAGATAGATGTTTTTGCATCACCTTGTTCACTTCGCCGACGGTGAGCTTATCAAGACTGCTACGCATGTATTTCGTGAATTCCGGGATGCCGTGCCATTGCGAGTCGAGCGCGTAGCCGAGTTGCTGATCCTGCGTCGAGGTCATCAGAAAGACGTTTTTCATCAAATAGGCGCGCGTCTTCTCGAATGCCTCCTGTGACAGCCCCATGTCGATCAGTCGGCCGATTTCAAACAGTGCAATGCGCAACGCCATCTGTGCATTTTCCGGCGCGACGGGGCGAATCCAGCCTTCGAACAACTGCGACTTCCTGGCGACGTTGGCGTCCGGGAAAAACTGGAACATGCCACGCGGAAATGCCTCGATGTAGGCATAATCGCCGTAATTCATGCCACGCAGTTCGCGAATCCGGTGGTACAGCTGCCCGCTGGATTCACGGTGTTCGCCTAGCCAGGTCTTGGCGATCCAGAGAGCGGCAAAATCGGCGTGCGACCGCGTTACCGCAATCGGCAGCCCGAATGAAATAGCCGTCGCGCGCGTATCCTTTTCGATGATTTCAACTTCCAGCCCCGTCGGCATCCGGCCTGCAACCGGCGTGGAGACGGGAAGTCCAGCCCCTGCGGGCAGCTTGCCAAGTTCGCGCTTCAAAGTAGCGATCATGTCGTCGGAAATTCTCCCTGCGACGCCGAGCCTCAGCGCGCCCTGCGTGTAGGCCTTTTTCCAGAATTCTTTGACGTCGTCGAGCGTGATTGTGTCGATACCCTTGACCGTACCAAGCGATGGATGCGCATACGCGGTGCCCCTGAACACATTGCTTTGCAGGCGTTCCTTGCCAAACTCTTCTTCGTTGTTGCCTTTGAGATCGAGGACCAGTGCATTCTTTTGCGCATCTTTCAGACGCCGAAAATCTTCTTCCCTGAAGCCCGGCGACAGCAGCATCGGTAACGCCACCTCCGTGAACGTCGTCCAGTTATCGCGATGGATGGAGCCGGTGAAAGTCGTCATCTCCTTGTCGACCTGGCTGCTGAAGCTGCCGGCAAGTGGGAAGAAAGCACGATTGATCTCGTCGATCTTGCGTTCCGTCGAACCGGCGCGCGTGACCATCGCGGCAGTCAATGCGGCGAGACCTTCTTTGCCTTTGGGATCGTTCGCTGAACCCGCGAGGAATAGCAGCTTGAAGTTGATCTGCGGGAGAGTCGTAGTCTGCGTGATGCTTTCCACCTTCTCAACTGCCACGCCGACCGGCGTAAGCGATACCAGTTTTGGGCTCTCGCCAAAACCATCAGGCATTGGCTCCTTCGACAAGGTGGTTACGACCAGGCTTTCGTCGGTCAGATATTTGCGCGCAACTGCCAGCAGGTCATCGGGAGTGAGTGAATCGACGACACGGTAGTAATTGTTGATGCTGGAAAAGTTACGCTGGTATCGCACGTAGCGTGCGAGTATCGCGGCAATATTCTCGGTATTGTCCAGCCCACGAATGAGGCCGTATTTGCCGGACGCTTTCGCATCGGCGAGTCTCTTGGCAGTTACCTGCGTTGCGCGAATCTGAGCAACGGTTTTGAGAATCTGATCGCGAACATAAATGGTGTCGGCCAGTTTTTTGGTCCGTGCCGCCAGTACCACCAACCCGGGGTCGGCGGAGCCCGGCGCAAACTGGATGAGCTGGTCGACCTTTTGCTCATCTTGCACCAGTCGCTTGTAGAGATCCGATGTTGGGCCGAACGAAAGCGCGATCAGGGTGGAGAGCGCAGCGAAATCTTTGTCTTTCTCCGAAAATGCGGGGCCGTGAAAGGCGACAGCCACCCACGGCAGCGTTGCGCTGGGCCACGGCACATGCGCATACACAGGGCCCTGCGGAGCGGGCTCAGGCGGGATTGCCACCTGGAAGGAACCGCGCTTCCATGGTCCCCAGTATTTCTCGACCAATCGGAAAACTTCTGCCGCATTCACATCCCCCGCGACGATCAGGGCCGTTTTTTCGGGGCGATACCAGCGGTCAAAGAATGTTTTTGAATATTGATATTGGTTGGGCATGTCCTCGATGTCCTTGAGGAACCCCATCGTGGTGTGTTTGTACGTGTGCTTCTGGTACGCGCTGTCGCGCATCACTTCGATGAGTTTCGAAATCGGGTTGGCACTATTTTTATTGTATTCACCCAGTACCGCGCGAGACTCCGTCTTGAATGGCTCTTCCTCATACGACAGGTTCTGGAAACGATCAGCCTCGATCTTGAGCATGGTCTCCAGGTCTTCTTTTGCAAACGTCGTGTGATAGTTCGTGTAATCGTCGGTCGTGTAAGCGTTTTGCCGCGCGCCGAGTTTGGTCAGAATCGCCTGATATTTTTCTGGCGGATAGGCTTTGGTTCCGCGGAACATCATGTGCTCAAAGAAGTGTGCGAAACCCGACTTGCCGGGTTCGACTTCATTGCGCGATCCGGTCTGAACCGGAATTTGCAGCGAGACCAGATTTGGAAAACCCGTTGGAACAACAATGATCTTAAGGCCATTGGGGAGCGTTTTTTCGCTTGCTCGAAAGGGCAACAGTGCTGCCTGCGTGGGTGCCGCAAACTGGGCCGGGGTGCTTTGTGCATATCCCGGCTGGGTAAGGAGTGCTAAGAAGACGCTCAGTGAAACAGTGAGTTTTGCAGAGAGGGACGACGCGGGTTTGAGCACAAGGATTCCTTTGGCAGTTAGCGGATGAGCAGCGTGGCTGGATTGCGTTGCATGGGAAAGTCGGTGCAAAGCGGCGTGCGAAGTGTATTGCGCAACATCCAGGAATAGCAAACCCTAATACTGGCGCGCCTCTTCGTGGCAAATGCGCCTGGGAAACCCGTGGATACTCGTGTTTGTCTTCTCGTGGGGGATATTTATGTCCCGCCCCCGTCCGTCAATTGAAAGTATTTGCGCAATTCAGTCTTGAGCACTTTGCCGTAATTGTTCTTCGGAATGCTTTCGAGGAAATGGTATTCCTTGGGACGTTTGAATCGGGCGATGTGTTCGAGACACAGGGCATCGAGTTGTGCAGCATCGGCACCGGTTCCAACCACGAACGCGACTACGACTTCACCCCACGCCGGGTCGGCCCGGCCAACGACTGACACCTCGCGCACCCCCGGGTGTTTGAGCAACACCTCTTCGACCTCGCGAGGATAAATGTTCGAACCACCAGAAATAATCACATCCTTGGAACGATCCCTGAGAGTGAGAAAGCCATCTGCATCGAAGCTTCCCAAATCGCCGGTCCATAGCCAGCCCTCCCTGAGCGTCTTGGCTGTGGCGTCGGCGTTGCGCCAATATCCCAACATGACGGGGTCCCCACGCGTAAGGATTTCACCGGTCTCGCCTTGTGGCAGCGTCTTGCCGGCAGCATCCGCAACGCGCACTTCCACCAGCGACTGTGCAACGCCCACCGATGCGATTCGCTCCAGCCAGCGCGGGTGCGCGCGGTCGGCGAGGTGCTGGCGAGACAGCGCGGTAATGCACATCGGGCATTCGCCCTGTCCAAAAATTTGTACAAAGCGGTGGGCCATCACGTCGAGCGCTTTGCGAATATCTTCGGCATACATTGGGCCACCACCGTAAACGATCGTCTTGAATCCGCTCGGGTCGGCACCGCTGGCGGCAATATGATCGACAAGGCGTTTCACCATGGTCGGCGCAGCGAACAGCGAGAGTCTGCCAACGCGCTCTGCCAGCATGGCCAGTTCGGCAGCGTCGAACCCGCCTGACTCCGGCACCACATGGCGCGCCGCCTTCAACACATGCGCAAAGTTGTACAAGCCAGCGCCGTGCGAGATCGGGGCCGCGTAGACGATGGAATCGGCCGGATCGACCTGGTCGACATCGCTGAAATAACAGCTCGTCATTGCGAGCAGGTTACGGTGGGTCTGCATTACGCCTTTGGGATGGCCGGTTGTGCCCGAAGTGTAGAACAGCCAGGCGAGATCATTTGGCGCGCGCGGCTCGATGGTGAGCGGTGTTGTACGCAGCATGGCGATGTACTCAGCAGTGCCAGTCGTGAACATGTGCTTGACACTGGCAGTGCGATCGACGAGGGGACTGGCGTCCGGCGCCAGGACGGCGCTGACGATGAGGCAAGAGGCCTCGGCATTTTCCAGAATATAGGCCATCTCGCGCGGGTGCAGCTTGGCGTTGACGGGCACCGCAACCAGCCCTGCCCACCAGATGGCATAGAGCACTTCGAGGTATTCCGGGCAATTGGTCATGAAGGCTGCCACGCGGTCGCCCGGCACCAGGCCCAGCGTGTTGCGCAGATAACCTGCGATGGAGGCGGCACGTCCGGCCAGGGTCCGGTAGTCGAAAAGGCAGTGCTCGCCGAGGCAGACCGCTGGCCGCGTTGGAAACACGGTCGCGCTACGCGCCAGCAAATGCGCAATATTCATCGCGCGCGAAGCTTACCCACAATCCCAGTGGGAAAATAATAAACCGACAACACAAACAACACGCCCAACCAAAGCAGCCAGCGATCAGGCGACAGCAAGGCAGACAGCCACGGCAGGCCGCTCGTCGCCTCACTGGCCAGTCGCAGCAGATCCTGCAGGTAACTCTGCGAAACGACAAACAGGGCCGCACCAATGGCGGCACCATATATGGTTCCCATGCCGCCGATGACCACGATCAGCAGAACGTCCATCATGATTTCGAATGAGAGCGAGGCGTCGGGCCCGTTGTAGCGAAGCCAAAGCGCAAGCATAACGCCCGCGAGCGTGGCGAACAGGGCGGAAATGACGCTGGCGGCGGTGCGATACAAGACCACGCGATAGCCGATGGCCTCGGCGCGAAATTCATTTTCACGAATCGCCTGCAACACGCGACCAAAAGGTGAATTGACAATCCGCAGCATCGCGAGAAGCAGAACCAGCGCCGCCACAAACAACAGGTAATAGCAGATAAGCCTGCCATCGATGGTTGCGCCGAGGAACTTTTCATCCATCAGCACAAACCCGCCGGAAAGGATATCGGGTAATTTGAAGTTCAGCCCGTCGTCGCCGCCGGTAATGTCAGACAGCTGTGAGGCAAGTGTCTGAAATGCGGACGCGACGGCCAGTGTGATCATGGCAAAGAAGATCGCCCTCACCCGCAGGGAGAAGAGGCCGACCGCCATGGCCAGGACAAACGACAGCATCAGCGAGCTTCCGATGCCGATGGCGATTGCCTCCCAGGTCGGACCGTAGCGCGTACAGGCGATCGCGATGCCGTAGGCACCGATTCCGAAAAACATGGTGTGCGCAAAACTGACGATACCGGCGTAACCCAACAGCAAATCAAAGCTCGCGACCAGCACCAGAAACACCAGCACCTTGGCGGCGACACCCAGCGCCTTCACGCCGGGAAAAAGGAAAGGTGCAAACGCGAGCGCCAGCAGTAACAGAACGAGCAATATCGCCAGTGTGCGGCTGCGCGGCAGGTCATGGGAGAGCATGCGACTAATCATTGCGTTCTCACCTGTTTGCGACCGGATAGACACCTTGTGGCCGCCACAACAGCACGACCGCCATCAGGCCGATATTTGAAAACAGTGCGACCTTCGGTGCCAGGAAACCCGTGTAATTGGCCATAAGACCGACCAGCAAAGCGCCAATCAATGCGCCCCCGGTTGAACCCAGCCCGCCAATGATGATGACGATGAAAATCAGTACATTGACTTGCGCGCCCATCTGCGCAATGACGTTTTGCTGGTACATACCCCACATCACGCCGCCTAAGCCCGCCAGCGCGCTGCCGACGACGAACACGCCGACGAAAAGGCGCCGGATGCGATATCCCAGTGATTCCACCATTTCGCGATCCTGAACGCCAGCGCGAATCAGCAAGCCGATCTTGGTGCGGCCCAAAACCCATGCCAGACCACCAAATACTGCGAGGCCGACTACCACGGCGACCAGGCGAAATTTTTCGACGGCAGCGTCGCCAACCAGGACCGCGCCGCGCATGCCTTCGGGTAGCGGCAGCGGAATCTGCTGTGGCCCCCAGATGACCTTGATCAGTTCTTCTCCGATGATCATGCCGCCCATGGTGATCAGGATCTGCTTCAGATGCTGGCCATACACCGGCCGGACGATAAAGCGTTCGAACGCGAGGCCGACGGCACCGGCCACCAGCATGGCGATCAACATCGCCGGGAATACCGCAACCAGGTTGCGCCAGAGCTCCTGTGATCCCGTCCAGTCGCCCATCGCGCCGAGCACACTGGTGGCCACAAATGCGCCCAACGCGATAAACACGCCATGGCCGAAATTGAGCACATCCATGAGGCCGAACACCAGCGTGAGGCCGGAAGCAATGATGAAAATAATCATGCCCATGGCAAGACCGGCGACGGTAAGGGTGAGCCAGTTAGAGCCGGAGCCGACCAACGGCAACGCGATAAGTGCCAACACCGGCACCAACGCAAGAGGCTTCCAGTCAAAGTCGGTTTGTTTCATAGCGACAATCCCAGCAATGTACGCTGCAAATTCTCATCCTCGGCAAGTGCCTGCATCGAGCCGCTGTGAACCACACGACCATCGTCCATCACGGCCACCGTGTCACCCAACCGCTTGGCAAAATTGATGTTCTGTTCCACCAGCAAAATTGTCACTCCGCCTCTCTTCAATTCGGCGAAGGCATCGATCATGTTATTGATGATCGCCGGTGCCAGGCCTTTGCTCGGCTCATCGACGATCAGCAGTTCGCGGGGCTCGATAATGGCACGTGCCACCGCGAGCATCTGCTTCTGTCCGCCAGACAGCTTGCCTGCCGGGTGGGACCAGAATTTCTCAACCGCGGGGAACAATGTAAATATCCATTTCAGCCGCGTGTCATCCATGTCGCTCGCCCGTTTCGCGCGGCGCGCGGCGAGCAACATGTTCTCTTTCACCGTAAGGTCGGAAAAGATGCCCATTGTTTCTGGAACATACGCAATATCGAGCGCGGAAATTTGCGGCGTGCTCATGGCGGTGATATCGCTACCAGCAAATTTGATGTGGCCAGCCGATGCGCGCCACAACCCCATGATAGTTCTCAGGGTCGTGGTCTTGCCGGCACCGTTCCGACCAAGCAGCATCGTCAATTGACCGCGCGGCACAACCAGATCTACGCCATGCAGGATGTGGTACGCGCCGATGTCTGTGTGCACGCCTTCGAGTACGAGAAGTGGTGTCATCATGCCATCGCCGCTACTTCCGGACTGGCGATGCCAAGGTAGGCTTGTTGCACAATCGGTGAGGCGATTACCTCGGCGGGCTCACCGTCGGCCACCAGTGTTCCGTTGTGCAATACGATGATGCGATCAGCTAGTTCGCGCACGACGTCCATCTTGTGTTCAACCAGCAAGATGGTCTTGGTCTTGTCCTGACGCAACCTGCGAATCAGATTTAGCACTGCCGGCATCTCCTCGGCGCTCATGCCGGCCGTTGGCTCATCGAACATGAATACTTGCGATTCCAGCGCCATGAGCATCGCGACTTCGAGTTTGCGCTGGTCGCCGTGAGACAGGCTGGCGACATCGCTATGCGCCTTATCGATCAAGGCAACGGATTCGAGAATTTCATTCGCACGCGCCCCCAGTGCGGCGTGGTCGCTCCAGATGCTCCACAAATTCAGCCCATGACGGTGCGCACCTTTGCGCGTGGCCTGCACCGCGACGCGCACGTTCTCCTGTACGCTCAAGTGGGGAAAAAGATTGGTCAACTGGAACGCCCGCCCCAATCCGGCACGGGTTCGAGCGGCGGTCGAAAGTGCGGTAAGGTCTCTACCATCCAGCGTCACCGTACCACTGCTCGCTTTGAGCTGTCCGGATATCAAATTGAAATACGTAGTTTTGCCGGCACCATTGGGGCCGACGATGGCGGTCAACGTGCCCGGCTGAAAGGCGCAGCTCACTGCATTGACCGCGACGTGACCGCCAAATCGGATCGTCAAGTCATTCGTTGTCAGCAGGGCCATGGACCAGTACCGGAATTCAGCGTGGAGAAACGGGCAAAGGCATCGCTTTCTCCGCCGCTGGACTGCGCGACAAGTGCTCGAGCATGGCCAGGATCGCTTTCATTTGCGGTGCGGACTTCTTTGCGTAATTTGCATCGTCGTAACCCCACCAGTCCCAGCAACTGTTGGTCGCACCTTTGCCGGTTTGCGGGTAAAGGACTACGATGTTATTGGTGTCGGCCCAGCGGTTGTATCCGGCATTTCGCACGAATTCCTGGCCGACGTCGGTGGTGTTCTGTTTGCAGCCGTGCAAGGCTACGTGCACGCGACAAGGCGCCGCCACCGAGCAGCTTTTTGGCACGTAAACCCAACCAGTCTCACCCATGCCGTGTCCGGTAACAAAGATGGATTGATCGAACTCGACGAGTTTGCCGTCGAGGCCATCACTCTTGCGCGCATTCAATGCGCCGTAAAGGTGTTGCAGCAGCGCGCCGGCCAGATCGAAATTGCAGTTGTTGATGAATGGCGCTGCCTTGGTGACGCATGGCGCACCGTAGTTGTCGGTGACAAAACTATGCTCACTCGGGATATCTTTTTTGTGGACGATATTCGTGGCAGACAGGAAATTTTGATAGTAGGCCTGTAGCGAAACAGTCGTCGCCTCGTTGACCACGCTGTCGTTGGCGGCGGAAAACAAATACACTTTTGAAGCGGCGAGATTGGCGGTGGCGTCGATGTCGCCGTCCTTGGCCCATTGGTTGGTGATTGCGACCAAATCAGCTACCGGAATGGACGCTTTACCAAAGCAGCGCGTGAGCGCGCTGATCACCGAGCCTTCCGCACAGTTGAAAGGACCACCGGAGATGACGGCTGCGCCTTTTTTGAAGCGCGATGAGTACGCGACGTGCAATTGCACCGCCATGTAACCGCCGGATGATGCGCCGGAAACGGTCGTCTGGGCTGCGTCGATATTCAGTTGCGGCAGTGGTGCCGCTATCGCAACATGCGCACAGCACGCGAACACGCTTGCGGCAATACATAATCGAAAGTAATTCATGAGCTTCTCCTCGTAATCGTAAAACGCGCAATGCATATCGCGTGCCGTCGGTTTCTGGGGCTGCTCGCAGTCTGAGAGATACTGCCGATGCACGCTTAGCGCTTGTTGCGGATAGGCAGATTCATCTCCTCGGCCTTGATCTCGCGCACCAGTTCCGGAACGGCCCATGCGAGTGCCGGGTCAACCTTTATCCTGAAATGGTACATGCTCTGCAATGCCTGGTGATCCTCTTTGCGGAACGTCATTTTTCCTTTTGGCGTGTCAAAGGTCATGCCTTCCATCGCCGTGATGAGCGCATCGGTATTGGTATCGCCATTGGTCTTTTTCAGCGCTGTCACCAGCGCCATGGCGACCGCAAAACCACCCGCAGTGAAAAAGTCCGGCGGCGTCTTGAATTTTGCCATGTGACGGCTGACCAGCACCGCGTTTAAAGGGTTTTTGGGAATATCGTAGTAGTAGTACGTGGCACCTTCCATGCCGGGAAAATTTTTATAAACTGACATCGCTGGCAGGATGTTGCCGCCCGAAGCGATTTCGATACCGTAGCGTTTCAGGTCTAGGTCGGCAATCTTGAACGGGCTGCCCACGCCAGCCCAGATGATCCAGATGAGCTTTCGGCCAGGCTTGTCTTTGAGTTTGTCGATCAGCCGTTGTGCGCCTGCGGTGAAATCGGTAGTGGCCGCAGGAAGATATTCTTCGTGAACAATTTTCGCCTGTTTGAGAGCGTCCTTGAAGGCCTTCACCCCGTCACGCCCGAACGCGTTGTCCTGCCCCAGTGTAGCGATACTTACGCCGGGCTTGTCCTGGGCCACGGCGTTTGAAATTGCGTCCTGCGAACTATTGCGTCCAGTGCGGAAAATATATTTGTTCCACTTTTCACCCGTGATCGAATCCGCCACGGCGGGTTCGATCAGCAGGATTTTCTTGTACTCCTCCGCCACCGGTAGCATTGCCAGCGAGGAGCCCGACGCGGTGGAGCCAATCGCAATATCGGCTTTATCGTCGGCGTAGGCTGCGGCAAGTTGAAGCTTGGCCACATCGGGCTTGCCCTGGCTGTCACGCTCAATCAGCACAAGCTTCCTGCCCGCGACCGCCATGGTGCCGTTGGTCGCGTATTCGAGGCCGACGATAAGGCCGGTCTGGGTCTGTTTTACATACGCTTCTAGTGGGCCGGTCTTGTCATAAATGAACGCGACGCGGATGTCTTTGCCCTGGCCATACGCCAAGGTGGCAACGAGCAGCGCGTCAAATGCAACGGCAATGGCAAACCAGCGGCGCGACTTCATAGATGTTTTCTCCGTGTTTCGATCCGATTGTGTTGCGGCAATGCAACTTGTGCTGGCAGATTTCACGTCATCGCCTTGCACTTCGCAAAATACTTTGTTACGATTAATTCAACAACTAATGAATTTTACCGTGACTTTGCCTAAAACGACAAGTCAGCGCGATAAGTTCTACAAAAGCGGTTCTACAAACGGTACTACCAAAAACCCCTGATGAGGAGAGAAGCATGAAACGGAAATACATGAGTGTTGCCATTGCCGCCCTGTTTGTCGGCACCGGATCGGTGTCGGCCCAGCAGGCGACACCTGCCAGTGCTGCCGCCGCAAAAGCGGGCGACGGAGAAAAAGTTGAAGTCGTAACCGTGACTGCACGGCGGCGCGAAGAACTGATACAGGATGTTCCCGGTGCGGTGACCGCGTTTTCTGGGGCCGCACTTGAAAAGGCGGGAATTCCAGACGTTACTGGCTTGGCAGACTTGATTCCGAATACAACGCTAAAAACGTCACGCGCAACCAACACCACACTTACCGCGTTCATTCGCGGTATCGGCCAACAAGATCCGGTGGCCGGATACGAGCAAGGCGTGGGTATTTATCTGGACGATGTTTATCTGGCGCGCCCCCAAGGTGCCTTGACCGATATTTACGATCTTGCACGTATCGAAGTCCTGCGCGGGCCCCAGGGTACGCTTTATGGTCGCAACACCATCGGCGGCGCAATTAAATACGTGACGCGGAAGCTCTCCGACAAACCCGAATTAAGCGTCAAAGCAACGTTCGGCAGTTATAGCGAAAAGGATTTGGTTGTCAAAGGCAGCGTGCCGGTTTCAGACACGTTGAAAATTGGCGGGACCATCGCCTCGTTCAACCGGGACGGTTTCGGCAAGAACGTGGTCAACGGTAAGGACAACTACAATAAGGAAGTTCTGGCTGGCCGCTTTAGCGCCGAATTCACGCCAAATAGCTCGCTCTTCATCCGTTTTTCTGCAGATCGCACGGTTGATGACTCCGAACCCAAACAAGGCTATCGCCTGACGCCTAGCCCGGCACCGGGTAATTTGCCGCCACTGGATGGCAAATACGACACGCGCGCCAACCTCTATTCGGTGCTCGGCAACGCGCAAAAAGTCACAACCCGTGGTGAATCCCTGCTGGTGGATTGGACGATTAATCCGGACCTGTCGTTCAAGTCGATCACCGCGTCTCGCGGGGATAAATCCTTCGCGCCTATCGATTTCGACTCTCTAAATACACCCTTGTTTGAAGCGCCGGCAATCTATAAGAATAAGCAGTTCAGTCAGGAGTTTCAGTTCACGTACACAGGCACGAAGTGGCAAGGCGTTGCCGGTGTCTATTACATGAAAGCAAACGCGTTCAACGAATTTGACGTGCTGGCCAACCTTGCCGGTGGACTTTCGCTTTATACGCTTGACGACATCGATACGAAAACCTCTGCCGCGTTTGCCGATGTCAGCTATAGCGTGACGGATACCTTCAACGTAAACCTAGGGGGACGCTACACCAGCGACAAGCGTGAGGCGCGTATCTTCAAGAAAAACTATGTTGGTCTAACGGGCTCCCCAACGCTCGGAAATCCGGCTGCGGCGTCGTTCGGCGCGACCAGTACAGATCTGAACAAGAATGACTTGAATCGCACCGACACCAAGTTCACGCCCAAGATTGGCTTCGGCTGGAAGTTTGCTCCGGAACACAATCTCTACGCGTCCTACTCGGAGGGATTTAAAGGCGGATTCTTCGATCCACGCATGGACCTGGGGGGAAACCCAACCAGCGCGTTATCGCTTGAAAAACGAAAAGGCGTCAAACCGGAGGAGGTCAAATCTTATGAGATGGGCTTGAAGTCTGCGTTCAATAACGGCCGGTTTCAGACCAATGCAGCGGTGTTTTACACCGACTATTCAAACGTTCAGATTCCCGGTTCCGTTCCTACATTTGATGCCGCTGGTAACGTCAATGGTTTCGCCGGGAATGTGACTAATGCCGGCAAGGCCGAGATCAAGGGTTTCGAACTCGAGGCGCTCGCCCGCGTGACCGACTCATTGACCGTAAGCGGCATGGTCGGTTACATCGACGCTAAATATAAGGAATGGATCGTCGCCAACGGCCTTACCGGTGCCGCAGCAGCACTCATCAACGTTGCGGGCGCGGCGGAATTCCAGAACACGCCGAAAAAAACAGCCAGCATCACAGCGACGTACGAATGGCCGATGATGATTTTCGGCAGGGCCGGTGGTTTCGCGTTGTCCAACAGTCTGTCGTACAGGGACAAGGTGAATCAGTTTGAATTCGTGCGCCTGAGCGGCGCGGCTGCGCTGGATGCTGCCGTGTCCCAAAATGTCCAACTGGTGGAAGGGAGTTATACGTTGTGGGATGCCGGTCTGGTCTGGACCAGTAAGGACAATAAGTTACAGGTCGCCCTGAATGGACGCAATCTGACGGACAAGCGTTACAAGGTGGCCGGGTACGCGTTTGGCGCTTTCTCCAACACCATTACGACCTTCTATGGCGATCCACGCATCGTCAAGGCATCCGTCACAGTGAAGTTCTGACGCAAACGGCGACGGCAACAACGTCGCCGACTTTACTTTGTGGCTGGTTTCCTGTCATGCGTGCAAACGCTGCGGAAGCCGGCCGCACAGTACTCAACCATTCGCGGTTCAATCGACGCGAGATCATCCGAGCGACAGAGCCCGCCGCTAACGCGGTCGAGACGCCCGGTACGCGAAAGAGCGAGTGTGAGTGCGCCAGTCAGGAAATGAAAGCACCAGAACAGTTCTTCCTCGCGGGTATCCGGGAGCGCGCGCTTGACAACTGTGATCAGCCGATGCACCAGCGGATCGAAATACGACATGATGGAAGGAGCGACATGGGAAGCGTCGTTGTTGACCAGTGCGATCAGGCGAAAATAGTTCTTCCAGCCAATGTCACCATTGCGGGCACGCTCAAGCAAAGGTATCACGAAGGTGGCAACCGCGCCCTCAACGGTGACCTTATCGCCCTGGGTGGCCTCGTAAACATCGAATGCTTCCATGCGTTCGGAAAAAACCAGTTCTGCCCGGCGTTCAAGTACCGCGTCGAACAGGCCCTGCTTGGTCGCGAAATAGTAGTGTGCCAGCGCGGCATCGACGTTGGCCAGGATCGCCACCTCGCGCATTGTCACTCCATCAAAACCGCGCTTGGAAAACAGGTCTTCCGCAGCATCAAGAATCCGGTCTGCCGCGATGACGCTTCCGTCTACTTTACGCGGTCGACCTACGGTCGCCCGTTTCGGTTTTGGTCGCAATTTCGTCACACGGCTAACCGGCGAGCGCGCTGTTTTGCCGTTGTCACGGGTGATCTTCATGTGCCGTCATGCATGGCGAACCAAGCCCCAATGACGCAATGCCGTTATCGCAATCATGCTTTACTCAATCTGAATTTTTCTCATTCTAATTCTTTTCAACTCCACTCATGAACTATATCGATGTGTTTTATCAGAGTGACGATGGCTTGCGCCTGTATGCGCGCGATTATCCAAGCGCTGTCGCCGGCGCGCCGGTCATTCTCTGCCTGCCTGGACTGACCCGCAACAGCAAGGACTTTGGGCCGCTGGCAAACGCTTTGCAGCAGACCCATCGCGTCATCTGTCCGGACCAGCGCGGTCGAGGACGTTCTGTGCGCGACGCCGAAGCTGCAAATTATCGACCAGACAAATACGCGCTCGACATGTTCACGTTGTTGAACGTACTGCAGATCAATGAGGTTGTGATCATCGGCACCTCTCTCGGTGGCCTGATGGCAATCCTGATGATCGCGTCCGAACCGACACGGATAAAGGCTGCCGTGCTCAATGACGTTGGCCCGGAAGTCGATCCTCTCGGCGTGGCGCGTATCGCTGCGTACGTCGGCAAAACCGCACCGGCTAACAATTGGGACGAAGCCGTGCAGCAAACAGCCAACATCAATGCCGCAGCATTTCCAGATTTTAGCCTGCAGGAATGGCAAACCATGGCGCGCGACCTTTACGTACAGGAAGGGATGGTTCCCGTACTGGATTACGATCCGGCCATCGCGCATGGGCTTGCCAGTGGTACCGCGGCGCCAAACCTTTGGCCCGTCTTTGACGCTGTCGGCGATAAGCCGATGCTCGTCATTCGCGGCCAAGATTCGGACATTTTATCGGTCGAGACGCTTGCCGAAATGTCGCGTCGGCTACCGCATCTGGCCTCACTAAGCATTGCGCGGCGGGGACACGCGCCCACGCTTACCGAACCAGAAGCGCACAAAGCCATTTGCCAATTTCTGGACGCACTAAAGTAACCAGCAAAATACCAACGTGGCGTTGGAATCGCCTTTCCACAAAAAAAAACGGCAACCCGAAGGTTGCCGTTTTTACTTAACTACTGCTACTGCAAAGCCAATTACAGCGGCTTGATAGCGGTAGCTTGTTTGCCTTTAGGGCCGGTCGTGATTTCGAAAGAAACCTTTTGGTTTTCTTTCAGCGACTTGAAGCCATTGCCTTCGATAGCGGAGAAGTGTGCGAAAAGATCTTCGCCACCGCCATCCGGCGTAATGAAACCAAAACCTTTAGCGTCGTTAAACCATTTAACGGTACCTGTACTCATGTAAATTCCTTAAAAATAAACACCGGGAAACTCCCCAGCGGAAAGGCAGCCTTACAACATCAGGTAGCATAAATGGTACAAAGAATCGGGCTCAAGTGATGAGCGAGCACTTCGGCACAAATTAACTGCATACACTGCGAATGCGACTGCACGGCGAAAGTTACGCGAAAGCCATTGATTCGTCAAGGAAAATCAACTAAAGTCAAAATACGCAGGCGCGTTCATCGCGACTTCCTGCTTGCGCCAGAAAATGGCTTACCTACCTGATCTCAACGAGAGCAGGTACGCTTGCCCCTAAACCAGAATTTATCGCGAACCAATCCAATATGAGCAACAGACAACTAGGCTACTGGACGATTGTGCTGGTCGCGGCCGCGATCATGATGGTGTCTCAAGGTGGACGGCAGTCGATGGGATTGTTTGTCTCGCCACTTAACACCACCACGGGACTGGGGATCGCGAGTATCAGCTTTGCGATGGCCGTAGGGCAATTCATCTGGGGTGCTGCACAACCGATCGCCGGAGCCGTCGCGGATCGTTATGGACCGGGCCGCGTGCTGGCGACCGGATTTATCATTCTCGCACTCGGAAGCGCGCTAACGCCGTATATGAGCACTGCGGTTGGACTGATTTTTTCCATCGGCATCCTTAGCGCGGCGGGAGCCGGGGCGTGCAGTTTTTCGGTATTGATCGGTGCTGCCGCGCAACGGCTTCCCGCTGAAAAACGCGGTATGGCTTCGGGCATCATCAACGCTGGTGGCTCTTTCGGGCAATTCATATTTGCCCCGGTACTACAGAAACTTATCGGCGGAGTCGGCTGGATGGGCGCAATGTGGGCGATGGCGATTGTGACACTGGCGGCATTGCCCCTCGCACGGGTGCTCCGCCGACCACCGGCAACGCTGCACACAGCAGACGCGGCAACGCACGGCGCAACCACGCACCCCGCAACCCCGGAACAAACCTTGAAGGCAGCAGTGAAACAGGCGCTTGCTGACCCCAGCTATTTGCTGTTGCATGCCGGTTTTTTTACTTGCGGATTCCACATCGCGTTCCTGGTTACCCACTTGCCGGGCGAGGTACAGCTCTGCGGTTTGCCGGCGCAGGTCGCGAGCTGGTCGCTGGCGATCATCGGCCTGGCCAACATCGTCGGCAGCCTGGCCGCTGGATGGGGGACACAAAACTATCGGAGCAAATACATCCTGTTTTGGATGTACTTTTCACGCGCAGTTCTGATCATTGCTTACCTGATCGCGCCAAAAACCGCCACGACCTTTTATCTGTTTGCTGCCGGGCTGGGCCTTACGTGGCTCGCCACGGTTCCGCCCACGGCTGGCGTGGTCGGCAAGCTATTTGGTACGCGCTACCTCGGCACCCTGTTTGGGTTGACGTTGCTCTCGCATCAGATCGGTGGATTTTTTGGCGCGTGGCTGGGGGGCATCGCCATCACCGAGCGCGGCAGCTACGATTGGATGTGGTACGCAGACATCGGGCTCGCCCTGATTGCGGCGTTTTGCAATTTGCCCATCAAGGAAGCACGCATTCGAAAGCTGACCCTGCAGGTGAAAGCTGCCTAATAGAACTATCGACTACGACGTTTACTGTGGCACCAGCTGAGTGCAATGCCGATCTTGAGGCAAACTGTCAGCACATCCAATACTCACAACACTGAGGAGTCACTATGCAACGCGCCCAATACACTGAACGCGGCCCTGTTCCACAGGCATCGATCACAGCCGTCGAATTCACACTACCTCCGCTTGGCCCGGGCCAGGTATTGATCAAAGTGCTGGCCGCACCGATCAATCCGTCCGACGTACTCACACTCACGGGTGTCTACGGCATGCTGCCGCCGCTACCTGCGGTCGGTGGTAACGAGGGCGTCGGTATGGTGGCCGAATTGGGGCCGGACGTGGCTTCTCCGGCAGTTGGCCAAACGGTGCTGCTGCCCGTCGGTGCCGGAACCTGGTCCACCCATATGGTTGCTGACGCCGCCAAATTGATGCCGCTGCCAAATGGTGTCGATCCGCAGCAGTTGGCGATGATGACCGTGAACCCGCCAACAGCACATTTAATGCTGAAAGAATTTGTCGATCTGCAAGCGGGCGATTGGGTGATCCAGAACGCTGCCAATTCCGGTGTTGGCGAATACCTGATTCAACTCGCCAAAATTCGCGGCTTGAAAACGGTCAATATTGTCAGGCGCGAATCCGCTGTGGCGGCGGTGAAGGCGATGGGCGGGGATGTCGTGCTGGTTGATGGCGACAGCTTGCCCAAGCAAGTCGCGGCAGCGACCCAGGGTGCCAAAATACGCCTCGCGATCGATGCGGTCGGCGGAAAATCCACGGACAACCTCGCAAACTGCCTCACCGAAGGCGGCGTACTGGTGAACTACGGCATGATGAGCGGTGAATCGTGTGTGGTGTCGCCCTCCTCGTTCGTGTTTCGCGATGTCACGCTGCGCGGTTTCTGGCTTGCGTTATGGTTCCGCAAGGCGACACCGCCACAACAAATGGCGGTGTTCGGTGAACTGGCAAAATTAATCGCGAGCGGAAAATTGACAGCGCGCGTTCAGGCAACGTACGACATCAGCCAGATCAAGGAGGCCGTTGCCGCGGCTGCAGCGGGCGAGCGCGATGGCAAGATACTGATGGTGCCGAAAAACTAGGCTTTCGCTAACATCTCGACTTTCACGTATTCGATCAGACCAGGGAGAGAACAAAATGAAATCCAAAATACTGATGTCAGCGCTCGCGGTGATCTGCTGCGGCATCACCGGATTCGCATCGGCCAAAGTGAGCTGTGATGACGTAAAGGCGAGCGTCGAGGCCAAGCTGCCGAGCAAAGACGTAAAAAAATACACGCTTGAAGTCGTGCCAAAGGATCAGGTGTCGGATCTGCGTGTGGTGGGCACCTGCGACGGTGGCGCAAAAAAGATTACTTACAAGCGCGACTGACGACAGACCGTATTGCGCTTCCGCATGGAATATAGCAAACCGCATATTAAAAATATGTCAAAGTCAAGCATTGACGAGGCTTCCGGATGGAAAATGTCTGGTGAAGCGCGCCAGTGCTTGTCTTTCAATTTACTAATCCAGTTCCTGGCTGCTGCACTGCTGCTCAGTGCGTGCGGCGGCGGTGGCTCCTCGACAACGATTGGAACCGGCACGCCACCAACGATACCGCCGCCATCAACGGGTCTCGTCTCGGGGGCGAGCAGCTTTTCCCCGACTTGCGCTGGAGTACCCAACGCGGGCACGCTGTACCAAAATGCCGAGGTCGAACCGCACGTCGCGATTAACCCGACGAATCCAAATAACCTGATCGGTACCTGGCAACAGGATCGCTGGTCGGATGGTGGATCGCAGGGGATCGCAGTGGCTGCATCGTTTGACGCCGGTGCGACGTGGAACAACAGCGCGTTGCCTGTTTCACGCTGTGGCGGGGGCAGCGCGGTCAACGGTGGCGACTACGAGCGCGCTTCCGATCCGTGGGTCACGTTCTCGCCGAACGGAGTCGCATATCAACTTTCACTCGGCATCAGCGGAACCTCCTTTCAGCCGGGGTCAAGCTCCGCAATTTTGGTCAGCCGGTCAACCGATGGTGGCCGTACCTGGGCCAACCCGACCACCCTGATTCGCGACGGTGCGCAGTTTTTCAATGACAAGAACGCCATAACCGCGGACACAACCGATTCGCGTTACGTGTACGCCGTCTGGGACCGTCTGACCTCGGACAATCGTGGCCCGACGGTTTTGGCGCGCACCGCAGACGGCGGTGCGACATGGGAACCGGCCCGCGTCATTTACGATCCGGGCGTCGGCAACCAGACCATCGGCAACGTCATTGCGGTGATGCCTGACGGCACCGTGATTAATTTCTTCACCCAACTCAATGCCGTTGCCGGAAAAGTCGTCGGGTCCTTCGTCGTCATTCGCTCGGCAGACAAGGGCTTGACGTGGTCCGCACCGATCACGATCTCCAGTTTTCTTGGCATTGGCACCCGCGATCCAGAAACCGGCGCAGCGATTCGCGATAGCGGTTTCCTTGGACAAATTTCGGTAGGTCCGCAGGGACAACTTTATGTGACCTGGCAGGACGCGCGCTTTAGTAACGGTGTGCGCGATGCGATCGCGTTCTCGCGTTCAACAGACGGTGGATTGACCTGGAGCCTGCCCGTGCGCGTCAATGCCGATGCCAGCGTGCAAGGCCTCATTCCCAGTGTGAACACCCGTGCAGATGGCACCGTCGGCGTCAGCTATTTCGATATGCGCAGCAACACCACCGATCCAGCCACCCTGCTCACCGACTACTGGCTGGCGACCTCACGCGACGGCGTGAACTGGACAGATCGCCGCATCAGCGCGGCATTCGATCTGGCCACCGCCCCGGTCGCGCGCGGTTATTTTCTCGGCGACTACATGGGCCTGACCAGTGCGGGCGCCAATTTTTTTCCTTTCTACGTACGCACCAACAGCGGAAATCTGGCCAATCGAACCGACGTATTCATGACACCCGTAAACGTGCCGACCGGTACGGCAGAAACGCACATCGCGATGCGCGCCGAAGTTCAAGCTGGGACGGTTGTATCGGCGGCATTCCAGCAGCGTGTACATGACAACATCGTGCGCAAATTGGAACAGCGGACACCGGGTTGGGCGAAGATGCATGGGCTGCGGGATAGTCAACCATAGAAGTTGCCTGCGGGAGCGCCATTGCCCTGCGGTGGTCTCACCGTACTCGGCGATGACCACGTTCTAACGCTTCACCTCAAACCGCAAATAGTCCACTAGCTGCTTCGACTCCGCAATCACATCGTGCGGCAGCAACAGATACTTCCACGGCTTGGTGCCAACTTGCGCTACGTAATCAGGCGCGTGTTGGCACCACGCGCCGCAGCATCCGCCTTCGCCTGGACCTCTTGCGTGTTGACGTCGGTACGCGCCTTGGTTTCCACCATGAAGATGATCGAATCCGTTTCCGCAACGAAATCCGGAACGTACTCAGGCTGCTCGCTGCCGAGCTTGTAGTAAATCTGGAACTGCCCTTTCGCGGGTTTGAACCACTTCAACGCATCGCGCTCCAGGATGATGCAAAAGCGCCGCTCAGTGTCTGAGTCGAACCTCTGCAGCGGATAGAGACAACGCTCGAAACCACCGAAGAGCATCTGCTTGATTCGGCTGGTCTCGACAACCGTTTCGCGGAAATGGTGCGCCATCTGCCCCGCCGTCGCGGTGTAGTTGCACGGTTTCAGTTCGGTAAAACCTCGACTGACGCGCACATCATACGAGGTCGCCTTGTCCCAGAAGTGCACCATCATCTGCGCACGGATTTCCCGGGCAATCACTTTTCGCTCCCGATCGAGAACGTTGCGCGCTTCGTCTTCCGACAGGTAGCTGAGCAGATGCCGCACCATTTGCCCTGCAAGGTCATAGAGCAGATCGGCATGCACGAAATAGTCAATGTCATCAAAATCCACCAGGGCATGGACG
>JANYHZ010000076.1 GCA_025362135.1 Betaproteobacteria bacterium | reverse complement strand
CGCCGCGTTTGATAGCGGCGGCAAGTTGATTGCCGAACGCGAAATGTATTCCATTGGCGGCGGCTTCGTGGTCGATACCGATGAAGCGTTTGTCGGCAGTCCGCGCGGCGGCGAAAGCCGCGTGCCGTATCACTTTGAAACAATGGAGGAGTTACTTAAACTCGCCGCAGATGCAGGCAAGTCCCTGCACGAATTGCTGATGGCAAATGAAATCGCCTTGCACGGCGAAGCGGCGACGCGTGAATTCATGGCGCGGCTGAAGATGGTGATGTTCGAGTGCATGGATCGTGGCATGACGACAGACGGCATGCTGCCCGGCGGCCTGAAGGTCAACCGCCGCGCCAAGGCCATCGCCGAACGTCTGAACAAGACCGACGCGCACGTCAGCGAAGGCGCGATGAACTGGGTCAGCGTCTACGCGATTGCGGTGAATGAAGAAAATGCCGCGGGTGGCCGCGTGGTGACGGCACCAACCAACGGCGCGGCTGGCGTGGTGCCGGCGGTGCTGCGTTACCTCAATGATTTTCGCGATGCCGATGAAGCCGGTATCGAGCGTTTCTTTCTGGCTGCAACGGCCATCGGCGCATTGTGTAAACGCAATGCTTCCATCTCGGGTGCCGAAGTGGGATGCCAGGGTGAAGTGGGTTCAGCCGCCGCGATGGCAGCAGGCGGACTCGCGGCCGCACTGGGTGCTAGTAATGAACAAATTGAAAACGCTGCGGAAATCGCACTAGAACACCACCTCGGCATGACGTGTGATCCCATCGGCGGCCTGGTGCAGATTCCGTGCATTGAACGCAATGCCATGGGCGCAGTGAAAGCGATCAATGCCTGTTCACTAGCGATGCTGGGCGATGGCTCGCACATGGTGAGCCTGGATCAGGCGATTGAGACGATGCGGAGAACCGGGGCGGATATGCAGACGAAATACAAGGAGACTTCGCTGGGAGGGTTGGCGATTACGGTTTCGGTTAGGCAGGTGGAGTGCTAGTGTAGTGCTTCGTAATTAGCGGTACATTAAAAACCGATGGATTTTTTCGTCTGGCAAGGCGCGACGAGGCGACATAGCAGTCGCTATGGCTTTGATGCGCAACGCCGCCAGACGGAAAAAGACGCGGTTTTTTGTATCGAAAATTGCGAAGCACTACACTAGATTAGTCAAGGCGAATTTATTTCTTGAGTGAATGAACATAGCTGATGCCAAGGTTTAGATGCTCATTTTTTCCAAGCCGCCGCGTCCTGCGGGCGGCAGTATGATGGTGGTGTCTGAAGGCCTAAAACGTGGTCGAGTCTGCCACCAGATAGCAAAGGATGAGCTCGGTGGTGGTTATTGTTCATGCAACATCTGCAGGTTGAGTTCTATAACATGAGTGATTGACGCGGCCACCCAGTGATAGCATATGTTTCAGCAGCTAAAAAGGAACATCCATGAACAGCCCCAAAGTTGAGGTCGCCTCGATGTTAAGTGCATTGCCCGAGGATTCCAGTCTGGAAGACATTCAGTACCATCTCTATGTTCTCGAAAAAGTAAAGCGCGGCCTGGGACGCGCAGAAACCGCAGGTGCAATGTCCAACGAGGACGCCAAAGCACGCCTTGGAAAATGGCTTACCGCGTAGTCTGGTCGCCAGAAGCTGTAGAAGACATTGAAGCCATCGCGTCATACATCGAACGCGATTCGCCGTGGTACGCCAAGGCCGTTGTTTCAAGAATTGTCGACACGGCGGAAATTATTCCGCAACACCCTGAACTGGGACGCATGGTTCCAGAGATTAACGACAAGTCAATCAGGGAGAGATTTGTGTACAGCTACCGAATCATCTACCGCGTCGAGGAAGAACGCATATTGATCGCCACTGTTGTTCACGGGAGCCGACTGCTTGAGCCGGCCATCACGGCAGTAGAGGGTACGAAGGGCTAAATCTTGGCTCTGTATCGCGAAACGGCGGTACCGCGACAAATCAACTTTCACCAACGGAGGCAACTGTGGAAAAAGAAGAGTACATGTCCATGCAGCACAGCGAATCTGTGGTCGCGCAAATGGCGGCGACGATATTTTCGTCGTTGATCGCGAGGGACACCTCCTACGCATCCAATGAAGACGAGCTGATCGAAAAGTCCGTTGCACTCGCCATCAAACTGGCCAAGCGGACGGACAAGTTGATCAAGAGCGATGAGGAGTGGGTGAAGAAGGGTACGGACTCGGCGTATTTAGTGGGCTGAAAGCGGATTTTATAAACACCAGTCAGGGCGCGGCGTTTCAGGCATTTTCGTGCCACGAGGCGCGCCAATGCTGGTTTTAGGTCGGTCTTGTTGGCATGACATCTGAGATGAGCAGATGCTCGCCGACACCAACCAGCCCTCTTTTGCGCGACAATGCAGAATTGCTTGAACTCAACCAATCGCTCTCGGGATAGTCAAAGAAGAGCGGACACCAACGCTACTCGGGGAACATTGTCATGACCTACGCCGCCCTCACCGGATGGGGAAAGTGCCTTCCACCGGCCATCCTCACCAATGCCGACCTCGGCACTTTCCTGCCGACGGACGATGCATGGATCACCAGCCGCACCGGCATGAAGGAACGGCGCGTCTCGCATGTGTCGGGCATCGAAATGTCTTACGTGGCGGCGATGCGCGCGCTGGCGTGTGCGGGCGTTGCGCCCGACGAACTCGATTTCATTATTTACGGCAGTTGCAGCTTTGACGAGCACGTGCCGAATTCCGCATCTGGCTTGCAAGTGAAACTCGGCGCGCACAAGGCGGCGGCGATGGATGTAAATACCGCCTGCACCAGTTTTCTTTACGGCATGTCGACGGCCACGGCGTTTATCAAATCCGGTGCCGCGAAAAAAGTGCTGGTGATCGGCGTCGAGCATATTTCCAAATTCATGGATTGGCAGAATCGCAATGTGTCTGTGCTGTTCGGTGACGGCGCAGCGGCGTGCGTGTTTGAAGCGACCGAAAATGAAGAAGGCGTGATCGCGCAAAAATTGCAATGCTTTGCCGATGCGCGCCAGACCTTGCGTGTGCGTGGCAAAGGTGCAACCTATGCAAATATCGGCGTGCAGCTGGGCGATACGCGCTGGGATTTTGACGGACAGGAAATTTTCAAGAAAGCCGTGACCGGTATGTGCGAAGGCAGCCTGAGCGTGATGGCGCAGGCGGGCGTGACAATCGACGACGTGGAAGTAGTGGTGCCGCATCAGGCTAATTTACGCATCATCGAAGCAGTCGCAAAGCGCGCAGGGGCTTCGATGGATAAGGTTTTTCTCACCGTGCACAAATACGGGAACATGAGTGCAGCGACTGCGCCGGTTGCGCTGGTGGAAGCGATCGAAGAGGGCCGTGTAAAGCCGGGTTGCCTGGTGCTGATCCCGGCGTTTGGTGCGGGGCTGACGATGTCGGCGCATTTGATTCGCTGGGGCTCGCGGGTCACACCGATTGCGACCAGCGATGTTGAGTTGGCGCCGTGCAACCAGACTGCGCTGGAAATTGTGCAGGGGCTGATGGCACACAAGGAGCCGCATGATCGTTCGGAGGCGGCGCTGATGAGCCCGAGGTTTATTGAGACGATGTAAGCTGGATTGCGATTAACGACCTCGTAACCCGCTACCGATCTTCATACCAATAAGCCCGCGTAAATTTCTCGCTGCGGCTTTTGTTGAACAGCATCCAGAACGCCACGCGCGGCATATCGATGA
>JANYHZ010000024.1 GCA_025362135.1 Betaproteobacteria bacterium | reverse complement strand
CTCGCTGCCCGTGAGTGCGCGCATCAGGGTGGACTTGCCCGCGTTGGTATAGCCGACCAGCGCCACGCGCGCGATTTTTTGTCCCGCCTGGCCGGCCTGGCCCTCTTGCCGACGCGCGCGCTGCGTCTGGCGCTCCGCGTCCATCGCGATGATTTCGAGTTGCAGCTCAGCGATGCGGTTACGGATTTTTTGCCTGTCTAGCTGGCTATGCGACTCGCCGGCACCGCGACCACCGGTGCCACTGCGCTGCCGTCCCTTCGGCCCAGCCAGCTTTGCCGCTTCGCGCAACCGGGGTGACATATAGGCCAAGCGGGCGATTTCCACTTGCGCACGCGCCGCGCGCGAGCTCGCGTGGCGGTGAAAAATTTCAAGGATGACCATGGTGCGATCCATGACCTCGCAGCCGACTTCTATCTCGAGATTGCGAGCCTGCGAAGGCGATATTTCATGGTCGACGAGGATGATGTCGACGCGGCGAGTCTCTGGATTGGCGGCGGACTGTGCCGCTTCCTTCGCCCTCGCTGCCCCACTCTTCGGTGCCTTGCGGACAGTGGCGGGACCGAAGTCGGAATCGAGTTCGTCTTCAAGCCCGGATTCACCTTCGCTAACCTCCCCCGCTGCCCCTTCCACGAAGCTGCGCATTTCTTGCCGCTTGCCCGCGCCGAGGTAGGCCGTCGAGTCAAATCTGGCGCGTTTTTGTATGAACGTGCCCACCACTTCATAACCCAGCGTTTTCGCCAGCTCGCGTAGCTCCTTTATCGATTCGCCGAGTTCAACATCGCTAACGGTAGGCAGTTGTACGGCCGCGACGATGGCTCGCAGGGCTTTCTCGTTTCGTTCTTTTTGCATGGAAGACTGCTTCATTTTTTGGTCGGGCCTGGGGGAAATCACCTGGCAACATGAGGGAGATGCTGCGACGGATTTTACGCGGAGCAATTGCCCAGCTTATCACGCGGCAGAGTGCCATTCCGCGCGCCTCGCAGACACAAAACGCGCCAGAAGCACCGCCAGTGCTAGTGATACGCTACCTTCGCAACGCCAGGCGCTTCTGAAGATCGATTCAGTGCTTTACCGGGTGTCCGCAGCTTTGATATCCGGCAGTCGATGCGCAATTCCCTTGTGACAATCGATGCAGGTTTTCTCGCCTGTGGTGAGCACGGTAGAGTGCATTTCCATTGCGCGCTTGCTCTGGCGGGTGAAGTCCATCGAACTCAGATTGTGGCAGTTCCTGCACTCAAGCGAATTATTGCTCTTCAGGCGGGACCATTCGTGCTGCGCAAGTTCGAGCCGCTTGTCGACAAATTTTTCGCGCGTGCTGATGGTACCAAAAAGGTGTCCCCAGACCTCCTTCGAGGCCTGTATTTTGCGCGCAATTTTATCGGTCCAATTGTGCGGCACGTGGCAGTCCGGGCAGGTTGCGCGCACGCCTGAACGGTTGGTGTAGTGGATCGTCGGTTGTAACTCGGCGTACACGTTTTCCCGCATCTCGTGGCAGCCCGTGCAGAAAGCCTCGGTGTTGGTGATTTCCAGCGCGGTGTTGAAGCCGCCCCAGAACATGATGCCCGCAATAAAACCGCCGATGGTCAGAAAGCCAAGCGAAAAAAATTTACTCGGTGTTGAGAGCGTGAACCAGTATTGTTGGCCGAGCGCCTTCAGTTTTGAAAACACCGAAGCTGCGCTCATTTTTTGGCGCTCTTCTTTACGGCGACCGTTTTCTCGGCATCGATAAAGGTGTTCTCTACCGGCGGTTTCACGTCCATTTGCGGAACATGGCACTGCGTACAGAAATATCGGCGGGGCGAAATCTCGGCGCGGAAATTGCCGTCGCGATCCATAAAGTGCGTCACGCTCACCATCGGTGCCTGACTCTCCGGCACACGATCGCGACCGTGACAGGTCATGCATTTGTTGAAATTGCGATCCACCTGATAATTTTCGATTTGATGCGGGATCACCGGCGGTTGCATCGCAAAGGCGCGGCCTCTGCGAATGTCGTCGTTGATCATTTTCGGCATCAGTGCCGGCGCGGCCTCCTTGTCCAGCGGGGATGCCCCACGAAGTCCGCGAGGGTGGCCATCGCCCACCTGCGCCGTAGCAGACAAGATCAGGCAGGAAAACAATGTTGCGAATATTTTTCTCATGGTTTTCCCCTTCAAACCGCGACGATTTTCACGGCGCACTTCTTGAAATCCGTTTGTTTGGAAATCGGGTCGGTCGCATCGAGCGTGACTTTATTGATCAGTTGCGAGGCATCGAACCACGGCACGAATACCAATCCCTGCGGCGGCTTGTTGCGGCCACGGGTTTCGATACGGGAGCGCATTTCGCCTCGCCGCGAAACCACTTTCACTTCCGTACCCCGCCGGAGATTGAGTTTCTTCGCGTCTTCCGGGTGCATAAACACGACCGCATTCGGGAACGCTTTGTAGAGTTCCGGCACACGTCCTGTCATCGATCCGGAATGCCAGTGTTCGAGCACGCGCCCGGTGGACAACCAGAACGGATAGTCGGCGTCGGGCTCCTCGGGCGCTGGCTCATAAGGGAGCGCGATGATATTGGCGCGGTGATCGGCGTTGCCGTAAAAATCAAAGCCGCTGCCGGCCTTGGCATAGGGGTCGGTGCCTTCACGGTAACGCCACTTGGTTTCTTTGCCATTCACCACCGGCCAGCGCAGGCCCGGTACTTTGTGATATTCGTCAAACGGCGCCAGATCGTGACCATGCCCGCGACCGAACTCCGCGTACTCTTCAAACAGCCCTTTCTGCACATAGAAACCAAACGCTTTCGATTCATCGTTGGCAAAGCCGGCTTCGATTTGTGTCGCGGGAAATTTATTGGTCGTGCCGTTGGCGAACAGAATCTGGAACAGCGTCTTGCCGCGCAGCTCCGGCGCTTTTGCGATCAACTCTTCCGGCCATACCTCCTCGACCTTGAAGCGCTTGGCGAACTCCATCAACTGCCACAGATCGGATCTCGCGTCTCCCGGTGCCGTCACCATCTGGTGCCAGAACTGTGTGCGGCGCTCCGCATTGCCGTAAGCGCCCTCTTTCTCAACCCACATGGCGGTTGGCAATATCAGATCGGCGGCCTGCGTGGTCACGGTGGGGTACGCGTCCGACACGACGACAAAATTTTCCGGATTTCGATATCCCGGCAGACCCTCGCCCATCATGTTGGCGGCGGCCTGCATGTTGTTATTCACCTGCACCCAATAGCAATTGAGTTTGCCGTCTTTCAGCATGCGGTTTTGCAGTACTGCGTGATAGCCGGGCTTATCGACAATCGTGCCGGCGGGTAACTTCCAGATTTCCTCAGCCCTCGCGCGATGCTTGGGATTGGTTACGACCATGTCGGTCGGCAGGCGGTGCGAGAACGTGCCGACTTCGCGCGCTGTCCCGCAGGCGGAAGGCTGACCCGTGAGTGAAAACGGCGAGTTGCCCGGCGTGGCGATTTTTCCGGTCAGCAGGTGAATGTTGTAGACGAGATTATTGGCCCAGACGCCGCGCGTATGCTGGTTAAATCCCATGGTCCAGAATGAAACGACCTTGATCTTGGGGTCCGCGTACAACTCCGCCAGCGCTTTCAGTTTTTCCACCGGCACACCGGACAGCTTCGACACCGACTCTGCCGTGTAGGGCTTCACGTAGTCGCGGAATTCCTCAAACGTCATCGGCGTCATGTCGTTCGCCTTGGCCGCATTCCTGGCCTTTTTCTCGAGCGGGTGCTCAGGACGCAAGCCGTAGCCGATGTCTTCGGTACCACGCTTGAACGTGCAATGTCTGGCGACGAAATCCTTGTTCACTTTGCCGGTCTGGATGATGTAGTTGGCGATGTAGTTCAGCATCGCCAGATCGGTCTGCGGTTTGAAAATCACCGGGAGATCGGCGAGATCAAAACTGCGGTGCTCGAATACCGAAAGTACGGCCACTTTCACGGCAGGCGTGGAAAGCTTCCTGTCGGTGACGCGCGTCCACAGGATCGGATGCATTTCCGCCATGTTTGAGCCCCACAGCACGAAAGCGTCGGCGACTTCGATGTCGTCATAACACCCCATCGGCTCATCCATACCAAAGGTGCGCATGAAGCCACCCACAGCCGAAGCCATGCAGTGCCGCGCATTGGGGTCGATGTTGTTGGATCGAAAGCCGGCCTTGAAGAGTTTGTTGGCCGCGTAACCCTCCCAGATCGTCCATTGGCCGGAGCCGAACATGCCGACCGATGTAGGCCCTTTTTTCTTGAGCGATGTCTTCCACTTCTCGGCCATGATGTCAAAGGCTTTGTCCCAGCTAATCGGCGCGAAGGTGCCGGTCTTGTCGTATTTGCCGTTGGTCATGCGCAGCAGCGGCTGGGTGAGTCGATCGCTGCCGTACATTATTTTGGAAAGGAAATAGCCTTTCACGCAATTGAGTCCGCGATTGACCTCGGATGCAGGATCCCCGTGCGTAGCGACGACGCGGTTATTTTTTACCGCCACCGTTACACCACAGCCCGTTCCGCAGAACCGGCACGCGGCTTTGCTCCATTTGAGCTCGGTCGATGAGGCCTCGGTATTGATATTGGCCGCGTACGCGGTTAACTGGATACCGGCTGCAGACGCTGCAACGGACGCGGCCGTATTGCGGATGAACTCGCGACGGGTCAATTTGATGGCACTCATGGCAACAACTCCTTCATGACGGATTCTTCTTCGGCGTGCTGATAGACCATTTCCACGTTCAGCACACCAGGTATTTTTCTGATCGCGTCCATCTGATCAAGCAGCGCGCCGGTGCTGGTACCTTCGATGACGATGACGACCTTACCGATTGGGTCACGTGCACTGATGTCGCAGCCAATCGTCAATTCGATCCGGCTGATCGCGTCCTCCATCGCTTCGGGACGCACCCGTGCCACGCAGCTGGCGATATGGAGTTCAGCCACGTGCGGGTTCCGATGGCCGCACACGCAGCGGGAAGGCGCGATACAAAAATTTGTTGCGAAGTAGATCGCTCACGTCGCGTCAACCTTTCGGCGGGCCCATCAACATCTGGTAGAGCCAGATCAGCAGGCCATATGATCCGACGATCGCGACCGCGATCAGCGGTGCCAGCACGACAGTCAAAAAGATGAATACGCGCGTTTCGCGTGATCGCCTCTCGTCAGGCGAGAGCTCAGGCAGGCTTTCCATCGTGCTTCTCCGGGCGGCGCAGCCCGGTGTATCACGGGCGTGCATTTTTTTGACTGCAATGGAGCCATTCTGGTGCGCCCCGGAAATCGCGGTTTGATATGGATCAAATGACTGAGGATGCGGATGTCAGGCCAATCGCCAATTGGCGTGGCAAGCTGTTGGCAGCGCCGATAAGGTGAACAACTCTACTGGCGAGCCCGCCGGGCCAGCTGATAAACACTAGCGCTGGTGCGGCTTTCGGGGCATTTAATCGCTGCGAGGCGCGCGGGATGGCGATCTGAACGGTGATTTGCTTTGGGGGTGCTTTGTCGGAAATTATCAGCGATCTGTCTCCGGTAATTCGTGAAACGGCTTGCCGTGGCCGCGCCGTCAGTAGTGTGTTGAGCGGGGATTGCGTCTTCACAGTCTGATGTCGCTGACTGACACGGATTTCTGGCATAACGTCCTTTTCATTCGTTCGATTCAATTTGCAAGATACCCCAACCCGGCATCCCCATAAAGCAGGGAAAGGCACCGTAACGTGCCAATATTGCCAAAAGCCGATTTCGTCATAACCGCAATGCCTGACGGAGCAGGCACTACAGTACAATTTTCAACGTCCTTCAATTCCGCATCGCTTCCCAATGACCAGCCAAATAATCACCCAACTCGAAACCCCAGCCCTCCTGCTCGAACGGGGCAGGATGCAAAAAAACATCGCACGCTTGCGCGACCAGCTCGTGCGTCTCAAGGTCGCCTTTCGCCCGCACGTCAAAACCGCCAAATGTGTTGAGGTGGCGCTCGCGATGTCAGGTGGATCGCCCGGGCCGATCACCGTATCGACGTTGCGCGAAGCCGATTACTTTGCCGATCACGGCTTCACCGACATCCTTTACGCGGTTGGTTTCACGCCCAACAAGATGGGTCATTTTGCGGCGCTGCTGAAACGCGGTGTGATGCTCACCGTTATTCTAGACAGTCTCGACGCCGCACATGCACTGGTGCAGGCTTCCGCCGCAATGCCTTTTGCTGTCAATGCGCTGATTGAAATCGACTGCGATGGACACCGCGCAGGGATATTGCCGGATTGCGCCGATTTGCTCGCCGTCGCTGACGTACTCGCGAAAGGCGGCGTTATCGTCGCTGGCGTGATGACGCATGCGGGTGGCTCGTACGATTGCCGCAGCGATGAAGCGCTGCGAGTCATGGCCGAACAGGAACGCTCCCGAACGGTGCGTGCTGCGGAACGACTGCGGCAGGCGGGACACGCGGCACCCGTGGTCAGCGTGGGCTCGACACCAACGGCATTGTTCGCCCAAAATCTCACCGGTGTAACGGAAGTTCGCGCGGGAGTATTCGTGTTTTTCGATCTCGTGATGGCCGGCCTCGATGTCTGCCGCGTGGACGACATTGCGCTCTCCGTTCTCACCACCGTCATCGGGCACCAGCGCGAGAAAGGATGGACGATCGTCGATGCGGGATGGATGGCGATGTCGCGGGACCGCGGCACGGCAACACAGCCGGTCGACCAGGGCTTTGGGCTGGTGTGCGATGCAAATGGTGTGGCGCTGCCGGACTACATCATGGTTTCAGCCAATCAGGAACACGGCATCATTGCGCATCGAAATGGCGCCGAAGGCAAACCGCTCGATATTCCGGTCGGGGCACAACTGCGGATTCTGCCCAATCACGCCTGCGCCACCGCCGCGCAGCACGCCCGCTATCACGTGCTTGACGGCACGTCCGCTGTGGTGGACGGGTGGGAGCGGATTAGTGGGTGGTGAAACATTGACGCCCAAAAGTGCACGTCAGCCTTTGTAGAAAAATGGCTGCAAAAAAACCCTCAATCGAGAGGGCTTTTCTGTCAATCGTGGAATCAGCAACCGCTATGCTTGCTTGCTGGCGTCACGCTTCACGAGTGTCGCGTAGCGCGGTGCAGCGGTGTCAGGTACGCGTGCGTGCTTCCCCGATACCTTCGGCGGCTGACCGGTCGGTGGCGGCAACGACATCACGGGGCGGCTAGTGCCATGGGCTTGTTTAACGGCTGGCGGTGCTTCAACTTCCGCGGCCGCAATTTTGGATTTGGCTGAAGTGGCGCTTTTCCGCGTCGCTTTCTCTTTTGGTGCAGGTTTGGCTGGCTTGATACTCATCGCTGGACTCGGCCTTTCGTTGAATGAACTGCATTAACTGGGATAATGTGCCATTGTACAACAGCAGCCAAAAAGCGGCACCCGCTGGCGACCGGACTATGGCTGTTTCACAGTTTGGCACCCCATTCGCAATTGATTGAGGGTGAATGGCGCTATGGGTAAAGGATAGCACTGGCGCGTCTTTCCAGACACTTTAGGTCCGAACGCCGCGCCCCGTCTACGGTTTCACTTTTACCTTTGCACGCATTGGCGTTTAACTGCCTTGCAACACGAAGCTGGTACTTTGTGGAACTCTCCGCGCCAAAATCTCAACTACTCGACATGATCGCCAACAACACTATCACCCCCAGTACAAAACTTATCGTCGCCTTGAGCGCAATGTCGGATGCAGATGCGGATCCGGTGCCGCAGTTCGTCGCGTTGATCGATGCCCTTCGACCCGCCGATGCGGGCGACCATGCACGTGTCAACGCGCGCTTCTCCACGCTTTGCGAGATCATCGAAGCGAACGAAGGACTACGCCTTGCGCTGCGAGCGCGTTTGCTCGCGCTCTTCACCGGGCGGCGTCAGGTAAGTTTTTATTCCGATAGCGGTATTCTGCCAAATACGGGGTTTTTCTCTGAATTGTGGCACCGCATCGTCCAGCGGGTGCTGCCAGCAATAACCGATACGACTTACCTGAGGGATTGCGCGAACGTTATTTTTCATCGTCTCGACGACCATGAATGGCTGGGCGCGACCACGAACGAGCTCAAAATGCGCTTCTGGCAAGCGCTTGGCATGTCGGAAATGCGCGATGAACAAGCCTTGCTGGAGTGCTTTTCCCAAATGCTCGACGCCAGCGACCATTTGGCGACGCGCATTGGCGCGATGGGTCTTGAGCCGGAGTTGGTGCGCCTCTATCCCCGTATTGAAGAACGCGATTCGCCATTTCTGGCCCTGGCCGTCGAAACGCACCAGTTGGCGGCCTCGTATCGCGGCTATCTGGCTGGCGGTGAATCTCCTGTCGAGGATGAGCAGCAGCTTCTGGTGCTGGTCGAACAATGTAATGAGGTCATCGTGCGAGTCCGTGGGCGCGCCGCGACCGTTGGCACTAGCCTGCGTGTCACGTACCTGCTGCGACGCCTGGTGCAAAGCCTGCAGCGGCTTGAGTCACTTACGCGAATCTTGAGCACACGCCATGAAGTCGCACAAACGTCGGCGGACGAAATGCCGCTGGTGGAACGCTGGGTGGAATTTCTCGGCGATGCCATCGAAGGGGAAGCGCGGGGTCGCGGCATACGTTCGCACATCGGACGAACCATCGGCCTGCTCGCGCTGCGCATCACCGACAATGCCAGCCGTACCGGTGAGCACTACATCACGTCAACGCGCGCCGAATATTTCGAGATGTGGCGTTCTGCCATGGGCGCGGGATTCATTGTCGCCTTCATGGCGATACTGAAGATCTACACCTCGAGCCTCACACTGCCACCGCTGGGCTATGCGTTCGCATACAGCTTGAATTACGCATCCCTGTTCATGTTGATGCACGTTTTGCACCTCACATTGGCGACCAAGCAGCCGGCAATGACCGCCTCGGCGATCGCAGGCGCGATCAGCGAAATTCGTGGGCGCATGAAGGACGTGGAAAAGCTGGCGACGGTCGTCACGGATGTGATCCGCACCCAGATCGCGGCCATCCTGGGGAATGTGTTTATCGCGATGCCGGTCGCGGTGCTGCTCGCGATGGCGATCGCGAGAGCGACCGGCAAGCCATTCATGGATACAGAAAAAGCCCACCACGTGCTTCACGCCATTTCGCCGTTCGACAGCATGGCGCTGTTCTTTGCCGCCATTGCCGGCGTGTGCCTCTTTCTGGCCGGGTTGATCTCCGGCTATTACGACAACCTCGCTGCGTATGAGCGCATCCGCGAGCGCATCGAAAATATTGGCTGGCTCAAAAGGGTACTCGGTGAGGCGCGGTTAGTGCGTTTAGCGGCTTACCTGCACGACAATCTTGGTGCCCTGGCAGGTAACTTTTTCTTCGGCATCATGCTGGGCACGATGGGCACGATCGGTTTCATGACCGGGCTCCCTCTTGATGTTGCGCACGTGACGATTTCATCGGCCTATTTCGGCCTTGCCCTTGTGTCGCTGGATTTTTCCGTTGATCCGGCTACCGTCGGAAAATCGCTCGCGGGCATCGCACTGATCGGATTCGTCAATCTGAGTGTGAGCTTTACACTTGCGCTAATGGTGGCATTGCGCGCCCGCGGCGTGGCATTCAGCCAGACAAGCGCGTTGATCTCGATTTTGTTCGGCAGGCTGCGTGCCAACTGGAAACAATTTGTATGGCCCGAATCGAGGCTCGACAGTAGCGTATCGCCATGAACCGATTTCAACTGCTTTCGTTTTTCTGCGGTTCGTGGTGCCTTGCCGCAGCAGCGGCACCCGCGCCGCCGGACACTATCGCCGAGCGGGCAAAACCATGCCTGTCCTGTCACGCTGCGGATGGAAAAACGGGTAAATTTGAATACTATCCGCGACTCCATGGCAAGCCGAAAGGTTACCTGTTCAACCAGATGTTGAATTTCCGCGACGGCCGTCGCAGCAATCGCCCGATGGCGCTGTTGACGCAGAATCTATCGGACGTGTATCTGGCAGAAATCGCGGGTTACTTTGCCGCGCAGGAGCCGCGCTATCCGACTGCAAAGGATTTAACACACGAGACTCCCGCACCAACGCTAATCAAGCAGGGCGATCTGGCAAGAAACATTCCTGCTTGCACCACATGCCACGGTAAAAGCCTGCTGGGCGTTGCACCGAATATTCCAGGATTGCTGGGATTGCCATCCGACTACGTGAGCGCACAAATGGGCGCATGGAAGGTCGCTACGCGTCGCGCGCCCGCACCCGACTGCATGGGTGAAATAGCGAAACAACTTAGCGACATTGAGGTAAACGCCGTCGCGACCTGGCTCGCGGCGCAACCGTTGCCCGCAAATCCTCATCCAGCACCTGCGCTGACAGAAGCGCTGCCGCTGAAATGCGGCAGCGTGCCAGATATTGCCCTGGCGAGTCGCAAGCCGTGAAGCGCGCGTTCATCATCTTCATTGCTGGCACCGCGCTGCTATTTGGGTTCCTGGTGATTGTGATCGTGTTGAACGAAAGTGAAAACGACACAAGCGCGTTGGCAACGTCGACGGTCGCCAACTTTGTCGATCCGCAAACGCGGGGCGCGTACCTGGCTCGCGCGGGCAATTGTGCCGGCTGCCACACTGTGCAAGGCGGGCAGCCCTACGCCGGTGGACGCGAGCTGCCGACTCCATTCGGCACGTTTGTTACACCCAACATTACGCCGCATCACGTTTCCGGCATCGGTATCTGGACCGCGCAGGATTTCTGGCGCGCCATGCAACACGGTAAAGGCCGCGATGGGAAGCTTTTGTATCCCGCGTTTCCGTACACCGAATACACCAAAGTCACACGTGAAGATTCGGATGCGATTTTTTCTTATCTGCAGACCATTGCGCCAGCGGAAAATGCGGTGGCACCGGATCGACTTCGGTTTCCGTACAACATTCGTGCTCTTTTGTACGTTTGGCGCGCGCTGTATTTCAAACCGGGTGCATATGAGTTGGTGGCAAATCAAACTCCGGAATGGAACCGGGGCGCGTACCTGGTACAAGGACTCGGCCACTGCAACGCCTGCCACGCAACGCGCAACGCCCTCGGTGCGGCGGGCGGCGCGGCATTGGGCGGTGGACAAGTCGCCGGCCACAGTTGGTATGCGCCTTCGCTCACGTCGCGCGCGGAAGCTGGCAATGCGGATGTGCCCATCGAGGAAATCATTGCGTTGCTATCCACCGGTCAATCAAGCAAAACCGCAGCATCTGGACCGATGGCAGAGGTGATCTGGCAAAGCCTGCAACATCTCAGCGCGCCCGATGTACGCGCGATGGCGGTCTATCTGAAATCGTTGCCCGACAGTAGCGCAGCCAAGTCAGCGCCAAGTGAATTGACCGCAGACGCAAGACAACGAATCGCCAAAGGAAGCAAGATTTATGAAAAGCATTGCAAGGATTGCCACGGTACCGCAGGCGAAGGCGCACCTGGCGCGTACCCGCCCCTGGCAGACAATCGTAGCGTCACCCTGCCCTCGCCGCTCAACACGATTCGTAGCGTACTCGATGGCGGATTTGCACCATCCACTGCAAGTAATCCACGCCCGTACGGCATGCCGCCATTTGCGCATTCGCTGAGTAGCGAGGAAGTTGCGCTGGTGGTTTCGTACGCACGGAACTCGTGGGGAAATCGCGCGAGTTTGGTGACGGCGGTGGAAGTGGATAAGACGGGGAGCGATTGAACATTGCGCAATGGATTTACCAACTAAAAAAGACGAGGCTCTATATCTGGCGCGATACTTGGAGTGAAAACGGCTGAAAACGCCCGTGGATAGTCAATCTACAATGCCGCTTGCCAAGAAAACAATGCGTGCCTTGACTTTTTCACGTCGCGTCTCGAGCGCGGCACACGCGCCGCACCGAACGCTACGGATTATCTCAATACAGCAAATTCGCCCCAAATCGTGGCGTGCCGCCTTCGTTAATCATCCTTCTCCACAAAGCCAGCCGACCGTCCTCCATCGACCAGAATTTTTCGCAAAGCTGCAGGTATTCAAGCACTGCGCTTTTCTCACCAGCCTCAAGCATTTCTTTGGCAAGGGTCATGTTGGGCCCAAAGGTATTCATTTGCGGTGAGCCTTTGGACATCGCGGACGCAAGCAGATAATTTCGCGCCGCGACTTTGTCACCTTTGCGTAGCGCGATACGTCCCAACGCTGAATTGGCCCTGTGGTTCGCGTTGCCGTAGTTCCAATCGTCTTTGTAATTTTCCAGCATGCCAAGCAACTCGTTTGCGGCAATACGAGCTTCGCCTTCGGTGGGTGGTTGCGCTTTCCACAGTGCCACGTCACCCAGTTTTACCCAACGCGAGTACGGATCCTGCGAATTTCCCAGCGCGGCATCAGCACTTTCCGCCCGCGCCTGAAAGTTCACATGGATTTCAGGGCCATATTCCGCCACCCATCTCCCCCAATAGTTCATCGCCAGCCAAATCGCGCCTGCAAAAAACAACACGCACCCCAGCAAAGCCCCACTGACGATGAGGATTTTTTTCATTGAACCATTTTTCCACATTGTTGTTACAGACGAAACCATAGCGCGAATACAACACGAAAGTCAAAGCGCCGCGCGGCATTTTCTCCTTGCCACCCAACTATCATTACTATATAGTAAGGAATATTTGAAAACGAAAGGGCAATGTATGAGTTCCGCAACGTTAACCTCAAAAGGGCAAATAACAGTGCCTCGCGATGTCCGCAAACGGCTGGGGCTCGACTCCGGTGACAAGATTGAGTTTGTTGAAATTGAGCAGGGACTATTTGCGATCAGGCCTGTTATTGAGGACGTACGCTCCCTCAAAGGTTTGCTGAAGAAACCCGACAAATCGGTCAGCGTGCAAGATATGAATGAGGCGATATACGCGAGAGCAGCGCGTCGATGATTGGCGTTGATACCAATATCCTTATCCGCTATATCGCCCAGGATGATGCGACGCAATCTCGCCGTGCGACGAAATTTATCGAAAACGAATGCAGCGTTGACACGCCCGGATACGTCGGAATAGTCGTCCTCGTAGAAGTAGTCTGGGTAAGCGAGAGCGTCTATGGCGCCACGCGGCGCGAAGTCGCAGAAATCGTGCGTCGTTTATTGGTGATTAAACAGCTTGTCGTACAAAACACGGAAATTGTATGGCAAGCGCTCTACTCGTTCGAATTGGGCAAGGCAGATTTTGCGGACTGCCTGGTAATGCGCGCGGCGGAGAGCCAAGGATGTGAACGCGTGATGACGTTTGACAAGCAGGCCGCACTGGCGGGAATGACGTTGCTCGGTTAGTGGTGTAGGCCGCTTCTGCCACCCGGACCGGCAATTCGCCTATTTCAGGCGAAATAGATAAAGACGCCACCCGAAGGTGGCGTTTGATACTGGTGCGCCCGGCAGGATTCGAACCCACGACCCCTTGGTTCGTAGCCAAGTACTCTATCCAACTGAGCTACGAGCGCATAAAACATAATTATAACAGCACACTAGAGCAATAGCCATTTGGCGGAGACCGAGGGATTCGAACCCTCGATGCAGTTTTTGACCGCATGCTCCCTTAGCAGGGGAGTGCCTTCGACCACTCGGCCAGGTCTCCGGGCTGCTGCTCTAACGCTTTCGCGAAGGGCGAATTGTACGCGTTTCAC
>JANYHZ010000009.1 GCA_025362135.1 Betaproteobacteria bacterium | reverse complement strand
CAATACCGAAGGCCGCAAGGTCTGGGCGTTTATGGGTGACGGCGAGATGGATGAACCCGAGTCACTGGGCGCGATTGCGCTTGCCTCGCGCGAGGGCTTGGATAACCTCATTTTTGTCGTCAATTGCAATCTGCAGCGGCTCGATGGCCCTGTGCGCGGCAACGGCAAAATCATTCAGGAGTTGGAAGCTGACTTCCGCGGTTCGGGCTGGAATGTCATCAAAGCGATCTGGGGTCGATATTGGGATCCACTGTTGGCCAAGGATACCGAGGGCTTACTGCAGCGCCGCATGATGGAAGCCCTAGACGGCGAGTACCAGAACTACAAAGCGCGGGACGGCGCCTATGTACGCAAACATTTTTTCGGCAAATACCCGGAACTCGAAAAAATGGTGGCATCCATGTCGGACGACGACATCTGGCGCTTGAATCGCGGCGGCCACGATCCGTACAAAGTGTTTGCGGCTTATTCTGCGGCGGTAAACCACAAAGGCCAGCCGACCGTCATTCTCGCCAAGACGGTAAAGGGGTATGGCATGGGCAAGGCGGGTGAAGGCCAGAACATCACCCATCAGCAGAAAAAAATGGATGTGACGTCACTAAAGCAATTCCGGGATCGTTTCAACATCCCGATCGCAGACGATGTCATTGCCGATATCCCTTTTTACAGGCCAGCGGAAGACTCGCCTGAGATAAAATATCTGAAAGCGACGCGCGAAAAACTGGGTGGCTCATTTCCGGTTCGGCATCACAATATTCCTGGGCTGAAGGTACCGGAACTTTCGATGTTCGAACCGTTGCTCAAGAGCACGGAAGAGCGCGAAATTTCCACCACCATGGCGTTCGTGCGCGCGCTGAGCGCACTGTTGCGCGATAAGGAACTCGGGCCACGCGTGGTGCCGATCGTCGCGGACGAATCGCGCACCTTCGGCATGGAAGGCATGTTTCGACAACTTGGGATTTATTCTTCGGTGGGCCAACTTTACGAGCCGGTGGACTCCGCCGAATTGATGTTTTACAAGGAAGACAAGGCCGGGCAGATTCTGCAGGAAGGCATCAATGAAGCAGGCGCATTCTGCTCCTGGATGGCGGCCGGCACCAGCTACGCCAATCATGGCCAGCACATGATTCCGTTCTTCATTTTCTACTCCATGTTCGGCTTCCAGCGGGTAGGTGATCTGGCCTGGGCAGCGGGTGATATGCAGGCGCGCGGTTTCCTGCTCGGCGGCACATCCGGACGCACCACGCTTAATGGTGAGGGCTTGCAGCACGAAGATGGCCACAGCCATCTGATGTCGGCGACCATCCCCAACTGCATATCCTATGACCCGACGTTCAGCTACGAGCTCGCCGTCATCGTGCACGACGGCCTGAAGCGCATGTACGAGAAGATGGAGCACATTTACTACTACATCACCGTCATGAATGAAAATTACACCCACCCGGCGATGCCCAAAGGCGTCGAGGCCGATATTCTCAAAGGCATGTATCTGTTCCGCGAAGGCCCTGACGCAAAAAAACCGCGCGTGCAATTGATGGGCTCGGGCAGCATTTTCCGTGAAGTAATTGCCGCTTCGGAATTGCTGGAACTCGATTGGGGCGTGGCATCGGACGTATGGAGCTGCACGTCGTTTACCGAATTGCGGCGTGACGGCATGGCGGCTGAACGCATTAATTTATTGCACCCTGAAGACAAACCCCAGTTGTCGCACGTCGCCAAGTTACTCAAAGGGCGTAAAGGGCCCGCGATTGCATCCACCGACTACATGCGTTCGTTCGCGGATCAGATAAGGCCGTACGTTGGCGATCGCAAATTCACCGTGCTCGGTACTGACGGCTACGGTCGATCCGACACCAGAAAGCAATTGCGCAAATTTTTCGAGGTCAACCGCTATTACGTGACCGTCGCCGCGCTGAAGGCGTTGGCAGATGACGGGCAGATTCAGGCAAAGGTGGTGTCAGATGCGATCAGGAAATATGCGATCGATCCTGCCAAGCCGGCACCGTGGACTGTCTAAAATAAAAATACAAAAAGGAGCATTTGCGTGGCAAATCTCATTGAAGTAAAAGTGCCTGACATCGGTGATTTCGCCGACATTCCCGTGATCGAAATTCTGGTCAAGGTGGGCGATACGGTGAAGAAAGAGGATTCGCTCGTTTCCCTCGAGAGCGACAAGGCGACGATGGAAGTTCCCTCCACGCATGCGGGCGTGGTGAAGGAGCTTAAGGTCAAAATGGGCGACAAGGTATCCATGGGGAGCCTGGTGTTGTTGTTGGAGGAGAGTGCCGGGGCTACGACTACTCTCGCGCCACCGACAGCCTCACCCTCCTTCGACGTGCTCAGGACAGGCCAAGCCTCTCCCCAGGGAGAGGGAGTAAAGGCAGCACCGGCGCGGGTTCCAGAGGTGGTGCCTCCGAAAGCCGCACCCGTATTGCCGCCCAGCCCGGCACCTGTTGCAGCACCCACAGATCACGGCGTCGTGACTGCGACCGTGCATGCAAGCCCGTCCATCCGCAAACTCGCGCGCGAGTTTGGTGTCGACCTCACCAAGGTCAAAGGCTCCGGCAACAAAGGTCGCATCAACGAGGATGACGTCAAAGAATTTGTCAAAACCGAATTGGCCAAGCCTGCGGGCAGCGCCGCCACTGGTGGTGTGTTTACCTTCCCGACCATGCCGCATGTGGATTTCACCAAGTTTGGTGCCATCGAGACGCGCGCACTTTCACGCATCAAGAAACTGTCGGGCAATAATCTCGCGCGCAACTGGATGATGATTCCGCATGTCACGCAGCAGGACGAGGCAGACATCACCGAGGTCGAGGCATTCCGCGTCAAGACCAACGAAGACATCGCCAAATCCGGTGTCAAGGTCACCATGCTCGCGTTTCTGATCAAGGCAAGTGTTGCAGCGCTGAAGAAGTTCCCAGAGTTCAATTCCTCGCTGGAGCCGGGTGGCGAAAACCTGATCCTGAAGAAATATTTCAATATCGGCTTTGCGGCTGATACGCCCAATGGACTTGTCGTGCCGGTGATCAAGAACGCAGATCAGAAATCGGTCATCGACATCGCCAGGGAAATGACCGAGCTTTCCACCAAGGCGCGTGAAGGCAAGCTCTCCCCGACTGAAATGCAGGGAGGCTGCTTCTCGATTTCTTCACTCGGTGGCATCGGCGGCACTTTTTTTACGCCAATCATCAACGCACCTGAGGTCGCGATTCTTGGCGTCTCCAAATCATCGATGAAACCGATCTGGAACGGCAAGGAATTTACGCCACGCCTGATATTGCCGATGTCGCTGTCATACGATCACCGCGTGGTCGATGGGGCTTCCGGTGCACGCTTCTCGACCTATCTGGCGGGGCTCATGTCTGATATCCGCAAACTTGTACTTTAATTTTCCGTCATCCCCGCGCAGGCGGGGACCCAGCGGCTTTTTCGCAAATGACACTGGATTCCCGCCTGGATGGGAATGACGCTTGAGGAAACTCCATGAGCAATTTGATTGAGCTAAAAGTTCCCGACATCGGCGATTTTGCCGATATTCCGGTCATTGAAATTCTGGTGAAGGTGGGCGACGCCATCAAGAAAGAGGATTCGCTGGTCTCGCTTGAGAGCGATAAGGCGACGATGGAGGTACCTTCCACGCATGCGGGAGTGGTGAAGGAGTTGAAGGTTAAGTTGGGGGATAAGGTTTCGATGGGGTCAGTGGTGTTGGTGCTGGAAGCCAGTGATACGGTAGCGATTCCCTCACCCCAACCCTCTCCCAAAGGAGAGGGAGTAAAGGCTGCCGCGCCTCAAGTTCAAGCGGCAACGTTGGCACCGGCCACTGCGCCGACAGCGGCAGGGTCGTATTCCGGCAAGGTCGATGTGACCTGCGAAATGCTAGTGCTTGGCGCTGGTCCCGGCGGCTATTCTGCCGCGTTCCGCGCAGCCGACCTCGGCATGAGGACCGTTATCGTTGAACGCTATGCACAACTCGGCGGCGTGTGTCTCAACGTCGGCTGCATTCCGTCCAAGGCGCTACTGCACGTCGCTGCCGTTGCCGACGAAACCACGGCACTGGCCGCGCACGGGATCACGTTCGGCAAACCTGAAATTGACTTGGACAAACTGCGCGGCTGGAAAGATAAAGTCGTCAGCAAATTGACGGGCGGCTTGGGCGGCATGGCCAAGATGCGCAAGGTCGATGTGGTGCGAGGCGTGGGCCAGTTTCTTGACGCCAACCACCTTGTTGTTGAACTCACTACCGGCACCGGCCAGGAAAAAACCGGCGAGAAAAGAGTCATTCGTTTTGACAAGGCGATTATCGCGGCTGGCTCGCAGGTGATGCGCTTGCCCTTCATTCCGGACGATCCGCGCATCGTTGATTCGACCGGTGCGCTTGCGCTGAGTGAAATCCCCAAAAAAATGCTCGTCATCGGCGGCGGTATTATCGGCCTGGAAATGGGCACGGTGTATTC
>JANYHZ010000264.1 GCA_025362135.1 Betaproteobacteria bacterium | reverse complement strand
GAAGTACCGGCCCAGCTTTCCATCGCGGGCTTCGACGGCGTGGAGCCTTCAACCTGGCTTAGTTACAACCTCACCACATTGCGCCAGCCAGTACAAAAAATGGCGCAGGCTGCGGTCGAATTACTTACCTCGCTGATCGGTAATCCGACAGCCACGCCCGAAAAACGCGTTTTCCCGGCGCAGTTCGTCGAGGGCGGCACCTCCAGACTTGGCAAGGAAGTTCAATGAATCGCATTCTCACCACCCACGTTGGCAGTCTGCCGCGTTCGCAGAGGATAACCGAGCTTATTTTCGCGCACGAACTAGGCAGCGGGTTCGATCCGGTCGAATACGAAACCACAATGGCCGATGCGGTGCGAACTGTTGTGGCGCGACAAGTCGAGGCCGGTATCGATCTGGTCAGCGACGGTGAACAATCCAAGATCAGCTACGCGACCTACATCAAGGATCGGATTACCGGGTTCGACGGCGACAGCCCACGCCGCACTCCGCAGGATCTGGAGGCGTTTCCGTCCTTTTTGAAGCGGCTTGCTTCGTCTGGTGGTTCGCCACAGTATCGGCGTCCGCGCTGCGTTGGCCCGATTGCGCCCAAGACGCTGGCACCATTGACCGCCGACATCACGCACATGCAGGCAGCGATTGCAGCAATGGGTTCTTCCGCACCTATCGGCACCTTTATGAATGCGGCTTCGCCGGGTGTGATCGCGCTGTTTCAGCCAAACGAATACTATCCTTCGCACGAGGCGTACCTGAATGCCCTCGCCGAGGCCATGCGCCCTGAGTACGAGGCAATTGTCGCGGCAGGATTCATCCTGCAGCTCGATTGTCCTGACCTTGGCCTCGGTCGGCACATGATGTTCAAGGATAAAACCGAGAGCGAATACATCCGCCTGGCGCACCAGCATGTCGATGCACTCAATACCGCGCTGCGCAATATTCCTGCTGAACGCGTGCGCATGCACATCTGCTGGGGCAACTACGAGGGTCCGCATCATTGCGATGTGCCGATGGATATTGTGTTGCCTATTGCCTTACGCGCCAAACCGCAGGCGCTCTTGTTTGAATCGTCCAACCCGCGCCATGCGCACGAGTGGACCGTATTTCGCGACAGCAAAATCCCCGACGAAAAAATCCTCGTACCCGGTGTCCTGGACTCGGTCACGAACTTCATCGAACACCCGCTGTTGGTTGCCGAGCGCATCGAGCGATTCGCCAATATCGTCGGTCGCGACCGCGTCATCGCCGGTAGCGACTGCGGTTTCTCGACGTTTGCCGGTTTCGGCAACGTGGACTCGGAGATTGTATATGCCAAGCTGCATGCTCTTGCTGAAGGCGCTGCGATTGCTTCCCAGCGCCTGTGGGGCGTGAGAGCGCAATGACGCGGATCGAGACTTTCCGCCGCCGCCTGTGCGCGGGCGATTTGATGATGGGCACGTTCCTCAAGACGCCATCGGCAATTGTGTGTGAGGTGCTGGGCCTGACGCCGCTGGCGTGTATCTGTATCGATGCGGAGCATGCCCCGTTCGGCAGAATGGAGCTCGACAGTTGCATCGCTGCGTTTCGCGCCGCCGACATGCCTTCACTGGTGCGGGTTCAGACGGCAAGCGCAGGCGAAATCCTTGGCGCCCTGGATTCAGGCGCCACCGGGATCGTTTTGCCGCATGTTGTGTCTGGCCAGCAAGTTGCGGAGTTTGCGCGCGCCGCGCACTACGGTCCGGGCGGACGCGGCTACGCGGGATCCAGTCGCGCCGCAGGATACACCACCAAACCCATGGCGCAGCACTTGCAAGATAGCGCTGCGCGTACCACCGTGATCGCCCAGATTGAAGATGCCGAAGCGCTGCCGAATCTCGATGCCATCGCGGCAACCACGGACATTGATTGTCTGTTTGTCGGTCGCATGGATCTCACCGTGTCCCTAGGCGCGGCCAGCCCGTTGGACGCGCCTGTTGTTGAAGCGGTCGAACAGATATGTGCGGCTGGGCGCAGACATGGCAAAGCGGTCGGTATGTTCGTCCCGCCGGGTGAGGATTG
>JANYHZ010000258.1 GCA_025362135.1 Betaproteobacteria bacterium | reverse complement strand
CGCCGTGGTTGGTGCCGGTCCAGCAGGGCTTGCCTGTGCGACGGTGTTGGCCGAGCGTGGACACAGCGTGGATTTATTTGACGGCGCAGCCGAAATCGGAGGCCAGTTCAACATGGCCAAACAGATTCCCGGCAAGGAAGAATTTTATGAAACGCTGCGTTATTTCACGCGCCGCATCGAAATTACCGGTGTCTCGTTGCACTTGAATCAGCGCGCGAGCGCAGAAATGCTGGCCGCAGGCAAATACGATGATGTGGTACTCGCCACCGGTGTCATACCGCGCAATCCAAAAATTCCTGGTCAGGATTCGCCGCACGTGCTTTCCTACATCGACGTGTTGCTGCACAAGAAACCGGTTGGCAAACGCGTCGCCGTGGTTGGCGCAGGCGGTATCGGATTTGATGTCTCTGAATTCCTGGTTGATGAGGGCCATTCGCCCGCGCTGGATACCGCGATGTGGATGAAGGAATGGGGCGTTGGCGACCCGTCAGTGGCGCGCGGTGGCGTGGTGAAACCGGAAGTGACTGCGCCTGCGCATCAGGTGACGTTGCTCCAGCGCAAATCCACCACGGTGGGTAAGGGCTTGGGTAAAACCACGGGCTGGATTCACCGCGCCGCCCTCAAGAAGAAACGCGTGGAAATGATTTCGGGTGCCAACTATGAGGGCATTGACGCGAAGGGCCTGCACATCACCTATGGCGAGAAACGCGAACACCCGGCGCTGATCGAAGTCGACAGCATCGTGCTCTGCACGGGCCAGGAATCGTTGCGCGAATTGCAGGCGCCGCTGGAGGCCGCAGGCGTGAAGGTGCACTTGGTGGGTGGCGCGTTTGAGGCGGGCGAGCTCGATGCCAAGCGCGCGATCGATCAGGCGAGCCGCTTGGCGGCGGCACTGTAGCCCGATAGCCACGAGCGTGTGGCATCGTGCTTGGTAGTTATTGGCTGTAAACAACATGGACTCCGACCATGAACCTCATCATCCGGCCTTCGCGCGATGAAGACGCGCCAGCCATGGCCGCCATCTACGGCACCAGCGTTGCGAACGAAACTGCCTCGTGGGAATACGCAGCGCCGAGTGTGATTGAATTCGCACGTCGTCGCACCGAAGTTCTCGCAAACGGCTTTCCCTATTTCGCCGGCGAGCAGGATGGACGCATCGTTGGCTACAGCTATGCAAGCGCGTACCGCGCGCGCATCGGCTACCGTTTCGTCGTCGAGGATTCGGTCTATGTTCTCAACGAAATGAAAGGGCGCGGCATCGGCAAGAAATTGCTGATGACCCTCATCGATGAATGCGTCCGGCGTGGATATCGGCAGATGGTTGCGGTCATTGGCGACAGCACAAATTTGGGCTCCATCAAGTTACACGAAGCTTGCGGATTCGAGCATGTTGCACTATTCAAAGGCATTGGCTTCAAGTTTGACCGCTGGCTCGATAGCGTGCAGATGCAGCGGGCGCTGGGAGAAGGTAGCAGCACACCGCCGAAGAAAATATCATCAGTACGATAAACCTGCCGACCTGACCCTTGCCATCCGATGGGAAGACTCTTTTTAAGAATGCTTTATTTCAGTGCTGCAAGAATCTTCGCCAGCACCAATTTGCCCGGTGGCGTCCAGGGCGCAATCAGCTCAAAGTGCCCCGCATTCTCCAGCGTGATCAACTCAACACTCTCGCCCAGCTCCTTCGCCCGCGTCTGGTAGCGCAGCCCAATGGCGGGCGGCACGATGCCATCAAAGACGCCGTACATCAGAATTTGCTTTACGCCGAGCGGCAGCATTTCCGATGGTGAGGTATCGAGAAAGGGCGCGTTTTTGGCGCCACCTGCGGGCGTGCGCGCCACCGCGTCGGTGAGTTGATCGACGGTCTTGTCGCCACACGCATGCGCCCCTGCGCGCGCGAAGTGGGCAAGATCCGGAATGGCTGCAATGCCAACGACCGCCTTGAAATTCACCGCCTGATCGCTTTTGAGCATACTGCCTGCGGGAATCCGGCTTTGCGCCGCTACCCAAAGTGCCAGATGGCCGCCGGCTGAGTGGCCCGTCACAACTGCGCGGGAAAGGTCGAGATTGTATTTCCCTGCAAGCGTGCGCAAATGCGCAACACCATCGGCCACATCGTTGAACGTGCCGGGATAGCCACCACCGCTGTGACCGACACGCCGATACGTGAGGCTCCAAACGGCCACACCGTTTTTTCGCAAATCGTCGGACAGAAAAGCGACCAGTTCCGGCCCCGGCAAATCCGCCAGCCAGCAGCCGCCATGAATCAGCACCACCACCGGCAGTGCAGTTTTGGAAGGGGTTGGCGGCAGCCACAGTTCGCCGTACTGCAGGGCGTCTTTGCCGTAGGCGATCTTGTGGTCGGGCAGCGTGGTTTTCAGCTCTGGTCTCGTCAGAATCTGGCTGAAGGTAAGCGATTGCGATGCTGCGGATGCACTGGTCATGGCGAGCAGGAGGGTAAGAATGAAATTACGCACGGTGCGCCTGGTTCATGGACGATGACTGTGGAATCATCGCACGCAAACACGCTTCATCCGCGTGTTGCGTGTACCGGATTCGCATCACGCGGCCGATAGCACCTCGCGCAATGGCACGTACGCAAGACCTTGCGCGCTCGCCACCGGTTCGCAGGTGATCCTGCCATCCGCGACATTTAGTCCGGCACCGAGATGCACGTCGTCCGTCAGTGCCCTGCGCCAGCCCTTGTCGGCCAACGCGAGCGTGAAAGGCAGTGTTACGTTGTTGAGTGCAAAGGTCGAAGTGCGCGCCACAGCACCCGGCATATTGGTCACGCAATAGTGGACGACGCCATACTCGATGTAAGTAGGATTTGAGTGCGTGGTCGGACGCGACGTTTCTGCGCAGCCGCCCTGATCGATAGAAATATCGACGATCGCGCTACCCGGCTTCATGCGCTTTACGATCTCGCGGGTGATCAGCTTTGGCGCTGCTGCACCAGGCACCAGCACCGTGCCGATCAGCAAGTCCGCACGCGCGGCGTAATGCGCGATGTTGGCACTATTTGAAAACACGGTTCGTATGCGGCCCGAGAATTCGGTCGCAACGCGCTTCAAAACATCTGCGCTGCGATCCAGCACCGTCACATCCGCACCCATGCCATGGGCGATGATGGCCGCGTGCGTGCCGGAGACGCCGCCGCCCAGGATCATCACTTCGGCCGGGGCCACACCGGGCACGCCGCCCAACAATATGCCGCGCCCGCCTGCCGACCCTTCAAGCGCGCGCGCGCCAACTTGCGGGGCAAGCCGTCCGGCCACTTCAGACATCGGCGTGAGTAACGGCAGTGCGCCTCGCGCGGATGTAACCGTTTCGTAGGCGATGCAGATTGCGCCCGATGCGAGCAGGTCTTGGGTCTGCTCGGCATCGGGGGCCAGATGTAGATAGGTGAACAACACCTGCCCGGGACGCAGGCGTTTGCGTTCAACGGCCAGCGGTTCCTTGACCTTGACGATCATCTGGGCACGCGCGAACACTTCTTCGGCCGTCGCGACCAGCTCCGCTCCGGCGGCGCGGTATTCGTCGTCAGCGATGCCCGCACCCACGCCCGCACCCAGTTCAACAATAACCTGATGGCCATGGCTGACGAGTTCGTGCACCGAAGCCGGCACCAGGCCCACGCGACGTTCGTTGTCTTTGATTTCTTTTGGCGTCCCGACGATCATTTGCTTTCCTCCGATTTGATTGTTGTGTTTGCAAAGCTATTTTCCATCATTCACGAAATTTGCTTTCAATGAAATCAAACTCAAGCACCCGCAAGCTTTCCAGACCAAAACTGCTCTAAACACCGCGCCAATGCTAGAGTTTTATGAAGTTTTCGAGAGTGGCTCGCCGATAAAACATTTTTTCAAGTCTTTCTGCATCACCGATAGAAATAACGGAGAGCACACCAGGCTGTCGAGCCAGCACGCAAGTGGTCCGGCATAGGTGGCGTCAAACCAGGACTTGTCTACATGGGCGAACTGGCGGACGAAAGGGAAGATGGCTGCATCGGCGAGGCCCATTGAATCGCCCATCAGAAAATTGTGCCGCGCCAGCTGCGAATTCAGCGCCCGCAAGAACGCGCCCGCCTCATTCCGATAATGCCCGGCAGCATGTTCCGGTGCATCTTGCTCACCAAGAGCCGGGTATTTGTACCGGTCAAGATGCCGCTTGAATGAGCCATCGTTTTCATCGATTAACGCTGTCGCTTTGATCGCCCAGCTTTTGTCGCCGTTTATCCATGCATGAGGATCATGAATGGCGAGCGCCCATCGCATGATGTCGAGGCTTTCATCGATGACGCTGCCATCGGCCAGTTGCAGCACCGGCACCGTGCCCTTCGGTGAGCATTCCAGCAGCGCCTGCG
>JANYHZ010000231.1 GCA_025362135.1 Betaproteobacteria bacterium | reverse complement strand
CGAAATACGTTCGGCGTTCGGAAATTCTCCCTCGCGGTGGCCTTTGCGGCGGAACAGCGTGGACAAGTGCATCGCTTCGTATGAAACACCGATGCCGATTTGCCGCATATGCATTTCGTCGATGAACTGCTTGCGCGAGATCGATAGCGTATCCAATGGGAGCAAGACACAGAACATGTTCCAGCTATGTCCTGCTTCATCGCCCGAAGGCGCTTTGGCGGGCAGCACGAGCCCAAGTTTTTCGGCGACCGGTTCCAGTTGCTCGAAATAATAAAGCGCCAGATCGCGCCGTTTGCAACACCATGCATCCAGGTTCTTCAATTGTTCCAGCCCGAGGCGCGCGGAGACATCGCTCATATTGAATTTGCCGCAAGGATACGCAACATCGCGGGTGCCGTCGGGTAGTCGGGAAATACCGTGAAATCGCAACACTTCAGCGCGCTTTGCTTCAGCGGCATCGGCGAAAATGGCAGCCCCACCTTCGATGGAGGTCATGTTTTTGTTGGGGTGAAAGCTGAATAGGGCAATATCGCCGAAAGCGCCTATGGGTGCGCCTTTCCAGCTACTTCCTATCGCCAGGGCTGCGTCCTCGATCACACGCAAATCGTGTTTTTTCGCAATCGCATACAGCCGGTCCATTTCGCAGGGGAGGCCTGAAAAATGGGTGGGCACAATCGCCCTGGTGTTTACCGTGATGGCGCGCCCAACCTGGTCCAGGTCGATATTTCGCGTGAGCAAATCACAATCGACCATGACCGTGCGGGCACCGACCTTTTCGATCATGTTGCCGACAGAAAAAAAAGTCATTGCCGAGGTGATGACTTCATCGTTCACCGAGCCGCCGCTCGCAGCACCAATGCCACAAACCTGAAACACGACTTCCATGGCCGCAGTCTGCGACGTGAAAACACGGGCGAGTCGTCCACCGTGATACGCAGACAGCGATTGCTCGAACGCCTGTACGCGGGGGCCACTGGTCACGTGCAGCGAGAGCAGCGTATCTTTCACCGCCTCGGCCATGCTCTCGGTGATGGTCGGCCGTGCAAAATGCAGATAGGACAGGGCGCTCATGATCTGGCTACCAGATAGACGCCGATGATGATAAAGCCGATGCCGATCATTTTCTGTGCGGTGAGTGACTCGCCGAACAGGTACCAGGCGGCAATCGCGCTGACGATATAGCCAATCGAAAGCATCGGGTAAGCGATGCTCACGGGCACGCGTGAAAGCCCCATGATCCACACCACCAGGCTGATGACGTAGCAGCCAACACCGGCGACGATGAATGGCTGTGTGGCGAGCTGCCAGCCGATGGGAACGATGTTGTCGGCGCTGAAGGCGAATTCGCCGATGCGCGTGGTGCCGGCCTTCAGCAATAACTGCGCTGCAGCATTGAGCATCACGCCCGTTAGCAACAGGGAAAAAACGGTCAGCGTCACAGTGGTTTATCTTTTCTTGATGGCGGCGCGGCGCGGGTCTTTGTGAATCACATCGAAGGCGAGGCCCAGAGATTGCATTTTATCGACATCCCCGTGTGGAATGATAGCAATCGCCGGGCCTGGCAGGTTCCATGCAATTGCAAAATCGCTTGTTTTCGCGATCCATTTTTGCGGTTCGAGCTTTTGCCCCATTTCAAATTCGTCGACATAATCGACGAGCGTAAGCGTGCGCTTGAGGTAAAACGGCAAAGATTGTTCATAGTTGCCAACCGAGTACAGGCGTGTTTCGGGTTTGAGGTGCGGCTTGACCGATTCCGACAGCGCAAAAGCGGACTGCAACGGAGAAATTCTCTCGTAGCCCCGGTCGATTAGCTTGATGGTGGTCACGGTGCCGATGGCGAGCACCAGCAAACCCAGCCATTTGCGCTGCGCACGCAACAAAACAAAGGATGCGAGCGCGGCCACACCCATGGCCCCGACGGCTGCGGCTGCCCAGACACTAGCTTCCTGGTAGAGCGGGCGGCTGAATTCGTCGCCGCGAGCGGCCAGCGCGACCCACGCAGCATAAGCGCCCACCAGAGAGAGCGGGAATACCGGCAACACCAGCCATGCAAGACGTTTCGGCTCGGCCGCGCGCAGGTAGGTGCCCATGACGAGTGCCAGCACCGGAAACATCGGCAGGATGTAATGAGGCAATTTGGAGCCCGATTTACTAAAAAACAGCAGAATGAACGCGCTGTAAATCAATATGAACTTGATCGGAGAAAATGTGCCCGATTCGTCGCTGGGCGAGGCGGTCCTGCGCCAGCCAGCGACGCACGCGGGAATCAGCGCAATCGCCAACGGCAGGAAGCCCGCAAACAGGATCGGAAAGAAAAACCACCACGGCTGTTCGCGGCGATGCACGGTGCTTATAAAGCGCTCGAAGTGTTCGTGGATGAAAAAAAATTGC
>JANYHZ010000227.1 GCA_025362135.1 Betaproteobacteria bacterium | reverse complement strand
ACGCTCAACGCGTAAATGCGGGTATTGCTCGCCAGCGGAAGCGGGAACGTCTTCGTCCGAGAGGGCAATCGTCACCTCGAGCTTCGCCGGAAATTCCTTGCGGTATGCAGAAAGCTCTTCAAGGTAAAACGCATCTTTCATTGTGCGCACACCAAAATAAACATGTCCGCGATATTGTTCGAAGTAGCGCTCCTGCGACGCGCGCGCCAGAATCGACATGATGCCGGCGATGCCACTGCCGCCGGTAATGCACAGAATATTTTTTGCCAGCGCCGGATAAAACGTTGCTTTGCCGAGTGGCCCGAACAGGTCGAGTTTGGCGTTTTTTTCCTCGCCGCTGAACAGCCATTCGGAAAAACCGCCACCGGTTTTTTTCTTGATGATAAATTCAAGCCGGTTGGTTCCGCGAGAAAAATTCACCATCGAATAGCCGCGCATGCCCGGTACGCCCGGTGCCGCTATCGCCATGAATTGTCCGGCATCGAAGTCGCATTGGGCATCGAGAAGTACCTCGAACGCCGCAACATCATGGGTGAGGTTTCGGACATTGGTAATTATTCCGGCCATCGGCCTGGCGGGGCAGGCACCGGGATCGGCCGCGTATACATAGTTGGATACCTCGACCGTTACGTCACCCTGCGCGACACACTGGCACATCAGGAACTCGCCTTGATCGGCCTTGAGGCATTTCCGGCCCGGTGCCTTGCCCCAGGCATCGTCAATTTTTCCTTCGACGAGTTTGGCTTTGCAGGTGCCGCAGGTGCCGGTAGCACATTCGTATGGGAGATCGATTCCCTGACGCAGTCCCGCGAAGAGAATTTTCTCGCCATGCGCCGTGTCGAAGTTGTACGCACGATTGCGGGCATTGATCTGGGTGCGCATGCTTTTGACCGATTCTAAAAAGGAATGTGAAAACCGATGCCGAGCATTCGCGTATCAAGCTTGATTTGGCGTGCGAGCAACAGCGGGCCATCGGCGCTCAGTACCACCTTGTCGTGCATTTTGCCGACCGCGAATAGTTCGGTCGCACCACCGTCAAGCGTGGTGCGATAGATCTGTATCACGGTCACGACATCGGCATGCTTACTGTCATCGCTGAAGCTGATCGTATAGACGGTGGCATGGCGACTGAGGATTGATTGGTCGCTGTTGTGCTTCGGAAGAGTCTTGAAGAGCAGTGTCATGCCCATTTTGTCGTGTTCGAGCCAGGTCATTTCCTTGCGAATCTCGGGGCTGAATGCCGTGATGAGATAGTGAAATTTTTCATCGCACACCGCGAGAAAGGCATTGAAATCCATAGCGTCAAGCATCATGCAGGAACGGTAGACAAGCTCTGCAACCATCGCCCGCACGTTTGCCGTGTTCATTTTTTCGACCGGTTCCATCAGGCGGCTTCGATATTGTTGTCGTCGTACGGATCGAACGGTTTTCTGCCCATCCGACGGCCCCACTCGGCATAGAAATGGCGCATGCCACCTTCATCGTGGATGGTCATGTTTTCTTCGCGACCGTGGATCACCCATTTGCTGTCGGTGCGCTCACGCATCGCCATCCCTTGCCCGTGTACGCCCAACAAATCCTCGTGCAGATTGCGGCCGAACGGCCCCCAGATGGTGTTGTGATCCCGCACCCGTTCCGCACGCTGTGCTGGCGTGTCGCTCTTTAAACCAAGGCCACGAAATTCGATGAGCAACTTATTGGGGCCAGCCGGAATGGCGGTGTCCATCCGCAATACCGAGGTACGCAGGTTGAAAGTCATGCCGGGAAAGATATCGATCAGTATCCATCCGCCCGGCCCCAGACCCGGCCAGCCAACTTTCCGCTCCGCGCCGCCGTCATACGCGTCGTACTTGATTGACATGGAGCCGACGGACGCGTGACCATTTTGATAGCCGGTGTACTTGCGGTCGAAGTAGCCTGGCTGAATCATGCCGGTGGCGCGATTAAAGTAGTGAATGTAATCGTGATAGAACTCGCTGTTGGTGTCGTGCCACAGCTTGTAATTGGTATGCACCACTGCCTTGTGATAGTGGAAAACTTCCAGTTCCAACCCTAGTGATTCATCGAGTAACTCCATCGCCGGGCCGATATATTCCGCCAGCGAAGGCGCTGAATCATCGATATTGACCCAGACGAATCCACCGTAGCCGGTGTCAGCGCGCACTTCGCGAAGGCTGGCATCAGCCGGGCAAAAACGATCCTGGTAGCCTTGTTTGCCGCGAGTAATATCGGTACAAGCGCCCTTGGTGTCAAACGTCCAGGCGTGAAAAATGCACGTAATGCGCTTGGCATTGCCGACCGGATCGTACAAAAGTGTGTTGCCGCGGTGCGGGCATATGTTGTAAAAGCTGCGCACTTTCAGGTCTTCGCTGCGTACGACGATCAACTCTGCACCGCCTGGGTGATGGAAGGTGCGATAGTCGAAGGCATTGGGGATTTCACTTTCGTGGCAGGCGATGATCCAAACCTTGTTGAATATTTTTTCCTGCTCCTCGCGAAACAGCACGTCGTCGGTATAGATGCGCGTGTCGACAAAATGCGTTTCTGGGAACTTGGGCTTCTCATGCCACTCTTTTCCGGTTCGAGCCATTGCAAACCCCTCTTTTGTATTGGCGAAATCGATGCATATTCAGCAACAGCTAAAGCAGGGCGCGTGCCACCTGCCTGTTGAACGGATACAGGGCGCTTTACCCCGCCAAACTCACCAGCTGCAACATAAAAGTTTCATTTGGAAACGGCGTTGCGCAATTTGCACATTCACTGACCATTTGCCGGGGCCGCCCTGCCATTTTCCGGCCCGTCTTGATTCCGGTCAAACACGGGCCGCACCGTGATACAGGCGTACAACATGTTGCGCTTCGGCAAAAAACAACCAGCGCTCGGCGAGCAAACCCAGCATACAGGCAATGCCTGCGAACACCAACGGAACAATGCCGCGCGGGTCTGCAACCAGCACCACAAACGGAAGCAGAAATCCTGTACTGATCGCCACGAGCCGCAACAGCCGGGCGTGCCCGCGCGCTAGCTGGAAACAAAATTCATCGGTAAGAAACGTGCCGTGTGTGTGACCGACATCGAGCAAGCGAATGGTCTTTGGTCCGAGTGTCAGCGCTTGGTTGATCGTGTGCTGCCCGGCCGGTGCGCGAAATCGAAAGTAATATATTGTCTTGACCAGTAGCGCCATCGCGAGCAACACCAGCACCAGTGTCGCCTGTTGTGGAATTGCCCCAACGTCATTGGCAACAAAAGGCAGGCTCAACAGTGCGCCCGAGTACAAACCAAGCAACACATAGCACGCAGGCACCAGCCAGTTATGCCAGCGCGGCACGGTTTTCAGGCAGGCATAGATCATTCCCGTGCAGTACAAAACGCCCAGCGCAAGCAACCCGAGCAACACGCCCACTGCTGTGCTTAGCGGCTGCGGCGCACCCGTGACCGCCAGCCACGCATCTAGGGCGGCAACCGGGTACAACGCCATCGCCAGCACACCTTCCCGCGACAGCCATGATGTGCGTACTCGAGAAAATGCCCGCCATGCATTTTTGGGATTGGCCAGATGCAGCGTCGATGAAATCAAACCGGCGGTGGTCAGGCCGATGCCGAGCCCAAGCATCGGCAATATCGACTCCGCAGCAATCCCGCCGCCAAGTCCGGTCAACCGAAGGAAAACCAGCCACGTCAATAGACCCAGGCCAGCGCCGGAGCTCACGGTAAAAAAAATGACCGACAGCGCCGGACGCATTTCAGGACGCTTTCGACAGGCCAACCCATTCGCTTAGCAATTGGGCCAGAGATTTTTTCGGGGAACGACTCGCGTCGATTTTAATTTCCGGGGCAGTTCGCGGTGCCAGATAATTGTTGACCGGTTTGTAGCCGAGATCATCGAGCATCGGTTTCATGCCGCGTGCCGCTGAAGCCCTGGCAACAGCCGAATCTGGATCGTCGAAATCGCCAAACAATCGCGCATGGGTGGGGCACGCCAGCACACACGCCGGTTGCCGGTCCTCGGGCGGCAAAAATTCATCGTAAATTCGATCCACGCAGAGCGTACATTTCTTCATCACTCCAGCCTGCTGGTCGAGTTCGCGTGCGCCGTACGGACA
>JANYHZ010000174.1 GCA_025362135.1 Betaproteobacteria bacterium | reverse complement strand
GGTGTGGCAATGTTGACGTTCTATTTTCTGCGGCTCGAACACTACGTCAATTTCGACCTCGCGCAATGGGCACCCAAAATCGCCACGTGGCGGCGGATGCTCAATCTGGGTTTGCCCGCGGGAGGCGAGTTCGCCTTGTTCGCCGTATTTACCGCCGTCATTTACTGGATCATCCGCGATTTCGGCGCGGCCGCGCAGGCTGGATTCGGCATCGGCTCGCGTATCATGCAGATGGTATTTTTGCCGGCGATGGCGATTGCCTTCGCTGCCGCGCCGATCGCGGGTCAAAACTTTGGCGCCAGGAACGCGGCGCGCGTGCGTGAAACATTTCGCTCAGCCGCGTTGGCCAGTTGCGCGGCGATGGCGGTGCTGACGTTGTTCTGTCAGTGGCAGGGTGAAGCATTGGTGCGGTTTTTTACAACGGACACCGAAGTCGTCCGCGTCGGCGCGCAGTTTCTGCACATCATCTCGTGGAACTTTGTCGCCATCGGGCTGGTGTTCACCTGCTCAAGTCTGTTTCAAGCGCTCGGCAATACCTGGCCGTCTTTCATTAGCACCGGCGTACGACTTTTCATCTTCGCCCTGCCCGCCATCTGGTTATCCCGGCAGCCGGGGTACACGCTGGTGCAGGTGTGGTATCTCTCGGTTGCGACGAGCACGTTTCAGGCGCTGCTGAGTGTGTGGATGTTGCGTGGCGAGTTGCGGAAGCGATTGCAGTTTTCGTGAAGCACAATAGAAAAAATTGACGTAGATGACCATTTGGCGGGATTCTTCAGGCAATATTGACCTGCGAATCGCTACAGTGGTGCTTGAGTTTGTTCGCCAAGTCGGCGGGCATTTAACCGTTTTTCAAAAATGGTTTGTCTACCGAATCGATCACCTCGCCAGGCCGGGCAAATGTATCGACAATGTTGCAACATGCGACTTGCTAATGTACAGTTTTCGCATTGAAAAAACTTGAGGTGCTGAACATGCGCGTGATCGTAAAAAAATGGGGCAACAGCGCATCGGTTCGCATTCCTGTCGCCATCATGCAAGCCGCCAAACTGAGTTTGGACGACACCGTGGACGTGCGCGAGGAGGGTGGGCGCATTGTCATCGAGCCAGTATCTCCGGGCGAATACGACCTCGCGCGATTGCTCGATGGCATTACCAAAAAAAAATGCATACCGAAGTTAGCGTCGGGCCCGCAGTTGGCAAAGAGATGTTGTAGTGGTTCGTCGCTACGTGCCGGAGGCTGGCGACATCGTGTGGCTGACCTTTGACCCGCAGGCCGGCCACGAACGGGCAGGACACAGACCAGCGCTGGTGCTGAGCCCGTCAACATACAACGGCAAAACCGGATTGATGCTCTGTTGCCCGATGACCACTCAAGTGAAAGGTTATCCGTTCGAAGTATTGATTACAGACGAGAGATCGGGCGCCGCGCTGGCGGATCAAGTCAAGAGCCTCGATTGGGTCGTACGCAAGGCCAAACACAAAGGAAAGGCCTCGTCTGGTGAAATGGCTGAGGTAAGGGCGAAAATTATTGCGCTGATTGGCAAGCCCTGAAAGTTTTCGGGAGAGATGATAAATCGTCTTGGCACGGCAACCACCAAGACCGCGATACGACCCCTTGCTTATGATCGAGATCTAAAAAATAAATTGTGTTTGTGATCCCTGTGCCTCCACCTCGTACGCACCACATGCGTATTCGTCAGCAGATAACTATCCGGCGTGAGCAGAAACCCCTGCCGTCGCCTTCGCGTTTGTGCTCCCTGTTGTGGTTACCGGCGTGTCGCAACAGATGCACCGCCGCCACGTCCGCCCGACGCGATCCACTACCTCGCTGACGGTGTCGGAGTATGCGTCGAGCAAAAGTGGATCGGGTGCGCCCATCGTGTTAGTCCCAAGAAGGGATTAAATCGGGGTGGGGTGTTGGGATTCAAGAGAGGAGATGAACACCACGCCAGAGCGAGCGTCTCACTTGCGCAGTCTTGGATGTCCAGTGTCGGACGGGTCGCTTTCGACCCAAACCGGGTGTAGAAAATTCTCGATTGCGGTCATACAAATTTGGATAAGCAGTCACTCGACAAAAGAAAATTGCTATAGGCGATGGCGAGGGAACTTGAATCGGCATCGGTGCCTGGGGTCGTGCTGGTGATCCTGGGGCGCACGTCGTAGCCGTAGGTCACTGCTTCAACACCGGCGTTCGGGGCGAAGGTGGGGCGACCTTGGGGGTAGGTCTTGGTGGTGTTGATGCGGGGGGCAAATTCACGAATCTCTGCACCAGTGCAGGTCGTGGCGGCGTTTCGACCTGAAAGGCGCGTGGAATGGCGATCTGCGGGGTTGGTTGTGCAAATTCATTGGTTGGAAGCTACCTGATGTTTGACTATTTAGTCGTCCCTGCAAAACCCCTGCAAGCCGCGCCGATGTTGGCGTTCAGGCATAAATTGCTGGCGTAATTCTCGCAGGTATTGCACAATTTCACTGTGATATCCACGAGTTTTACGGGGGGAGCAATGGTAGGTCAGACAGCCGATTTCTTTCGTTCACGCCTGGATGCCATGATCGATTTGCGACATCCGCTGGCGGTACTGCGTACCCGCCTGCCATGGGCACAGGTTGAGGCTGTACTAGCGCCGCTGCTACAGAAAGCGTCACGCGAATATGAAGCGCCTAATGGCAGCGACCTGTTTGGCCCAATTCTCGGCGCGGTCGTTGCTGTCGGTGTGAGCCCCGCCGGACGCCCCCGATTACCCATCCGCCTTATGTGCGCACTCCTGTACCTCAAGCACGCCTTCAACCTGAGTGACGAGGAACTCTGCGAGCGTTGGGCTGAGAACGTCGTCTGGCAATACTTCAGCGGCATGGACTACTTTGATCCCCGCCTGCCCTGCGACGCCACCCAGATCGGACGCTTCAGGGCCGACATTGGTGAAGCTGGGCTGGAGACCATCCTCAAAGCCACCATTGATACCGCAGTGACCATCAACGCCATCAAGCCCACTGAGTTCGAACGCATCATCGTCGACACCACCGTGCAGGAGAAGGCCATCGCCTACCCAGTCGATGCCAGGCTGCTGGAGATCGCACGCCACAAGATCGTCAAGGCAGCCAAGGCCTGTGGTATTTCGCTGAGGCAAACCTTCGCCAAGGAAGGCAAAATGCTGCGCTTCAAGTCCGGCGGTTACGCCCATGCCAAACAATTCAAGCGGCTCAAACGCACCTTGAAGCGGCAGCGCACTATCGTCGGCATCTTGATCCGCGAGGTGCGGGCCAAGATGGCTACTGCGGCGGACGCCACCGGTAACGGCCAGACACTCGACCAGCCGATCAGTGCCACGGCCAGCGCGACGCTGACCACAATCCTGGAAAGAGCTGAGCGCATCCGCACCCAGCAGCCCAAGGACAAGAACAAGCTCTACGCACTGCATGCACCGGAGGTAGAGTGCATCAGCAAGGGCAAGGCCAGGAACCGCTATGAATTTGGCGTCAAGGTAAGTCTGGCGGCCACCCACAAGCAAGGCTTGATCGTGGGGGCCAAACGCTTCAGCGGCAATCCGTTTGACGGGCACACGCTCAAAGCCCAACTGGCGCAATGCAACGAACTGACCAAAGACGTTGGCAAACCGGTCAAACAGGCGTTTGTGGACTTGGGCTTTCGAGGGGTGGACAAGGACAATCCCGGTGTGGAGGTGGTGCATCGTGGGCGCATCAAGTCGATGAGTAAAGCCCAGAAGAAGCTGCTCAGGCGGCGTCAGGCAATAGAGCCGGCGATTGGCCATATCAAGCATGACCACCGGATGATTCGCTGCTATCTCAAGGGCTCAATCGGGGACGCCTTGCATGCGGTCAGTTGTGCGGCGGGCTACAACATCCGCTGGTTGATGCGGGCAATAGTGCGTTTGGGCCTCAAGGGCCTTTTGGCGCTCGTCTTTCTTGCTGCTGCACGAGCGAACACAAGGGCAATTCGATCATTACAACTCCTGCGCAATCGGTGTTGGCCGGATGGTGACAGGCTTCACGCAAATCTCATGGGCTGAATTTGAATTTTGCAGGGACGACTATTTATTCCGTGCTCGATTAAAAACAATTGACGCCGGCCCCTTATCACGCTATGGCCCCCTTTTTAGCGACAAGATTACCAAATCCTAGCGTTGGTGGGGGTCGTGGCGGCTTTTAAGCCTGTAAGGCGCGTGGGATGGCGCCCTTCGAAATGACGAGTGCGAGAAATCATCGGTCGGTTGCTAGCCGGTTTTTGGCCATAAATTCTGTGTTCGCGAAAAACAACTAACGCTGGCCCCTTAAAATGAGCATTGGTGCGGTTCGTGGCGGTGTTTCGGCCTGAAAGGCGCGCCGGATGGCGATCTGCGGGATGAGGTGTTTGTAAAAGCATTGGGCAGTGGTTTATTGGTGTCTGACCCTATTTTTCCTGACCCTATTTTTCCATGGACCCTATTTTTCACATGAAAAAGAAGGCGGCGTCACCGCCTTCTCCACAAGGCTAGCTAGAACCAAGTCGCCGCAAGAATCCGTCTTAAATTCGGCGGGATCACAATTTTCGCCATCCCCCCTGGTTTCGGTTCATGAATGATCGTGCTCATATCGAACGTCGCCAGGAACATCTCCCCTAACGGTGAGGCGTCGACAATAATTTGTTGCTCGGTCAGGTCGATGCCTCTGAAAAATACTTTTGCAGGGGCCGACGGAGAGGTCTGAAGCCGATAAATCGCATCGGCAGAATTTCCTGTCGGAGCTCTTAGAATTGAATAGACCTGAGTGATTCCTGCCGGGGCATTTACGGGCTCCCAAAACACCATCGAGTCGTGCGCGGATTGCGATAAAGAGGGTCCTTCATATTTGACATTTACCTTCCAGTTATTGCCAGGTGGGAAATAAAATCCATAAGGCGTGTACGGAGAAAAGTTTGATCGTGGTGTCGGCTGCGCCGGAATAAATCTGCCGGCAAGTGTCCCATCCGCAAACTCGAAGTCTTCCTTCTTATCATAATTGTCGCCAAATAGCTCCCCTGTCCAATACAATAAATAATTGCCTGGATATTGGATAGGGTCGCAAGGAACGCCTTCGATACTTCCAAGGTCTTTGACGCCGCGCCAAGTGACTTCGTCCAATCGATATTGATAGGTGACCAAGGCATTGTTGATATAACCAATATATCGTTTTTCGTTCAGTGTATTTCGCTCCTCATGTCGCGAAGTTCTGAGGGTGATCATTCCCCCGTCTGACATTGCAGGACAACTTGACGGAGTAGGAATTGTTCGTGTCGATGCGGTATCACTAACTACAGAGTTCGCATGCGTTTCTGTTGCCGTTACCACAGACACAAGAGTGGGAACGGCGGCCAAGGTGATTCTCAGTTCTGCGTAGGAAATCGTTTTGCCACCATCCGCAATCAGGCCTGCAACCGTAAGGCCGTCGCCAGAGACAACAACTTTTCCAGAATTAAAGCTTCTGTCGTCTAAGTAGCCATTGGATAGCGGGAATGGGACTTGGCCAGTTACAACTATCGTAGCTCCCGCTGCGTCGGTAAATGTACGCTTGTACCCCAGCTTGGTTGACGAAGCGATGGGACTAAACGTGAATTGGCCAATGCCTGGGTCCGGCGATGTTGCCACCCAGGTGTAGCTGCTTTGGTTTACGTACTTGCCGCTTGCTGAATCCAACACGTAACTGTTTGGTGGCCCGCTCGACCCTCCCGGCCCGCCCGGAAAGCCCGCTCCGAAGGCTCGCACCGTATAGGACAAGGCACCTGAAGCGCTGGTCTTGAATGTAGCTTGTTTCAGTACCATTGGCTTCAGCGGATTTGAAATAGTGGCTGCAGGGTTGAATTCGTCGGCTTGCATAATATGAGTGCCGAACTGATCGACCTTAATGCCGATCAAATTGAAATTGTTGTCGAATCCGTGAAGATAAAGCGTTCCCGACGCAGGGGCGGTAATTAGTTTCGCAGCAACGGCGCCAACCGTTCCGTCTGCGGTTTTCTCCTGCCCCATGTCACCATTAAACACCAATATATATTCGCCTGGCTTCTTCGCTGCCGGGCTTACGGGTGGATTGAACGCGACCGCTAACCCATCGCTTGGACTACTCGGGTTAGACGGGTTGAGCGAGATTCCTTCCCACTTGCCGTTCGGGACGGGGCGTCGGATGTCGTCGACGCCATCGTAGAAAAACTCGAATGTGCCACTCATCGATTCCGTGCCGAGA
>JANYHZ010000170.1 GCA_025362135.1 Betaproteobacteria bacterium | reverse complement strand
TTGAGCACCATGATGTTTTTGAGTCCCATCAGGTCCGGCATGACGCGATGAAGCATCTGCCCCTCGGTTTCCAGCGTGTTGAGTTCATCGCCGCCACGCCCTTGCAGTAGCAGACGTCCACCTTTGGAGAGTTCGATGCGTTCGCGCAACTTGAAGGCGTGGAAGTTGGTGATAACGATTTTGGCGCGCTTCACTTCCTCCAGCATGTCGTCGGGCACGAGTTCGCGGCTGGCGTAGTAGCTGTCCGGGTCGTTCGGCTGCAATACCCGCAGACGATCCTTGATGGTGAGGCCGGGTGCGACCACCAGAAAGCCGCGCGAAAAGCGTTTGCTTTGCGGTCGGCGTGCCGCATTGATCGTTTGCCAGGCGATGATCATGGCCATGACGGTGGTCTTGCCAGCGCCGGTCGCGAGTTTCAAGGCCAAACGCAGCAATTCTGGATTGGCTTCACCGTTCGCATCGGCAATGTGCTGGAGAAAACCCTCGCCAATCTTGCCCGCTTGCGGCGCGACTTCTGTCAGCCAGATCAACGTTTCAATCGCCTCGACCTGACAAAAAAATGGGCGAATGCTGCTGAACTGGTGATGCCGCCAGTGTTGCAGCAAGCGTGCTGTTTCCGGCGTGACCTTCCAATCGTTGGTATTCGGCAGTGCGCGCCATTTGTCGACCTCCTTCCGAACCGCGGTGATGATAGCGGTGTGGTCATAGCGCTGCTCTTGCGTTGAGAGTCCCTTGCCTTCATCAAAAATTAGCGCGCCTTGCTCCGCTTTTCCTTTGCGCTTTTTCGGCTTCGGAATTGGCGTAATGAAATCTGCCCGGCGGCGCGATTCGGTGACGATCTGCGTTGGTTGACCCGATTCGTCAAGCTCCCAATGGCACGCGGGATACGCGTACGGCGAATTGAGGATTGGCTTCTCGAAGAAGGCGTCGGTCATTGGGTCGGCTACGTTGTGTGTGTTTACTGGTAAGACGTGCGAATTTTACAAACTCTAGCACTGACGCGCTTTTCGGGCTATAAATGTCTTGAAACGCGCGCCAGTGCTAGAGTTTGTCACTATTTTCGTTACACAATTGCCACACCATCGTACCGCATCGCTCGCCAAGAGTCGCTACCCGGCGAAGCAGGTTTTGCGAATTCTTTTCAGCATCAATCAGATTGTGTAGCGGACTAGGTCCCAGCCGCCGCCGGCACGACGGGCTCGCTCACCGTTTACCGCAGCCACGATATTTGAGGCCACCGTCACTATCAATACTCTTATGAGCATCGCGTCACTGCGAGATCGATCTCAGGCGATAGCGGCAACGAAACGGTTGCACACGCAGGATTTACCAAAGACTCAAGCGCTGCAAAACCGCGTGCACTTGCATTCGCGTGCCATGACGGCGGAATCCACTCCGGCCAGGTTGCAGCACCGTGCGTTGGCGCAATGGTAAGTTCCCAAGCCGCCAACGAAGCCGCGTCGGCATCAGGCGTCAGCACCATTGCAATCGCCGTTGCTTCAACCACCGGCATGACCTCGCACATCGGCGATGGCAGCGGACTGTCGTAGCACACGTACAAGACTGGCAACTGGTCCGCGACGGCCTGCGCCGCCGCATTGAGCAAGCCAGCCGCAAAACTCCATTCGCCGCGGCAGATGCTGCTGCCGGCTCGCTGCGCACTCATAGCAATGCTGTAATAACCGCTGGGGGCGTTGTGCACGGAATTGTGGAACTGGGTGGGCGAGACTTCGCGTGTGCCCGCGAGCACTTCGCATAGCTGATGCGTGATCATGCCCGCGGCTTCGTATGACGAGAACACCATCGCCATGTCCTGAGGCGAAAGCGAAGTCTGCCGCAACGCCTGCTCTGCAACCGCGATGGCCAGACGCACGGTTGGGCTGCTGCGCCGCCGTTCGGCTGATGGGAGGCAACCCGGTTGCGGCGCATCCAGCGGGGTCGGAACGAACGCCCATCGCGTCGCCAATACTTCCCTCGCGGTTTCCCAATCCGGCAATCCCGGTGCAAGTACACCGACGGCTTCGACCGAAATACGCATCATGCCGCCCTTCCGAACAACAACGCGCAGTTGCTGCCACCAAAACCGAAGTTGTTGCTCATCACGCGTTCGACGCGCGCGCCGCGCCCCTCGATGACGAACGCACTTTGCAATTCCGGGTCGACGGTGCCCGTAGTCGGGCTTCCGGGAATGAAGTTGGCCTCAATTGACAGCAGCGCGATCGCGGCCTCAGTGATGCCGGCTGCACCGAGCGTATGGCCGGTGAAGCCTTTGGTGGATGAACACGCGACAGCTGCACCGAAAACACTTTGCATTGCACGATCTTCCGCGCGGTCATTGGCTGGCGTCGCG
>JANYHZ010000140.1 GCA_025362135.1 Betaproteobacteria bacterium | reverse complement strand
GGAAGCCATCCAGACACTCGGCGGCAATGGCTACATCAATGAATATCCGACTGGCAGATTGCTGCGCGACGCAAAACTCTATGATATTGGCGCAGGCACCAATGAAATTCGCAGGATGTTGATTGGGCGTGAACTGTTTGGGGAGAGTGCCTGATTGCCGCGCATCAGTAATGCGCATACAATATGTGCATCTGTCTTGGAGATCAACATGGCGAAAACAGCGCGAACAGGCAGTTCAACACTGCAGACGGCAAGGCAATCGCATGCCCCATACGATCTATCCGCCGCCAAACGTCCGACCAATGTGTCCATCAACGCTGATCTGCTCGCAAAGGCGAAGGATCTGGGTGTGAATTTATCGCAAACGCTGGAAGACGGCTTGAAAGTGCGTGTGAGCGAAGAGCGGCGGCGACGCTGGCTTGAGGAAAACAAATCCGCGTTTGCGGCATGCAACGAGCACTTTGAAAAATATGGGTTGTGGAGCGACGGCTTCAGAATGTTTTGATATGGCGCAATTTGACGTATACAAGAATCCTAATCCGAATGGGCGGACGGCAGCACCGTACGTTGTGGCGCTGCAAAGCGATCTGCTCGATCAACTTCCATCACGATGGGTGGCACCGCTTAAACTATCGAAAACCATTTCGCATCGCGTAGAGGGATTGATGCCGGAAGTCGAAGTAGAAGGAAAAAAATTTACGGTTTTCATGTATGAAAGCGGCGCGGTTCCTGCTCAGACGTTGGGCAGTCGAATATCATCGCTGGAAGACCGCCGTTTCGAACTCAGTCGTGCCATCGACATTCTTGTCAGTGGCATTTAACCAGGTCCAGGAGAACAGCATGTCTGATTCCGTCGTCATCGTCGCCGCAAAACGTACTCCCATTGGCAGCATGAATGGGCAACTCTTGCCGTTGTCTTCTCCGCAGCTTGCGTCTGTCGCGATCAAAGCGGCTGTCGAACAATCGGGCTTGAAAGCCGAAGACATTACGGAAGCGCTGATCGGCTGCGTGCTGCCAGCGGCACTTGGTCAGGCTCCGGCGCGTCAAGCAGTACTTGGTGCCGGGTTGCTACAGTCCACCGCGACTTCGACCGTGAACAAGGTATGTGGCTCCGGCATGAAAACCGTGATGCTGGCGCACGACTCGATCATGGCAGGCTCGGCAAACGTGATGCTCGCAGGTGGCATGGAAAGCATGTCCAACGCTCCTTATCTGCTGCCAAAAGCGCGCCAGGGATTTCGCTACGGCCACGTAAAGGCGCTGGACCACATGGCGTTTGATGGATTGGAAAATGCGTACGACGGAAAATCGATGGGTATCTTCGCCGACGCCACCGCTGCCAAATATGGCTTCACCCGCGCTGACCAGGATGCCTTCGCGACCGAAAGCGTAAAACGTGCGCTGGCAGCGGTTGCCAGCGGCGCGTTCAAGGCCGAGATCGCCGGTGTCACCGTCAAAGGCAAGGCGGGCGATGTCGTGCTCGATACCGACGAGCCACCAGGCCAATGCAAACCGGAAAAAATCCCGGCGCTCAAACCCGCCTTCAACAAGGACGGCACCGTCACCGCAGCGAGTTCCTCATCCATATCCGATGGCGCAGCCGCGTTAATTCTGATGAAAGAGTCCGATGCCAAGGCAAGAGGTCTCAAGCCGATTGCCCGCATCGTCGGACACGCCTCGAACGCACATGAGCCGGAGTGGTTCACGACAGCACCGGTCGGTGCCATCGACAAGCTGCACAAAAAACTCGGCTGGGGCCCGGAGAATGTGGACCTCTACGAAATCAACGAAGCTTTTGCGGTCGTGACGATGGCGGCGATGAAAGACCTGAACCTGCCGCACGCCAAAGTAAATGTGAACGGCGGCGCATGCGCGCTGGGCCATCCCATTGGTGCGTCGGGCGCACGATTGATCGTCACCTTGCTATACGCCCTGAAAGCGCGCGGTGGCAAACGTGGCATCGCGTCCCTTTGTATCGGTGGCGGCGAGGCGACTGCCATCGCCGTCGAGATGATATAACCAATAAACTCCAGCACTGGCGAGCCTTTTCAGGCATTTATTGCCTGCGAGGCGCACCAGTGCTTGAAATTGACGAATATTCCCATGAAATCTGCCCTCATCATCGGCGCATCACGCGGCCTTGGCCTGGAATTTGTTCGGCAGTATCGGCACGATGGCTGGCTTACGCTTGGCACTTGCCGCTCACCGGAACAGGATGCGTTGCTTACCTCTGTCGGTGCGACGGCGTTGCGGCTGGATGTTGCTGACGAAAATGGCTTTGCCAATCTGGCCAAGGCGCTCGACGGCAGGAGCATAGACGTCTGCATTTACAACGCAGGCGTCAGCGGCCCCAAAACCAGTACCGCCATCGCACCTGGGGCCGAAGAGTTCGACGCGGTCATGCGTGCCAATGTACTCGGCGCAATGCGTGCAATTCCAGTCGTTGCACCAGCATTGGCAAGAGCGAAAGGCACATTTGCGTTTATCTCCAGCCGCATGGGCTCCATCGGGTTAATGGCGAACAGTGGTTCGGTCACGTATCGTGCCAGCAAAGCCGCGCTCAATGCGGTCGTGAAAGCGGCGTCAATGGAGTGGGGCCCTCAAGGAGTAACGTGTCTGACATTCCATCCGGGCTGGGTCAAGACGGACATGGGCGGCGCGGAAGCCGATATTGAGCCGGCGGTCAGCATCACGGGCATGCGCAAGGTCATTGCCACCATCACGACAGAATCAAACGGCCACTTTTTTGATTACACCGGTAAGGAACTCGCATGGTAAAGACTCGCATCGTTATTGCTTTGTTGGCTGCCCTCCTGCTTATTTCGTGCAGCAAGAAGGAGCCTGTAAAAACGACCGAGCAACAAAAAATGGAGATGGACCAGGCGGCGAAAGTAACGCGCGAAAACACCGTCTGGGGTGATCAGGTCAAAGCGCTCGATAAAGCCAAAGACACCGCTGCAGCCGCTGCCGATGCGACCAAAAAAACCGACGATGCGCTGAAAAAAGCAGACTAGCCGAAGCACAGCACCGCAATATGCTCATGAAAGCCACCAACGATTTCCTCACCGATGAGCAGCGCATGATTCGCGACATGGCGCGCGATTTTGCGCGTGAACAGTTGGCCCCGAACGCTGCGCAGTGGGAAAAAGACAGGTGGATTCCCGACGCGGTGGTCGCGCAAATGGGTGAGCTCGGCCTGCTCGGCATGGTGGTACCTGAAGAATGGGGCGGGACGTTTTCCGACTACACCGCATACGCGATGGCGATTGAGGAAATCGCGGCGGGTGATGCTTCGACCGCCACGATAATGAGCGTGCACAATTCGGTCGGGTGCGGGCCGATTCTCGCTTGGGGAACCGAAGCGCAAAAAGAATTGTACTTGCGTGATTTGGCGGCAGGCAGAAAGATCGGCTGCTTTTGCCTCACTGAGCCGCAAGCGGGATCGGAAGCCAACAATCTCAAAACCACCGCGAAACTTGTCGACGGGAAATGGGTGTTGAACGGCGCAAAACAGTTCGTCACGAACGGCAAGCGCGCGCACGTTGCTATCGTTTTTGCTGTGACCGATCCCGATCTCGGGAAAAAAGGCTTGTCCGCATTCATCGTGCCAACCAATACGCCGGGCTTCAATGTCCAACCGCCGGAGAAAAAGCTCGGCATCCGCGCGTCAGACACCTGCGCAATCCTTTTGGATGAATGCACGATCCCGGAAGACAACTTGCTTGGCCCGCGAGGCAAGGGACTGGCCATCGCGCTGTCCAACCTTGAAGGTGGCCGTATTGGTATCGCTGCGCAAGCGCTGGGCATCGCCCGCGCTGCTTTTGAAGCGGCACTCGCTTACGCAAACGACCGCATGCAGTTCGGCAAGAAAATCGCCGAACATCAAAGCATTGCGAACATGCTCGCCGATATGCACACCCGCATCAACGCGGCGCGATTGCTCATCCTGCATGCAGCACGGATGCGCACCGAAGGCTTGCCATGCCTTTCGGAGGCATCGCAAGCCAAATTGTACGCATCGGAACTTGCTGAATGGGTCTGCAGCAAGGCGATTCAGATCCACGGAGGCTATGGCTATCTGGAAGACTATCCAGTCGAGCGCTACTACCGCGATGCACGCATCACGCAGATATACGAAGGTACCAGCGAGATCCAGCGGATGTTGATTGCGCGCAATCTCGCTGGCTGAAACGAAGGCCCACTGCCAACAAAAAAATAATTCATGCCGACAATAAAATCCCGACTCGATACTGCGTCTCCCGCTTTCACCGCCAATGCCGAACAAATGCGTTCGGTCGTTGCTGAGCTTTATGCACATACGGCAAGAGTCGCTGATGGCGGTGGCAAAGATGCCAACGCCAGGCACGCTGCAAGGGGCAAGTTGCTGCCGCGCGACCGCGTCAAGGCGTTGCTGGACCCAGGTTCTCCGTTCCTGGAGTTTTCCCCTCTAGCCGCTTGGGGCATGTACGGCAAGGACGGCCACGATGCCCCCGCAGCAGGTGTCATCACCGGTATCGGTCGCATCGAGGGCACAGAGTGCGTGATCGTCGCCAACGACGCTACCGTCAAAGGTGGTACCTATTACCCCATGACCGTGAAGAAGCATTTGCGCGCGCAGGAGATCGCGCTGCAGAACAACCTGCCCTGCGTCTATCTGGTCGATTCAGGTGGCGCGTTCTTGCCGCTGCAGGATGAAGTTTTTCCGGATCGCGATCACTTCGGCCGCATTTTTTATAATCAGGCGAACCTGAGTGCAAAGGGCATTCCGCAGATCGCCTGTGTCATGGGTTCTTGCACAGCTGGTGGTGCCTACGTGCCAGCGATGTGCGATGAATCCATCATCGTCAGGAATCAGGGGACGATTTTTCTCGGTGGTCCGCCGCTGGTCAAGGCTGCGACCGGCGAGGTGGTGACGGCGGAAGAACTGGGCGGCGGTGATGTGCACTCGCGCACATCCGGCGTCACCGATCATCTGGCCGAAAATGACAAGCACGCACTCGGCATTGCCCGCGAAATCGTGCGGCATTTGAATCGCAAGTCGGCGAACCCCGTCGCCAGGCAAGCGGTGATCGAGCCGCACTATCCGGCAGAAGAACTCTACGGTGTCATTCCGAGAGATACCCGCCAGCCGTACGATATTCGCGAGGTCATCGCGCGCATCGTCGATGGATCCGACTTTCACGAATTCAAGTCGCTGTACGGAACGACGTTGGTCACCGGCTTCGCGCATATTTGGGGTTTCCCTGTCGGCATCATCGCCAACAACGGCATTCTGTTTTCCGAGTCCGCTTTGAAAGGCGCGCATTTCATCGAGCTTTGCAGCCAGCGCGGTATTCCCCTGATTTTTTTACAGAACATCACTGGCTTCATGGTCGGCAAGAAATACGAAACCGGCGGCATCGCCAAGGATGGCGCAAAGATGGTGACTGCTGTGTCCTGCGCGAAAGTGCCAAAGTTCACGGTGGTGATCGGTGGCAGTTTCGGTGCCGGCAATTACGGCATGTGCGGACGGGCATTCAATCCGCGCTTCCTGTGGATGTGGCCGAATGCGCGCATCTCGGTCATGGGCGGCGAACAAGCAGCGTCCGTATTGGCAACCGTGAAACGCGACGGCATCGAATTAAAAGGTGGCAACTGGAGCGCGGAGGAAGAAGAGGCGTTCAAATCGCCGATTCGCAAACAGTATGAGGATCAGGGCAATCCGTACTACGCCACGGCACGGCTATGGGACGACGGTGTGATCGACCCGAAGGACACGCGCATGGTGCTGGGACTGGGGCTGTCGGCTGCGATGAATGCGCCGATCGAGAAGACAGACTACGGCGTGTTCAGGATGTGATAATGAGCCAAGTCATCTCAAAAATTGATGGTCCCATTGGTATCGTCACGCTCAACAACCCCGACAAGCACAATGCATTCGACGATACCTTGATTGTGGATCTCACTCGCGAGTTGGAAACGCTCGATGAAAACCGCGATGTGCGCGTCGTCGTGCTTTCGGCCATGGGCAAATCCTTTTCCGCAGGGGCTGACCTCAACTGGATGAAGCGTATGTCCGCCTACTCGGAAGAGGAAAATTTTCGGGATGCCATGACGTTAGGCGAATTGATGCTTACCTTGCATGGCCTTTCGAAACCGACCATCGCCCGCGTGCAGGGCCCCGCCTACGGTGGTGGCGTCGGACTGGTCGCGTGCTGCGATATCGCAGTGGGCACGCAAAATGCCGCGTTCTCACTTTCGGAAGTAAAGCTGGGCTTGATCCCGGCAGTCATTTCGCCGTATGTGATCGCCGCGATTGGCGAACGCGCTGCGCATCGCTACTTCCTGACC
>JANYHZ010000130.1 GCA_025362135.1 Betaproteobacteria bacterium | reverse complement strand
ATTGCCGCGCCACGAGTTCATCGATACGCTTCGAAGTTTATGTACGAAATACGGTACGGTGCTCATTTTTGATGAGGTCATGAGCGGTTTTCGTGTGGGCCTCCACGGCGCGCAGGGCCACTTTGGCATCGCGCCGGACCTCACTACACTAGGCAAGGTGATCGGTGGTGGCATGCCGGTTGGCGCATTTGGCGGACGCCGCGACATCATGGCCCACCTGGCCCCGCTCGGCAGTGTCTATCAGGCTGGCACCCTTTCGGGGAATCCAGTCGCTGTGGCTGCCGGCCTAAAAACCCTTGACTTGGTAGCCGCCCCAGGATTTTTCGAGTCTTTGTCGCGAATGACATCGGCGCTGATCGCAGGCCTAACCTTCGCCGCGAGGGACGCAGGGATCGAATTCAGCGGCACATCGTTGGGTGGTATGTTCGGGATTTTTTTTCGCCCATCGGTTCCTTCAACCTATGCCGAGGTATTGCAGAGCGACAAGCATCGTTTCAATTGTTTTTTTCATGCCATGTTGGAACGTGGAATTTATCTGGCGCCCTCCGCATTCGAGGCGGGTTTCGTATCTGCGGCACACACGGAGGCCGACGTCGACACCACCTTGCTCGCAGCAAGGGAGGCATTCGCCGAATGTTGAACCAAAATATCGCCGGGTATTCAACCCCGTGAAGTTCAACGCGACCATAGATGGCGTTGCACTAGCAGCACTGGTTTTTGCTGTGGTGGCCATTTCTGCGGTATCGGCAGTCGCTATCATATCTGCTGAAAACTTGATCACCACGAATGAAAAGGCGCTGCGCATGCAGCGCACGGTTTCCAGTCTGGAAGCAATTCGCTTTCACTCGTTTGCTATCGAAAGCAGCGAGCAGAGCTACATCATCACTGGCAGGGAGAGCGACTTAACCCCTTATCGGGCGGGTACGGTTGAAATCGAAGCGGAGGTTGCCTACCTCTCGGATCGGCGCTCCGAGCATCCAGATCTTGACAGCCGATTTGCGGAGCTACAGGACGTCGCCCGCAAGTACGTCGGAGACGAACGACGGATCGTTGACGCACGCCGTTCCATGGCCGAACCCGCCGCGCGCGCGATGGTGAAAAGACACTTTGGTGAAGCGAGCCACGACCAGTTGCTACAGATCACCTACCAGCTGTTGGTGAGCGCCCGAAAGCAGATGGAAGCGCTCGAGGCAGATCAGATCGCATATGGAGACAAGGTGCGCCGCTTGATCCTCGCACTAATATCCTCAGCGGCATTCATTCTTGTGTTTCTGTATGGGTCGCTACACAAGCTTAGTATCGAGCAACGGTTAGCGCAGGCGCGATATGCGCATCAGGCGACGCATGATTCTCTCACCGGCCTTCGCAATCGACCGGCAGTCATGGAGTACATTGCCAGAAAGCTTGCGGACGGGGAACACGAAGCTTCGCTGGGCGGGCTGGCATTTCTCCTTCTCGACCTCGACGGCTTTAAGGCCGTTAACGACAATTTTGGCCACGACTCGGGCGACGAACTGTTAAAGCTGGTTGCGTCTCGCATCGAAGCTGCACTGCGTGACTCTGACTATGTAGCAAGACTCGGTGGCGATGAATTCCTCATTGTGGTTCCACAAGTGTCGGATAATGAAACTGCTGAGCGCGTCGGCAAGAAAATCGTCGCGGCGGTCGGCGCGCCCTATATGTTGTTGGCGGGGAAAGAGTCAAACGTAACCGCGAGCATCGGGATCAGCATGTTTCCAAAGGACGCGCGTGACCGCGAGACGCTGATGAAGTGCGCAGATCTGGCACTTTACAAGGCCAAACACGCTGGCCGCGACCAAGTGTGTTTCTACGTACCGGGATTGCGCGGCGGGTCAGGGCGCTGAGTGCAGCAGAGATGCGCCTGTGTGGCTAGCCTGAAGGACCAAAGTGAAGCGGAACCGCGTCCACGAAAGGTTTCAGAGCGGACTTCAACGGATGCGGCCAGAGATTTGGGACAAATCCAGAAATAAAAGCGACGCATACCCTTCGAACGTGCAACTCAAGTTTCTATATGCCTGGCCGGGTTCAGCGACTTCTCATTCCAGCGATATATTCGGCCACGGCAAGCATGTCTTTGTCACGCATCCTCCCGGAAATGGCTTGCATTTGCGTATTCTTTCGTTCGCCCGATGAGAAGTTTTTCAGCGCCCCTAACGTGTATTCTTGCCACTGGCCCGCTAGCCGAGGAAATATTGCGGGAATACCCGCACCAGCGCCGCCGTGGCAACCCGCGCAGGCGGGTATCTTCAACTCGGGCACGCCAGCGCGATAAATTTTTTGCCCCGCTTCAGCCAGCGCTTTGTCGCGCGCGATGGCGTTTGACTTCCCACTTTGGGCAAAATAGTAGAGGCCCAAAGCCGTCATGTCATCTTCCGACAAATTGGCGACCATGCTCTGCATGATCGCATTCTTCCGGTCAGCCGACTTGAAAAGTGCAAGCTGCTTGGCGATATACTGTGCAGGCATGCCCGCGATATTTGGGTTGCCGGAAACTGCGCTGATGCCATCCAAACCATGGCAGGCCACGCAAACAGCGCCAGCAATTTGTTTGCCGCGGGCCATGATGTCGGCTTTGCCCGGCACCACTCTGGCTGGTTCGGCCTTTGCGGGCTCCGTGTTGGCACCAGCCAAGTTTGAACAGATTGCCAAAATTGCAGTTATCAAAATGCGCTTCATCACCAATCCCTTGATTTTGTTACCGCTGGAATGTGGACCTAAACCATGATTTTAGCTGATCGCGCCGCAAGAGGAAACTGTGAGCTTATTTGACCGCGCGGCATACGTTGCCTCTGCGCACGACCTCGAACAATTACCGCCCGATGTTGGCGCGGAGGTTGCCTTTGTTGGTCGCTCGAATGCGGGCAAATCGAGTGCGATCAATACGCTTGCCAATCACAAACGCTTGGCGTTTGTATCAAAAACACCAGGCCGCACGCAACTCATCAATTTTTTTTCGTTAGGAGATGATCGTACATTGGTTGACCTGCCAGGCTACGGCTATGCGCAAGTGCCAGCACGTGTGAAAGCGCATTGGCAGAACGTGATGGCGGCTTATGTCAGCACTAGAGGTGCGCTGAGAGGATTGGTACTAATCATGGACGCGCGACACCCTTTAAAGGCACTTGATGTCAAACTGCTTGACTGGTACTTGCCCACTGGAAAACCAGTGCATTGCCTGCTTACAAAGGCGGATAAGTTGTCAAAAAGTGAGCAGGCGCTTACACTTCGCAGGGTAACCAAGCAACTGCAAGTTGGGGGGCATAACGCAACCGTACAGCTTTTTTCTTCTCTAAAGAAAGAGGGGATACAGGAGGCGGAAAGAGCTATTGCAAGACTCTTCGGTGGGACGAATGGCTAAAATGCACGACGAAACTATACCGGGCAAATACGTATGAAATTCATGGCGTCCGCAAATACTGGAAAAAGAAAACGGCCCGGGTAAAAGGGGTAACCCGGACCGTTGGTAAAAGCCTTAAATGAGATTAAGGCCCCCGCTCAGGGAGGAGAAGCGGGGAGACGCGAACGTCTCATTAACTCAGATTGTTGCGGTTGAAAAAAGTTCAACTCTTTTCGCCCACCGCGCAGGCGCGCTTTCCAGCGGTGATGTTGTAGACTCATCTGTCCTGCCACCCCGTTCGTTCTCACTACAACTCATGAATATTGGCCAATTTCCCCAGCGCCGCATGCGGCGCCTGCGACGAACCGGTTTTTTGCGGGCCATCGTATGCGAATCTTCGATCTCAGTGTCAGACCTGCTTTATCCGGTTTTTATTCGGGACGGGAAAGGCAAGCGGGAGGCTGTTTTGTCGATGCCTGGCGTCGAGCGCTTGTCGCTGGATCTGCTTTTTCCGGTAGTGGAAGCGGTAGCGCGGATCGGTATACCGGCGATCGCATTATTTCCCGTAATTGACGCTGAAAAGAAAACAGCAGGTGGCGAGGAGGCGTTCAATCCCTCAGGTCTGGTGCCGCGGGCCGTCGCGGAACTGAAGAAGCGGTTTCCTGATGTCGGAATTATTTGCGATGTCGCGCTGGACCCGTACACAAGCCATGGCCAGGATGGCGTGATTGACGCTACGGGTTACATACTTAACGATGAGACCATCGCCATTTTAGAGAAGCAGGCGATTGCACAGGCGTCGGCGGGCGTGGATATCGTTGCACCATCGGACATGATGGACGGACGTATCGGCGCAATACGTAAAGCGCTGGATGCCGAAGGACATATTCACACTGCGATTCTTGCCTACTCTGCAAAGTACGCCAGCAAGTTTTACGGACCGTTCCGCGATGCCGTAGGTTCTTCGGGCAATCTCGGTAAAAGCGACAAAAAAAACTACCAGATGGACCCAGGGAATTCAGACGAGGCGATGCGTGAGATCGCGCTCGACCTTCAAGAGGGAGCCGATATGGTGATGATCAAGCCGGGCATGCCGTATCTGGATATTGTCCAGCGCGCCAAAACTACTTTCGGTGTGCCGACGCTGGTTTATCAAGTGTCCGGCGAATACGCCATGCTTAAAGCTGCCGCCCAGAATGGATGGTTAGATGGCGAGGCATGCATGATGGAATCTCTGCAGGCGTTCAAGCGTGCCGGCGCGGATGGCATTCTTACCTACTTTGCTTTGGAAGCGGCCACGTTGCTTAAAACACAGTAAGGTCGCGGTGCAATGAGAGTCTCGACGTCCGCAAGCTTCGCTCGTGCGTTTTCAAGACTATCGCGCCGTTGTCTGGCGACTCGCATTGCGTGGTGCGGGTAGACGGTAATGCGGACGGGAGACTCGTTAAACGATATTTCATAAATCGAAATTTCGTCCGGTGTGGAATTGGTTTTCTTGTGGTCGGCGCGGCTGATCCGCGTTTCGAAGTGCACGCCTTCATTGAAGAAAAACATTTCCATCTGTTTGGCATCGTCCGCGACGATCTCCAGTTCAATGCGCGAAAAGCGGTTTGCCGATCCGCTCAGTACCGTACCGACAAGCCATGGTGAGAAGCGGTCAAGCCAACGCATTGCGTCGGCTGCAATCTGTCGCAAAATATGGCATTCGGCAGGTTGTGAATCGCGTTGAAAAATTGACTGGTGCGACCTCAACGCCGCGTCCAGCTCGTGGTTGTCCGGGAGCAAAGCCTGCGTCGTCACGCCTAGTTGGCGGGCTGCTTTTTGTTTGGCTGCGGCAAAATCGCATATGCCGTCCTCGGCGATGAGGCGCGCAGCCAGATAAGCAATTTCCCCCCTGAGGCCACGCGGCAGTAGTTGCTCTTCGGTCGGATCATTATCTGATCGTCGCCGTCTCAAATCGCCAATTTTCCTGCTCGACATCGCGTGTACTCCCTCGAAATTAACGGAGTGGATGGACTGGAGGCTAAAAAATCTGGTTCCTTACTTCCTCCGAAGGCTTATTTGCTTCGCGGAGTGCTGCAGGCCCATCCCCTACATTGCCCACGTTTTCGGCGTAGGCAAATTCCATCAACTGTTTGCCGTCTTTACCGAATTCGCCACCAATGGCGACCATCGCCAGTCCGAGAGGTGGTTCGAATGGTTCTTCCTTCACCCCCTTGAGCGCTTTCGCCATGTAGTACATCCATATCGGTAGCGATGCGCCCCCCCCAGTTTCGGCTTCTCCAAGCGACGCCGGGTTGTCAAAGCCAATCCAACTCACCGCGACAAGTCCAGCATTAAACCCTGCAAACCAGGCATCCAGGCTATCGTTGGTCGTGCCCGTTTTCCCGGAAAGGTCATTGCGTCCCAAGGACATTGCCCGCGCAGCAGTGCCATATCGAACCGCATCGCGCAACAAACTGGTCATGATAAACGCATTGCGCGGATCAATGACTCGCTCTGCGGGCTTCGCACTCGCGTCGGTCCTGGCAGCCTCCCCGTTTCCCGCGATCTCAGGAGCGGCCTCAAACAAAATCCCGCCTTTGTCATCTGTGATCTTGTTGATGAAGTACGGCTTGACGCGAAAACCACCGTTGGCGAACACCGCATAAGCACCCGCCATCTGCAGCGGCGTGGTCGATCCGGCGCCCAAAGCCATTGTCAGATAAGCCGGATGCTGTTTTGGGTCAAATCCGAATCGGGTGATGTAGTCTTGCGCATAATTCGCGCCAATCGCTTGCAATACGCGTATGGACACCATGTTTTTGGATTTTGCCAGTGCCTGTCGCAACCGCATCGGGCCTTCATATTTGCTATCGTAATTTTTCGGTTCCCATATTTGCCCGCCATTTCGGCCTGGATCGAAAACAAACGGGGCGTCATTCACTACTGTCGCCGGTGTAAAGCCTTTTTCCAGCGCGGCGGAGTAAACGAACGGCTTGAAACTTGAACCCGGCTGACGCAAGGCTTGGGTCACGTGGTTAAACTTATTGGCTGTGAAATCGAAACCACCGACCAACGCCCGGATTCCGCCGTTTTCAGGATCGACTGACACCAGTGCAGCCTCTACCTTGGGCAATTGGGCTACAGACCATTGCCCCTTTTCGTCCAGTGCCATTCGAATGATCGAGCCGCGCACCGGCTTCAAGGGAGAGGCCTTTTCGCCCAATGCGCGTGCCACAAACTTAAGCGCATCACCCGCTAGCGTGACAGTATCACCCCGCTTTGTGTGAGCGATCACTTGCTTGCTCTCTACCGCTGTTACCACCGCTGGTATCAGGTCGCCGACAATGTCTCTTTCCTGCAGCGCTTCTTCGATTGCCTCCTCTGCCTCTTCCTTATTCGCCGGCAAGTTCACAAAGCCTTCTGGTCCCCGGTATCCATGACGGCGATCATATTCAAGGACGCCCTTGCGCAGCGCGAGTAGCGCCGCCTCCTGATCCAACTTGCGAACGGTCGTGTACACGCGAATACCGCTAACGTATGCTTTTTCTCCATATTGCTCAAACACCGATTGACGCGTCATTTCTGCAACGTATTCGGCGTTTACGGGGTACATCTGGCGCTCGCGGTTGAATTTCAACACCTCAGCCTTGGCTGTCTTTAGCCCTTCTTCATTCAGGTAGTCAAGTTCATTCATCCGGCGCAACACATACTGTTGTCGCAAAGTCGCGCGTTTCACGTTGTTAAAGGGGTTGTATAACGATGGTGCCTTAGGTATTCCTGCCAGCATGGCTGCCTCTGCGGCGCTTAGCTGTCCGATGTCCTTGTTGTAATAGACTCGACTTGCGGCGGCAAACCCGAATGCGCGGTTGCCAAGAAAAATGTGGTTGAGGTAAATTTCCAGGATCTGATCCTTGGTTAGACTCTTCTCAATTTTGAAAGCGAGTAACCACTCTGAAATTTTGCGGGTGAGCGTTTGTTCATTGCTCAGAAAGAAATTGCGTGCGACTTGTTGCGTGATGGTCGACGCCCCTCCCTTTATCTTTCCAGCCAGTACGTTCGTCGCTGCGGCCCGCATCAGACCCAGATAGTCCACGCCGCCATGCTGGTAAAATCGTTCGTCTTCGGCAGAAATGACGGCTTGTTTCATTACAGCCGGAAAATCCTGCACGCGGACGAAGGATCTTTTTTCCTCGCCAAATTCCCCAATGATGTCGCCTTCCACTGTAAAGACCCGCAGAGGTAACTTTGGTCGGTAGTCGGTTACGGCCTCGATTGAGGGCAGGTTTGGATACAACAAAACCACAGTCAGCATAACGATACCGACCGCTACCAATGCCAACGAAGTCAACAATACGAGAGGGTAAAACCACCAGCGCAGGGTCATAAATGCCTGAAGTTACAAACGTTGAATTGCATTATATCGGGGTGATCACAGCACAGTGCCCTGCAATACACGACAGCGTGGAGCAAGATAATGGCAGGATAATGGCACCTTACGAGTCGTGATCGCAATTAAAGCTTTTTCGAGGTTTAAAAGAAAATGCTTTACACGTCCAAAGGTTGTTGCTAGCATTTAATGTAATTTGTGCGTTGTAAGCCGTAAGTACTCAATACTACAGGGGCAGTTCAACCACCATGCTGAAAGAAAAGCTGGCATCCCAGTTTGATTTTTTGCGCGCGACAACGCCGCCGCTCATCGGGGTCGATATCAGTTCGTCCTACATCAAGATGGTGGAATTGGCGGATGCGGGCAAGGGGCTCTATCGCGTCGAGCGATACGTTATCGAACCGTTGCCCAAAGATACAATTACCGACGGCAACGTCGCTAACATCGAAGCGGCCGGCGAAGTAATGCGGCGTGCGCACAAACAGATGGCGACGCGAATCAAAAACATTGCCTTGGCGCTGCCCTCGGCTGCTGTGATTACCAAAAAGGTCAACCTCAACGGCAACCAACGCGACGAGGATATGGAGTATCAGGTTCAGTCTGAGGCGAATCAGTACATCCCGTTCAGCCTGGACGAGGTCAATCTGGATTTCCAGGTTCTTGGGCCAGCGCCGAACAGCGACGAAGAGGTTGAAGTGCTCATCGCCGCGTCGCGCAAAGAGAAAATCGAGGATCGCGTCGCCGTTGCAGAGGCGGCTGGACTGAAGACTACGGTGATGGACGTTGAATCTTATGCTGCACTTACGGCGTTTGAGATGATACTTGGGAGCGCCTCCGGTATTGATGCCAAGGACGTTACCGCGATCGTCGACATCGGCGCACAGTCCACCCGCATAATCGTCATGCATGAGGAGCAGCAGGTTTACTCCCGCGAGCAGCAGCTCGGTGGATACCAGCTCACCCAGGATATTTCCCGCCAATTCGGCATGCCCGCCGAAGAGGCTGAAGTCGCGAAGAAATCCGGCGGGCTCCCCGACAATTACGGGCCTGATGTGTTGCAGCCGTTCAATGAAAAAATCGCGCTCGAAATCTCGCGCGCCCTGCAGTTTTTTTTCACGTCCACGCAATTCAACAAGGTCGACCACATCCTGCTTTCCGGTGGTTGCGCAGTATTGGATGGATTGGAAGAAATGGTCGCCCAGCGCACTCAGGTGCACACGGTTGTGGCGAACCCATTTGCCAACATGGCGCTCTCGGCAAAAGTAAAACCCCGGCAGCTGACAATTGACGCGCCCGCATTGATGGTCGCCTGCGGCCTCGCAATGCGAAGGTTTGATCCCGCATGATTCGCATCAACCTCCTTCCACACCGCGAAGAGAAACGCAAAGCGCGGCAAAAACAATTTGCGATTCTCGCCGGTCTCGCCGCGGTTATCGGCCTTGCAATCGCAGGACTGCTCTGGGTGGTATTCGACACGCAAATCGAAAATCAGAAAGATCGCAACAAATATCTCACGACCGAAATCGCGAAACTTGACAAGCAAATTGACGAGATTAAACGGATTCGTGAGGAGACCGCGTCATTGCTGTCTAAAAAGCAAGTTGTCGAAGGCCTGCAGAGTAACCGTTCTGAACCGGTCTATTTGCTGGACCAACTCTTGCGCCAGCTACCTGAAGGCCTGTATCTGAAGTCCATCAAGCAAACCGGCGCAAAAATAAGTGTCACCGGTTACGCACAGTCCAACGCGCGCGTGTCTGCGTTCATGCGCAATATCGACGCTTCGCCTTACCTCGGCAACCCGAATCTCGTTGAAATCAAAGCCGTAACGGTGAATACCCAGCGCGCCAACGAATTCATCCTCGATTTCCTCATCAAACGCGTGAAAGCGGATGATGGCATGGGTGCCGCCAAAGGCGCCAATCCCGCGAAGTCAGCGGAGAAAAAACCATGAAAAAGTGGCTCGACGAACTCAAGCAGTTAGATACGAAGAATCCGGGTGGATGGCCGTGGCCGTTCAAGATCGTCGCAATGTTGCTAATTTTTGTACTGATTTTGGTGGCGGGCTTCTTTGTGTTTTACCAGACGCAACTCGAGAATCTGGATAAGGAAGAAAAAAAAGAGGCCGACCTTAAGACTGTTTTTGTTGAAAAGAAAAAGCTGGCGGTCAACCTCGAAGCGTATCAACAGCAACGCGCAGAAATCGAGCAATCTTTCGGAGCGCTACTAAAACAGTTGCCAACGCGATCAGAAATGGATGCACTGCTCATCGACATCAATCAGGCAGGATTGGGGCGCGGATTGCAATTTGACCTGTTCAAGCCGGCTGCTTCAGAAAACGTGACAGAATTCTATGCCGAACGACCGATCAATCTGAAGGTGAACGGCAACTACCACGATCTTGGTGCATTCGCGAGCGACATCTCCAAACTTCCGCGAATCGTTTTGCTTAACGACCTCAACATCGTGACCGGAAAAGACGGCGTTCTTTCGATGGATGCAGTGGCCAAAACGTATCGTTATCTCGATCCCGACGAAGTTGCGGCGCAACGTAAATCGACGAAAGCTGCGACCGCGAAACCGGGGGGCAAGTGATGACGCGCACCACAAAGTTAGCGTTCTTGCTGTTGCCGGTCGCTACCCTTTGGGGGTGTGGCGAGGGATTTTCTGATCTGCGCACCTTCGTCAAAGATTCGGACAAGAGTGTCACGCGTAAAATTGACCCGCTGCCTCAGGTCAAGCCGTTTGCACCGTTTGCATATGAGGGCTTCGATCTGCCTGACCCCTTCAAACCCCGCAAATTAGCAGTCAAGCAAAATGAAGGTGCGGGTGGTGGTTTGGCGCCTGACTTGAACCGCCGCAAAGAGCCTCTTGAGGCCTTCCCTTTGGAGCAATTAAAGATGGTGGGTACGCTGACCCAACTGGGCTCGACCTACGCACTTGTGAAGGCGGACAAAACGTTATACCGCGTGAAGAAGGGTAACTATCTAGGGCAGAATTTTGGGCTGATCACCGAGATCAACGATACAGAAGTAAAACTCAAAGAAATCGTACAAGACACCGCCGGAGACTGGACAGAACGCCAAAGCGTACTGCCTCTGCTCGAAGGAACTGGGAGGTAACAGTGAGCTATACCGATCTAACTCCAGCCATGCCTGACGCCCGCGCGTCAGGGACGGTATTTCGCCCGTTTGCGGTCACTGCAATGCTGCTGGGTTTGCTCTTCAGCCTCAGTGGTGTCGCGCAGCAGGCCCCGCCAAATCTACTTGAATCCATCAACACCTCAACCCTCCAGGGTGGCAAGGTCATTCTTCGTGCCAATTTCAAGGATGCGCTGACCGTTGTGCCCCCTGGCTTCACCGTTACTAACCCAGCGCGTATCGCCCTCGATCTGCCGAACGTCGTAAACGGCTTGGGAAAGAATACAGTCGAAATTGCTGAAGGCGATGTGCGTTCCGTCAGTGTCGTCGAGAGCTCCGGTCGCACTCGCATGGTCGTGAATCTGACCCGCAGCTTGACTTATACGACCGCATTGGATGGGAACTCCCTGGTCGTCACCATCGATGGCGGCTTGCCGAGTGTAGTGAAAGACAATACGCAAACCACGAAATTCGCGGAAAGCGCGCCTGCTTCGATCGAGCAAAAATTCAATATTCGCGATGTTGATTTTCGACGCGGTGCAAACGGCGAGGGCCGGATCATTGTCGATCTCTCTTCCCCCAATACGGGAATCGATATTCGGCTTCAAGGCAAGAATGTCATCGTCGACTTTATCAACACTTCAGCGCCACGCAACCTGTTGCGTCGTCTTGATGTACTCGACTTCGCTACACCCGTCCGACTGGTCGATTTGGTAAGCCAGGGTGCGACAACGCGCATGATTATCGAGCCAAAGGGACTTTGGGAGTATTCGGCCTACCAGACCGACACCCAGTTCATCGTCGAAGTAAAACAGCTCAAAGAAGACCCGAATAAGTTAGTGCAAGGCGTGGGTTACGTCGGCGAAAAACTATCGCTCAATTTTCAAAACGTTGAGGTTCGAGCAGTGCTGCAGGTCATCGCCGATTTCACCGGCTTCAATTTCATCACCAGCGATACCGTCGGCGGCAATCTAACGCTCAGGTTAAAAGACGTGCCGTGGGACCAGGCGCTCGATATAATTTTGCAGACTAAGGGTCTG
>JANYHZ010000126.1 GCA_025362135.1 Betaproteobacteria bacterium | reverse complement strand
CAATCATGGAGATATGTTTCAGTGATTGGCAACGACATGCGTCTCGACGGCGGCGTTGGTGTCTGCGGTAAGGAAGGGCAAAGCATACCGGTGGGAGTGGGGCAGCCGACCTTGCGCATGGAAGGGCTCACGGTCGGGGGTACCGGGTGAACACGGGGATTTGAAGGCTGGATTCGGTACTCGAATGAATTTGCGCAAATTGAGTGCATCCGAATTTACGACTTGTTCGTAAACTTTCCTGTGAATCCGCGACCAAAGAGCAATTCAACTGAGGGATACCGTATGAAACGCCGTACATTTTTATCAGGATTGTTCGCCTCGGCCGGGTCGCAAGTGTTTGCCAAAGCAGCCTACGCGCAAGGACGACCGCAAATGCCAACCGCCGAACAAATCAAGACCGCTCTCCAACAAGCCAACCAAACACCCATGAAGATCGAAAAACTGGAACTGCCCACCGCCGAGTGGAAAAAACGACTTTCCTCCGCGCAATTCAACGTATTGCGCGATGAAGGCACCGAGCGCTCGTTCGCCAGCAACCTGAACGACGAGAAGCGCAAAGGCGTGTTTCATTGCGCGGGTTGTGACCTGCCCGTCTACACTTCAGAAATGAAATTCGACAGCGGCACCGGCTGGCCCAGCTTCTTCACAACGCTGCCTGGTGTGTTCGATAAAAAGACCGACTTCAAACTGATTTATCCACGCTCCGAATACCATTGCGCACGCTGCGGTGGTCATCATGGACACGTGTTTAACGACGGTCCGCAGCCTACTGGGCAGCGTTGGTGCAATAACGGGGCAGCCTTGGTTTTCAAGGCAAGCGCGGCCTGAGTTAAATCGGTGCGGTGCCCAGTTACTTACTAGCGATCACTAAACCACTATTGCTGGCGCGCCTTTCCGAGCATTTTCGCCAGGAGAAGCGCGCCGACTGGCGTTCTAGCCGCTCCCGTGAGGGGAGTTATCCCAGCTTCCGGTACTTTTCCCCCGCCTCAATCCGCGTCTTCAGAATGTTTTGTTCCGGCGGCAGCGGGCAGGTGGTGAACTCTGAAAACGCGCAGGGCGGGTTATAGGTTTTGTTGAAGTCCAACTGAAAGGTCTCGTTCGGTTTGGGTTTTTTGTCGACGTACAGGAATCGCGATGGGCGGTAAGTGGTGTCGCCGGAAGTGCCATCGCGCATCACGAAGAACATGCCTTCGTCCTCGCCCACAACGTCCATTTTGTATTTCCTGCCCTTCAACCTGAATTCAACGTAGCCGGGGCACGGCTCCTCAGAGACTTCATCGATGACGTTGACGATCGAGAGTTTTTTACCGGGCGGGTAGGGCACAAATTTGGCATTGACTTTGAATGCCGGGTTGATGTCATACCAAACGCGCCCCGGAAAATTCTTGCGCACCATTGATTCGTTGTCAGCGAGGCGAAGCACATAACGGCCATCGCGTTCGATGATGTGCATGGAAATACGGCCCAGCGATACCCAGTCGCGGTTTGCCGAATCGTATTTCAAGGTGCGTTCTCCCGTGAAAGGCTTGCCACTGCTGGTCATGCTTACACCCTCGGCAAGCTTGAGCGTAACTGATTTATTTGCAGCATCGACGGTGATGCTGCCGATCACTTCGGGCCCGGTGCCTTTGAGTTCAGCGGGGAAAACGATGTCGTTGGTTGGTGCCGTGCCGAAGGTGTTCAAGCCCGGCTTCATGATGAAGCGACCCGCCAGCGTGAGCCAGCCGTTGTCGCGCCTTAGACTTTTTTCAACGCTGTCGCGCCATTGATTGATCGCGTCGACATATTCTGGCTCTCCTGTCTTGACGGGCGTGCCGGGAGCGGCTACTGCGATAACCGAAACCGCAAGCGACGCAAGGGCGGCGAAAAATAATGCGTGTTTCATAAGGTTCACTCCGATGGGGCAAATGGCAAAGATGAAATTATGCCTCGATCAGCGTTCGAACTGCTGTTCGACCTGTTCGGCAGTCATGTCGTTCATACACTTGAAATGTCCAAGCGGGCAGACGCGCTGGAAGCAGGGACTGCATTCCAGATTGAGCGAAATTGCCCTGGCTTTTGGTGACAATGGGGGTGTAAATGCGGGAGAACTTGAACCGTACAGTGCTGCGACCGGCACCCCGACGGCGCATGCGATATGCATAAGGCCAGAATCGTTGGTCACGACCTGCGAAGCCAAGCTCAATAGGTCAATCGCGTCAAGGAGTGACGTTTCGCCGCAGAGATTGCGGCAGACGTCGTTTGCCAATTTGTTTATTTCGTCGGCGACGGCCACGTCGCCCTTGCCGCCAAACAGCCAGATTTGTTTGCCCTGCGCGTGAAGTGCGCGTGCGAGTTCCGAGAAATGACGCGCTGGCCAACGCTTTGCCGAGCCGTACTCGGCTCCGGGACAAAAGGCGACCACTGGTTTGTCAAGTGTGAGTTTCAAGCGCGCAACGGCACTGGCGCGGAGCGCGATATCGACACGCAGCGTTGGCTGTGGCACGGGTTGCGAAAGCGTTTGCCCGCGTGGCTGTGCCAGCGATGCGAAACGCTCGGCCATCGTTGGCAGCGCGTGCTCGTCGAGGTCGCGGCAATCGCTGAGAATCCAGCCGCGCTTTTCACCGCGGAAACCGGTTCGAACGGGAATGCGTGCAAACCAGGGAATCAACGCAGACTTAAAAGAATTCGGCAACAAAAACGCCTGGTCAAAAGTTTCGCGTGCAAGGCTTTTTCCCAGTGCGCGGCGGGCCGATAACTTGAGCGCGCCATGCCCGAACGGATTCTCGATCACGCGCTCGACCTCGTTCATGCGCTCGTACGCCGGAAGCACCCATTTCGGTGCCAGTACCGTAATCGTTGGGCTTTCGCTACGCTTTTGCAACCGCATCAACATCGGCTGGGAAAGCACGGCGTCGCCTATCCACGACGGGGCGACGACGAGAATGCGCGTCACTTTCGGACTGTCAGTGGCCGTGCTTGACGGGCCCGGTCAATTTGTAAACCGTGCCGCAGTAAGGGCACTTCGCTTCGCCGGTTTCTTCAATCGGGATGTAGACGCGCGGATGCGTGTTCCACAGCTTCATTGA
>JANYHZ010000114.1 GCA_025362135.1 Betaproteobacteria bacterium | reverse complement strand
CTTTGGTCAGCGCATTGAACGTGGTTGATTTGCCAACGTTTGGTAGTCCAACGATTCCACACTTCATTTCGGTTCTTTCTTTTCGGAATTTATTGCCGCCTTCGCGGGCTTGGTGTGCAGCCTTAATAGCGCGCCCTCCATGTCGCCCTCGGCGATCATCGGCCACGCCATTGTGGCGCGTTGCATGGCTCCCTCGATGGCGAGTTCATCATTTTTGTCTGGTCGATGCAGCACGTAATCGACAACCTCTTCCCGAGTCATGTCGCCGCCTAGCTTTTCCGCCATGTCACGCGGATGACCTATGCCAATACGCAACCGCCAAAACTCACGCGTGCCAACATGGGACACAATATCTTTGACTCCGTTGCTACCAGCCGCCCCGCCAATCTTCATTTTCAATCCACCGGGCGGTAAATCCATTTCGTCGTGTGCGACCAGAATTTCATTTGGCTGAATCTGGTAGAACTTCGCCAACGCGCCCACCGCCTGACCGGACCGATTCATGAAGGTCAACGGTTTCAAGAGCAACACGCTCCCAGCCTTTGCGATTTCGCCGTGAAACCTGGACTCTTTTTTGAAGGAGGTACCCAATTCGCGCGCCAGCACATCCACCCACCAGAAACCGGCGTTGTGGCGCGTTCTCTCGTATTCGCGGCCAGGATTGCCAAGACCCACGACAAGCTTGACAGCGGTATTGATGGAAGTAGGCATCTGGTGCACTAAGCGGAAAATAAAAATGCCCGCAATCGTTGATCGCGGGCATTCGAATATACAACGCGACAATGGAGCGGATTATTTCTTGTCTTTTCCGCCTGCTTTGTCGTCTTTCTTCGGAGCCTCCTCCTCTTTGGCCTTTTGGTTTGCCGCTGGAACGTCGGCCGCTGCGGCTACCGGTGCCGCATCTTCTTCGGCTGCTACGGCACGAGGAATGATGATTGTAGCAACCGATTGATCGTCGCCCTTGTGCAGTGCAACAGACTCCACGCCAGCAGGCAACTGGAGATTCGACAGATGGAGCGAGTGGCCGGCCGCGAGATCTTTTAAGTCGACCTCGATGAATTCCGGCAGGTCTTTTGGCAGACAGGAAATGAGGAGCTCGTTGATGATGTGCGAAACAATTCCGCTGGAAACCTTCACGCCCGGTGCGATATCGGCGTTGATGAAGTGCAATGGCACTTTCATGTGGATCTTCTTGTCGGCAGCAACACGCTGGAAATCGACGTGCAAAACGATTTGCTTCCACGCGTGCATTTGCACGTCGCGGAGCAGAACCGGCTCAGTTTTTCCTTCGAGTTCCATATCGAGAATGGACGCATGGAAGGCTTCGAGCTTCAGCTTGTGATACAGATTGTTGTGATCAAGTTCGATCACGGTGGCATCTTTGCCGCCACCGTAAACGATTCCGGGAACCTTATCCGCGCGACGCAGGCGGCGGCTCGCTCCAGTGCCCTGTCCTTTGCGCGATTCTGCTTTGATTGCAATTTTCATGTGTAGCTCCAATGTAAGAACCATTCGCGACCAAATGGCTCGTTTGTGCAGGTTATCGACCTGCGGCGCACGACAAAAATCTTCATTGCGGTTCTGCTATTCCGGAAACAGTGAACTGACCGAATCGTCCTCAGCAATCCTTCGAATCGTCTCGGCAATTAATACTGCTGTGCCGATCTGGCGAATCTTTTTGCATGCCGCCGCTTCCGGCTTCAACGGAATCGTGTCGGTTACTACGAGTTCGTCGATCGCGGAATTTTGAATGCGCTCAACTGCCGGACCCGACAGTACCGGATGGGTACAGTACGCGACAACTCTCGCTGCACCGCGCTCCTTCAACGCTTTTGCTGCTTCACTCAAGGTCCCGGCCGTATCGACAATATCGTCCAGAATCATGCATGAACGCCCTTCTACATCGCCAATGATATTCATGACCATCGACACGTTCGCCCGTGGACGACGTTTATCGATGATTGCCAAATCCGCATCGAGTTGCTTGGCCACGGCTCTGGCCCGTACCACGCCGCCTACATCGGGCGACACTACGATCAAGTTCGGGTAATCGTGTTTCCACACGTCCCCCAGCAAAATCGGAGTGGCATAAATATTGTCCACCGGGATGTCAAAAAATCCTTGTATCTGGTCCGCGTGCAAATCCATCGTCAGCACCCGGTCCACGCCTGCGCCCGTAAGCATATTCGCCACAACCTTGGCCGAAATCGCCACCCTGGCGCTGCGCGGGCGGCGATCCTGTCTGGCATAACCAAAATACGGAATCGCTGCCGTGATGCGCGCCGCACTGGAACGCTTCAGAGCGTCGGCCATCACCAGAATTTCCATCAGGTTATCGTTGGTCGGCGCACAGGTCGATTGGAGGATGAATACGTCCTTGCCGCGGACGTTCTCCATAATTTCGACCATTACTTCGCCGTCGCTGAATTTCGCAACCTTGGCGCGGCCCAACTGCGTACCCATCTGCTTCGCGACTTCTTTCGCGAGCCGGGGATTTGCATTTCCCGTAAAAATACTTATGTTATCGAATGCCATACTAAGGATTCTTTCGCGGCGCTTGGAGCATCAATTCACACGTCACAAAAATAAGTCGCTTCACACACGCAAACCGACCCGTCTAGCTGGCTGGGGAGGTAGGGATCGAACCTACGAATGCCGGAATCAAAATCCGGTGCCTTACCACTTGGCGACTCCCCAAAAAACTTAACCGAAGGGATGTCTCAACAACCCTTGAGCAACAAAACCTTTGTATTCCGGCGGCAACCGTTGAAACGCGTCGCGTGCATTCCGCTCGAGTTCAAACGCAGCAAACACACAAGCGCCGGAACCGGTCATGCGGGTACCAAAAATTGACTTTTGACTCACCGCTTGCAGCGCCTCAAAACAACGAAAAACTGCCGGAAACGTTTTTAAAACAACGGGTTGCAAATCATTACGCGTGTCGGCAAGCCCGTTCGCCGAAAAGTCCAACATTTTGAGGGGTAACGTGTCCCTTGTCAATTCTGGATGTGCGAATACGGTCGAGGTGGAAACTTGAACCGGTGGTGTTAACACCAGATACCACCATTGCGGGAGTTGCACGGGCCGCAGTTGTTCGCCGACTCCTTCCGCAAAGGCATTGCGACCGAATATAAAGAACGGTACGTCAGCGCCAAGATCTGCGCCCATCGACTGCAATCTTTCACGAGAAAACCCCAAATTCCAACAATGATTCAACGCCAACAATGTCACCGCAGCATCGGAACTGCCGCCTCCCAAGCCGCCGCCTACCGGAACCCTCTTTTCTACACTGATATTTACCCCTAGCGTGGCGGCACGCCCAGCGCTTCTCGCGGCGGGATCAGCCTCACGCTTCAGAAGCCGTGCTGCTCGTACAACCAAATCGTCAGCCTCACTCACGCCGGGCAAGTCAGACGCTCTCCGAATCACGCCATCGTCACGCGGCAAAAAATTGAGTGTGTCGCCAACATCAAGCAACACAAACACAGTTTGCAACAAATGATAGCCATCCGGTCTTCGACCGATTACATGCAAAAACAAATTCAGCTTCGCAGGTGCAAATGTGGTGAGGCTTTCTGCTGAAAAACTCACTGCGGCATCCATTCATCAACCACCAAGCGCACAACTGTGTCTCGGCTGGCGGCGATCACGCGCGACGCGAATCGATAATTGCCAGTTACCTGATAGCGTTCGGCAGTCACACGCCATACGTCGCCGTTGGCGAGCGTCGCTTCAACGTTTTCATTCTCGCGCAGTCCAGCCCCCTGCACCCAGCCCGCCATGCGGTCCAGATCAAGAGGCACACCCAGCAACGACTGCGTCAACTCCGCTACCGATTCCGCCGTTAAAGTCTCCTTGCCCTGGCGCAGCGTGACCAGGCGCGTGCGTTTGTCGCTAACGAGTTCGGCTACTTGCGAACCCAGGGGCGAGTACAGTCCGATGCGTTCCTCTTCCGCGCTACGGTGCCAGCGAATCTGGCCGCTATCGAACCTGTCGTTTACACGCACGCTGATACGACCGTTGAGTAAAAAATACTGGGCTACCGGTAATTCACCGCCAGCTACTGCGGATGTTGGGGTTTGCGCTACGTGGGTGGCAACACATCCGCCGAGGGACGCCGCCACCAAAAATACAACGCATACGAAAAAAAAGCGCCTCATATTTGATCGACGCTGATTGGCAATCTTCAAAAGATGAAAGTTGCTCACGGCTTGAACTTGCCCATCACCGCTCTCAATAAATCGTTATCCGGATTCTCAAGCAGCGCGGTTTGCCACAATTTCAGCGCTTCCGCTTCTTCGCCCTTCGCCCACAGCACTTCGCCCAGATGTGCGGCAATTTCTGGATCGCGGCGCGTCTGATAGGCTTTTTTCAATGTGGCAAGCGCCTCGTCCACGCGCCCCGCGCGGAACTGCACCCAGCCGAGGCTATCCTGAATAAAAGCGTCCTCCGGTGACAGGCTCAGTGCTTTCGTTACCAGCGCATACGCCTCATCGAGCCGCTTGTTGCGTTCCGCGAAGGTATAGCCGAGCGCGTTGTAGGCTTGGGCATGGTCTGGTTTTAGTTCGATAACTTTTCGCAAATCAGCCTCAAGTACATCGAACTTTTCGATTTTCTCCGCCACCATCGCGCGATCGTACAGAAGATCGGCTGTGTCGGGATTTTTCGCGATCGCAGTTGACAGTGCGTCGAATGCCTCATTGAAGGCCTTTGCGTCTCGCAACAATTGCGCCTCGGCAAGAATGAGCTGAATCCGGGTCTCAGGTGCATCGGATTGGGTGGCCTGCGCATCCTGCAAGAATTTACGGCCCGCCTTCATACCTTCGCCTCTCGCGAGGATGCCGGCTATTTTCAATTGCGCGGTCACGAAATAGTCGCCATTTTTGACCTTCCCGTACCACTCCATGGCGTCCGCCGGTCGTTTCTGCGCATCTGCAATCGACCCCAGATTGAAGAAAATGGGGCTGGCGTCGCCGGGTTTGAGTTCGATCACGCGCTTGAACTGGATATCCGCGTCTGCATAGTCCTCGACCTGCTGGGACAGTAAGCCAAGCGCGTAAGCTATTTCGACGTCGGCGGGCTTATTTTTCATGGCAATTCGGAACTCTTCTCGTGCCGGCAAATAAGCTTTTTGTGCGGCCAGCAATCTTGCATAGACGACGCGCACATCCGTTGCTGCGGGGTACGTCGTCAGAAATTTCTTTAGAAAACTGCCCGCACTTTCGTCGGATGTTTGGCGCAAAATTTGCGACTTCAATATTGCCGCCTGCGCCCACCCTCGGCGCCGACTATCCGCCTCGTCAATCGCGGCGAGCGCCGCAGTGTCATCCTTTGCCACCATGCGCGCCTGCGCGATAGCGAAATGCGCTTCGGGCAGATCGAGGTACGGACTCGCCAACTCAGTGACCGCTGCGGATACAGCAAGTTTGTCCGGGAATCGAGACAGGATACCGGAAAGCTGCATTAGTACACCCGCCGTTCTTTTGGGTAGTGCGAGCAGGCCGATCAGATTCAACTTGGTTGCGTCCAGCGTGCCCTGATTGCCACTAATCGCAGAGAGTGCCTGACGCGCACCCAGTGAATCCGGCTCAAGCTCCAACCATAATGTGGTCGCTTCGAGCGCCGCGTCCATCTGACGTGCTTGAAACGCGATTTCTACGGCGCGACGCGCCAGGCGGGGATCGCGCGTACGTTGCGTCAGATCGATCATCCCGCGCGACGCCAGGCCAGCGCGTCCCCGCTGACCGGCAATTTCAGAGATCAGATATTGATAGAGCATCTGATCGGTGAGGCCCGTGTCGTTGACTTTGCTCGAATCGGCCGATTTTGTTACTTCTAACGACTGGGCGGTCACGCGACTGACAGCACCAGACGTTGCGATGACGAACAGTACGGTGACAATGATTTTTTGACGGGGCATATTCATAGTGCGGTGAGCCGCAAAGCCTGCGGCTGAAGGGTGGCTGAAAAAATAATCGGCGGTATGACCACAGGGGTGCGCAACGCCCATACGAATTCAAGCTTAATTCGCAAATTGCGATCAAACCACATTCATTTACATCATAGTCGTTTATGGAGGGGCCAGCATACTCGCTACAATACAGACTGTCGTTCGCTCAGTGAGTTCCCATGCCCGAATTGCCCGAAGTAGAAACCACACGCCTCGGGCTGCTCCCGAAAGTTCAGGGTGGCCGCATTTCAACGGTAACGGTACGTGACCGACGGTTGCGCTGGCCAATTCCCAAAAATCTCGCGACACAGTTATCCGGTACTACGGTCTTCAATATCGTGCGGCGCGGCAAGTACCTGCTATGGGATTGTCGCGTTGCCAATCTTCCGAATGCCCGTCGCGGCTACCTGCTTAGCCATATGGGGATGTCAGGATCCTTGCGTCTGATAAACAGAGCCGATGCCGGCCAGCCGCCGCAGAAACACGATCATCTCGACATAGGTTTCGACAACGGCGTCACCGTACGTTACACAGACCCCCGGCGCTTCGGCGCGATGCTCTGGATCGCAGGTGCCGAACCGGCACATCCGCTGCTCGATCGTCTGGGGCCCGAGCCGCTATCGGATGATTTTGGCGGTGCATATCTGCACGGTGCTGCCAATGGACGCAGCTTGAGCATTAAAGAGTTCATCATGACCAGTCAGGTCGTGGTCGGTGTTGGCAATATCTATGCTTCCGAAGCCTTGTTCCACGCCTGCATCCATCCCAAGCGACTGGCAGGCAAGGTCTCGCGCGCTCGTTTTGACCGCCTGGCCGTTGCAATCAAAACCACGCTGCTGAAGGCGATACACGCCGGTGGTTCATCGCTGCGGGACTATGTGGCGGCGAACGGTGAGCTGGGATACTTTCAAGTGAACGCGTTTGTCTATGATCGCGAAGGCCTGCCCTGTCGGGCCTGCAACGGACTAATCCGCGCCATCCGACAGGGTCAGCGTTCAACGTACTTTTGTCCCCAGTGTCAGCGGTAAAATACTTGAACAATGTGTAGAACTGCTTCATGACAAAAGCCGCCATCACTGAACGGCTAGCCGATCTCCAATCCTGGCGCTACGGACTCGACAGTCAAATTTCGCGTGTGAGGGAGTTCCTGCATACCCACGAATTTCTCACGCAAAACATTGACGCCGCTCTCCGGGAAGCCAGCATGCTTGTCGCCAGCGAGCGCGTGACCATCACCTTTGTTGGGGAGATTTCGCGCGGCAAGTCAGAGCTGATCAATGGCCTGTTCTTCGCGGACCTTGGTAGGCGGTTGTTGCCGTCTGGTCCAGGCAAGTCAACCAGGTGCGTCACGGAGCTACGTTTTGATCGCGATGTAAGAACGGGGCTAAAGCTGCTTCCGATAGAGACCCGCGAGAGGCCCGAGCGACTCAAGGAACTGCTCGACGAGGGGAGCCATTGGCGCGTTATTTTTTTTGACGCCGACAATCCTGATTCAACTGCCCGCGCCCTTGCAGCGCTATCCGAAACCAAACGAATTTCACTGACTGATGCGGTGGCATGGGGTCTGCATGGCGAAGGTATCGCCGTTCCCGTCGTAGACAGTCCCACCGCATTGGTCGACGTGCCGCGCTGGCGATACGCCGTCGTCAATTTTCCACATCCCCTGCTCGATGCGGGATTGGTCATCATCGATACGCCGGGCCTCGCGGCACTCTCATTGGAACCCGAACTTGCGCGTGAGCGTGTGCCGAACGCGGATGCGCTGGTGATGGTGTTCGATATCACGCAGGGTGTTGCAAAATCTGACCTTGCCATGTGGATGGGCTACCTCGGCAATGCCTCCAGTTACCGCGAACGTGCAATGGGGCATGCGACCGACGAATCGAAACAGATGCGGATGGTGGTGTTGAACAAATTCGATGCGCTGGAAGTGCCGCCCCATGCCGACCCACTCGAGACCAATCGCGAGTTGCTGCGCGAAATTGATCGACGCCTGCGTACCGCCGCCGACCTGCTGCGGATTGACCCCATGCGCGTCATCGCTGTGTCCGCGCGCCAGGGACTGCTGGGCAAGCTCGCCAACGACAACGATCAGGCAGTCAAGAGCCGTCTTTACCAGCTCGAGCGCAGTCTGGGCGTCAATCTTCCACGCAATCGACAAGCGTCTTTGACTGCAGCCGTCCTCTCAACGCTTTCGAATTCGCTCGACGCGGCGCAGGCTGTTTTGGACAACCAGCGATTTGATGCGCTTGACGGCCTCAACCGCTTGAGTATCGTTCGCGAGAAGAATCAAAACCTGATGCTCTCGGTAGTCGCACAGGCGGGTGCGCGCCACGATCTGCTCGATGCGGCGTTGAAAGAGGTACGTGCCACCAAAAGCATTCACATACGTCTGAGCGAAGAGCTGGCTGCAATCGTTGATGTGGGCGCGGCTCGATACGAAGCCGACCGCACCAAGGCGGCCATCACACGTAGCTTGCTTTCTGCGAACACAGTAGAGTCAGTTAGAAAATATTTCACATTGGTCAGTGAAAAACTCGCGGCTCTCGAGTTAAAAATAGAGGAGATCCGCGAACTTTTCAAAGCGGTCGGTGAAAATATGCGCGACGAATTTTCGCTCGGCAAGTACGAGGTGCATCCGTTCCCAACGCAACGTTTTCACACTGAGCTGCAAAAAGCGCGGGTCAAATCGGACACTGAATTTACCAAAACCAGCAATCTGTTGGTGAGGCGCGGTGGGTTGCTTGCTGAACAATTTGAAGAACTGGTTGTCAGTCGCGTAATGCAGATTTTCACGATTGCAAGCCGCGAAAGTTCCACTTGGATGCGCGGGCTCTACACGTCCCTGGAAACGCCACTCCTGGAACTGCGCGACCAGACGAAACAACGCGTGGCCAGTATTGAACAAATCAAGGTCGCATAGTTGGACCTCGCCGAGCGCATCGCGGAATTGCAAGCGCGGATGGACATGCTGAAGAAAAAGCATAGCGCACTTGCCGATGCGCGCAACAAGCTCGAACGCTTTGCAGAAAAATGCGCCGACGAGACGAAGTAAATGTGGAAAACTCTATGACTGACGGGTATTTCCAGCCAATTTCGTGCCAGATAAGGCGCCAGGCCTAGACATCTTGTATTGACCTGCCACACCTCAAGCGACGCGGATTAAGCTTGGGGTTTTTCAACCAAAGGCACCGAGCCGAAATCGAGGGTGCAGGTCAAAACATGATGTCCAGCATTGGCGCGCCTTCACAGGCATGTTTTTCCTGCAAGCCGCGCCGGATATAGAGTTTCTCTAGTTAATCCACTTCCGCGCATTGCGAAACATCCGCATCCAGGGACTCTCGTTTTTCCATTCTTTCGGATGCCACGACAAGTTCACTGCGAGGCCCACGCGCTCCGGATGCGGCATCATGATGTTGAAGCGACCATTGGCGGTGGTGAATGCCGTCATGCCAAGCGGTGAACCGTTGGGGTTGGCCGGGAAACCTTCAGTGGCGCGCCCATCGTTATCGACGAATTGTGCGGCAGCTAGCCAGCGAATCGCATTTTGTTGCGCCTGATCGCGAAACACCGCCTGGCCTTCGCCGTGCGCGGTCGCAACCGGAATGCGTGAGCCCGCCATGCCGGCAAACAAAATGGACGGTGACTCGCGAATTTCCAGCAGCACGGTACGGGCTTCGTATTGTTCGCTCTTGTTCTTTTCAAAATGCGGCCAGTTTTCGGCACCGGGAATGATCTCATGAAGGTTGGACATCATCTGACAGCCGTTACACACGCCCAGCGCAAACGAATCGTCCCTCAGGAAGAATTGCTGAAACTCTTCGCGCGCGCGCGCATTGAACAGGATTGACTTCGCCCAACCCTCGCCCGCACCCAGTACATCGCCGTACGAAAACCCTCCACACGCTGCAAAGCCTTTGAAATCGTTTAGCGAGATACGGCCAGCGATGATGTCACTCATATGCACGTCGATTGCCGTGAACCCGGCTTTACTGAACGCGTGCGCCATTTCCAATTGGCCGTTCACGCCCTGCTCGCGCAGGATCGCAATTTGTGGTTTTGTGCCTGACGCAACAAACGGTGCGGCAATGTTGTCTGCGGGATCGAACGTGAGTTTCGCATTCATGCCCGGATCGTTGATATTCAGAATCCGGTCAAATTCCTCTTTCGCAGTCTGTGGATTGTCCCTGAGCGATTGGATCAGGTAGCTGGTCTCGCTCCACGCGCGTTGAAGGTCGACGCGTTTTTCCACCAGCGCCGGTTTGGCCGACCGAATGACGCGCAACTCCTCGCTGACGTTCAGATGCCCGATCACGTGCGAACAGGCTCCCAGCCCCGCGTCGCGCAGCCTTTGCATCACTGCTGTGCGATCTACTTTGCGAATCTGGATGACGGCACCCAGCTCTTCGTTAAACAACGCCGCCAGCACGGCGTCGTTCTCGGCCAATTTCTTCGATGTATCGGTCGCATCGTAACTGTCGACATCCGATTCGCGCTCGGAATAGGTTAGAGCATCGAGGTAAATGGTGACGCCAACATGCGAAGCGAACATCATTTCAGCCAGCGTCACGAATACGCCGCCATCGGAACGGTCGTGGTAAGCGAGGATTTTTTTCTCGCGGGCAAGCGTGCGGAGCGCTGAGAAAAAGTCGCAAAGTTTGGCTGGGTCGTTTACATCCGGTGCGCTCTGTCCGACTTGTGCATAAACCTGCGCCAGGCAGGAAGCGCCCAACCGGTTCTTGCCTTCACCCAAATCGATCAGCACCAATTCGGTATCCGCAGTCGCGGCATCCCTGAAAAGCTGCGGCGTCAGAGTCGCGCTCGCATCTTTCACTTTCGCAAACGCGGAAATGACGAGTGAAACGGGCGCAACCACTTCCTTTTGTTCACTGCCTTCGTTCCACAATGTTTTCATCGACAGCGAATCCTTGCCGACTGGAATGGAAATGCCTAACGCCGGACAGAGTTCCATGCCGATTGCTTTTACGGTTTCGAACAAGCGCGCGTCCTCACCCGGATATCCTGCTGCAGCCATCCAGTTTGCGGAAAGCTTTATGTCGCTGATTGCTTCGATATCCGCCGCCGCGATATTGGTTATCGCCTCACCGACCGCCATGCGCCCTGACGCGGGGGCGTCGATCACGGCGATGGGGCTTCGCTCACCGATCGCCATCGCCTCGCCCTGCAGCGTGTTGTAGCCCATTATCGTCACGGCGCAATCGGCGACCGGTACCTGCCACGGCCCGACAAACTGGTCGCGCGTCGTTAGGCCGCCCACCGAACGGTCACCAATGGTAATCAGGAATGATTTGTCGGCAACTGTGGGTAGACGCAATACCCGATATACCGCGTCTTTCAACGCGATGTGGCTGGCGTCGAATGGGTCGAGGCGTGGAACAACGGACGCGACATCGCGATGCATGCGTGGCGGCTTGCCGAACAGTACTTCCAAATCCATGTCTACCGCGTAATTGTCAAAAAGAGCATCGGCAACGATGAGTTGCGATTCGGCCGTTGCAACACCAAGCACCGCGCAAGGACACCGTTCACGATCACATATGCACTGAAACCGCTGGAGCGATTCTGGCGCAACGGCAATCACGTAACGTTCCTGTGATTCGTTACTCCAAATTTCTTTTGGCGACATGCCGGGCTCTTCCGATTGTACGGCCCGCAAATCGAAACGTGCGCCGGCTCCACCGCCATGTGCCAGCTCGGGCAGCGCATTGGAAAGCCCGCCCGCGCCGACATCGTGAATACTCAGGATGGGATTGGCATCAGCCATGGCCCAGCAGGCGTCGATCACTTCCTGACACCGGCGTTCCATCTCGGCGTTGGCACGCTGCACGGAATCGAAGTCCAGTGCCTCAGAATTGGTGCCCGATGTCATCGAGGATGCGGCACCGCCACCCAAGCCGATACGCATCCCCGGCCCGCCAATCTGCATCAACAACGTGCCTGGCATAAGCGGCTTCTTGTGCGTGTGTGCCGCCGAGATATTGCCGAGGCCGCCTGCGATCATGATCGGCTTGTGGTACCCCCGCACGACGCTGCCGTCGGACTGCTCGTAACTGCGGAAATATCCGGTTAGATTGGCGCGCCCGAATTCGTTGTTGAACGCCGCGCCGCCGAGTGGACCGTCGATCATAATTTGTAACGCGGATGAGATGCGCGACGGCTTGCCGTACACCCTTTCCCAAGGCTGGCCGTGCCCGGGGATATTCAGGTTTGAGACAGAAAACCCGGTAAGCCCGGCCTTGGGCTTTGAGCCAATCCCGGTTGCACCTTCGTCGCGAATCTCGCCACCGGAGCCGGTCGCGGCACCTGGCCAAGGCGCAATCGCGGTGGGATGGTTATGCGTTTCCACTTTCATCAGGATGTGCGTCTCGTCGCGATGAAACGCGAACACGCCATGCTTGTCCGGGAAAAATCGCTCAATCGTGGCACCCTGCATGACCGAGGAATTGTCCGAGTACGCGACGATAGTGCCCTGTGGCGATATCCGCTCCGTATTCTTGATCATGCCGAAGAGGCTTATATCCTTCACTTCGCCGTCAATGGTCCAGGAGGCATTGAATATCTTGTGTCGGCAATGTTCCGAGTTGGCCTGTGCGAACATCATCAACTCTACATCGGTGGGATCGCGTGCGATCCGGTGGAAATAGTCGAACAGATAGTCGATTTCATCGGCCGACAACGCGAGACCCATTTCGGCATTCGCGCGTGTCAACGCGGCCCTGCCCTCAGCGGTTACCGCAATCACCGAGAGCGGCTGTGGTGACTGCGCCACAAAGAGTTCGCTTGCCGCTTCCAGGCTGGAACGCACCGTTTCGGTCATGGGATCGTGAATGGCGCGCATGACGGCATCACGCGCGAGGTCGCTGAGCGCGTCGCTGATTTCCACATGGAAAACGGTGCCGCGTTCGATGCGCTTGATCCCGGCTAAACCACAGTTGCGCGCGATATCGGTGGCTTTGGAAGCCCACGGCGAAATCGTGCCGATACGCGGGATGACGAGAAAAAATTCGCCCTTACCGGCCGGAGAACGTGGCCCGCCGTAGGTGAGTAGCTTTTCCAGTACTCCGCGTTGGTCCACACTGAGCGCATGCGTTGTTTCGACAAAATGTACAAAATTGCACTCGATTGACCGAATACCAGGCACCGCTGCTTTCAGCGATGACAGCAATTTCTCAAGGCGGAACGACGAGAGCGCCTTTGCGCCGCGCAAGGTAAGGATCGTTTGCGCATCGGCGTGGTCAACAGACGGGGAATTCATGCGGGGAGCAACGTTTGGTGCGGGAGAGGCGAATTATACCGGAGGCCGTTCGCGCTTCTTGCGGCTCTCCCTCACTTCCACTTCAATGCCACACGGACGCGTCTAAAAGCGTCTGCAGCCACACTATCGGGCCAAAGGGGAATGATGTGCGGCCACCATTTTCGCCATCGCGGATCCTGTGGCAAGGCGTAACGGACTGCCGTGAACCACGGTGAGACAAACGCGCCGTTCAGGATGACGCCCTGCGCCTCGCGCGGAGCCAGCAATCCGGAGGTGCGTGCGAAGCGCACATGAATACCCAACTTCGCCGACGGCGGTGACACACTGCTCCGACCAGATGGGGCGTCGAGATCGAAGAGATAGAACGCATTGACCGACTGCCTACTTTTGAGGAGTATCAGTCGCAGGTCCCAAAGAAATGCGGCAAAAAATACGACGGCCAGCCCAGCCCGCAACCATGTTGGCAACGGCACCAGCGCCAGCATGCCGAACGCCAGCAACACACCCACGCCGCTGATCAGCAAGTTTATCCGGGAAACGCGCAGCACAACCCAGCGCGGATCACTGGCAGCACTTTCTGGTTCTTGAACTATCGGCATATGAACCAAACTAGAATAGGAACGATGAACCTGAATATTTTGCCATGAGTGAGCGCTGGCGTTCTGAACTTACCCGACAAGGGGCACAGTTTTCAGACGGACGTATCACATCGTTTGCCGGGAGCGCAAAGGTGGGCCTTGCGGCGCTGAAGGATGGCGCAGTATTGTGCGATCTTTCGCATATGGGCTTGATGCTGGCGACCGGAGAAGATGCCGCCACATTCCTGCATGGCCAGTTTTGCAATGATGTATTGGCACTTGGTGAAGGGACCGCCCAATGGAACGGCTGGTGCTCTCCCAAAGGGCGCTTGCTCGTCACACTTTTGGCCTGGTCTGGCAAACAAGGAATTTACCTGATGCTGCCGCGCTCCTTGCAAGCCGCAATCCAGAAACGATTGCAGATGTTCGTGTTGCGGGCAAAGGTGAAGTTAAGCGACGAAAGCGACAACTGGGTTCGCTTTGGCGTGGCTGGACCAAACGCGGGGACCCTATTGCGCGATGCTGTGGGGGCCCGTCCGGATGATGCGATGTCAACGCTCCATGCGGACAGCTGCCGCATCATCAAACTCGCCGCAGACCGTTTCATCATCATCGCCAGCCCTGACAATGCGATCAAGTTATGGGTTCAATTAGCCAATCAAGCAATACCTGTTGGCGCGCCGGTATGGGACTGGCTGTCGATACAACAAGGCATCATTGCGGTTGTGCCAGAAACGCAGGATGCATTCGTGCCACAAATGGCAAATTTTGAGCTTGTTGGCGGGGTGAGCTTCAAGAAAGGCTGCTATCCCGGCCAAGAAATTGTTGCGCGCACCCAGTATCGCGGGATACTTAAGCGCCGCATGGTGTTGGCCCATATCGCGGGAACAAACGCGCCGACACCGGGGGACAAGCTATTCAGTGCGGCGTTCGGCGATCAGCCTGCCGGAGAAGTTGCCAACGCAGCGCCTGCGCCGGACGGTGGATTCGACATGCTCGTCGTCGCGCAGATCGCCGCGATTAACGACAACAACCTGAAATATGCGGCTGCCGACGGCTCACCCGTCATCATCAAGCCGCTGCCGTATGAGGTGCCTTTAGCATCTACCGCTTAGTCTGCGAAGTTCAAATGTGTTTGCGCATTTCCTGATGCGGAATGCCGCCCTCGAAAAACTCGCTGCCGTGCGACAGGAACCCATGCTTGAAGTAAAACGGTGATGCGTGGGTTTGGGAATGCAACATGACTTCACCGAAACCCCGTTGTTTCGCGGCATCGCAGAGCTTCTTGAGAATCTGTCCGCCAACGCCAGTACTGCGCCAGGACTTCATCACCGCCATCCGACCGATACGCGGGACGGATGAATGCAATATCATCCGCCCCGTGCCGATCAGGTTTCCCGCTGTGTCTCTCACCGCAACGTGCACGCCGGCGGCATCCAGGTCGTCCATTATTATTTCTACAGGTACGTTCTGCTCTTCAACGAAAACATCGGTACGAAGCTGTGCCAGCGCGTCGTGCTGCTGGCTCCATTCAACGATTTGAACGGTATACGGTTGTGCTGGTGTCATGTTTTATGAGGGCGACGATTCAAATTGTTCGAGGCGCATCATAACCGTGTTTTGGAGTCAGTTAATTTATGCGCGATCGTGCCTGATTGAATCTGGTGATTTCTCGAATTTACTGTTACGGGCTGGCACACAACGGCGCGCTTAGCGCTTGATAAATCTCGCCAGTGCGCAAATTCTGCACGAACGTCACCAAAGACAAATCACCGCGTTTCCAGTCTTGTCCCAGCGCAATCGACCGCTTGAGCAACAATCTCCCCTCGGCGCGGTCCTTCGCCTCGCCACTGAGCGGGCCGACCATCGCACGGACGACGTGATCGTGCATTAGCGTGACACCGCGATTTTCTCCCGCGGTCACGCGGTTGGACAATTTACTCTCTGCAATCGCGACAAACACTGCCGAGTCCGCGCGATCAGAAACCTGTGGCAGCGTCGCCGTCAGGGCAACGTCCAATCCTGCACCGGTCATTGTGAAGTCCAACGCGAGGTTTGCACGGGGTGTGCGGGCAGCGAGGGTTTTTAAACTCGAACTAAAGCGTGACTGGTTGCTCCAGGATCGCAGATCCTGGCCGTCAACCATGACCTGCGGCGTGTACGAAATACGGCCACCCTGGCGCCGCACCGATTCGCGCTGCCGCTCCGAAAATGCAGCGCTGGCGAAGCGATCTTTCCAGCCGATGTAGTCCCAATAATCAACATGAAAGGCGAGCGGTACCACACCGTCCTTCTTGACATTCAGGCTTGAAAACCATTTGTCCGCAGGAGGGCAACTGTCGCAGCCCTCGGAGGTGTACAACTCGGCAATGCTGATCGTCGATGCGCCGCTGGAAACCCGCTGCGGATTGCCGCAGTCGGCCGCCAAAACGTCAACTGTCATCGAAAACATCCCGCTCAAAAGTACTGCCATCATCGCTATGCGCATGCCGTTCTCCGTTATCGACCAAGGGTTGCCTCTTGGTCGGTAAATCGAGATACGAATTACAGAGTGGTTCGGATTTCCTGCCTCGCGTTTTTTACGTCTGGCGGCTACTTCGCTGCATCGTAACGGTTCACACCCTCAAGAATCGCCTTCTTGGCTTCCTCTGCACCGACCCAGCCTTGCACTTGCACCCATTTACCGGGTTCCAGGTCTTTGTAATGCTCAAAAAAATGCGTGATTTGCGTCTGCGTGAGTTCGGGTAAATCTCGCGATGACTGCACGTTGCGATAGATCGGCGTGAGCTTATCGATCGGCACGGCCAACAGTTTTTCGTCGGCGCCTGCCTCGTCAGTCATCTTCAGCATGCCAACCGGACGGCAGCGCACCACAACGCCGGGGATCAACGGGAATGGCGTCACGACCAAAACATCGACGGGATCGCCATCACCCGAAAGCGTGCGCGGAATGTAGCCGTAGTTACACGGATAATGCATCGATGTCGACATAAAGCGGTCGATGAACAAAGCGCCAGTTGCCTTGTCCAACTCATACTTGATGGGGTCACCGTTCATCGGGATTTCGATGACGACGTTCACATCGTTTGGCACATCGCGGCCTGCATCAACACGATCAAGATTCATGGGGGCTTCTCAAAGGTGAAAAATTGGTTTAGCCTCTAGCTGGGGGGCGTTTCCCTCAGTTGCCCGCAAGCAGTAGAAGTCGTTCATGTGCATTATCGCCGGTCACCCCCCATTCCGCCAAGCGGAGAAAGGACACGCACTGTGCAGCATAGGAGCAGGACAGGTTCACACGGCAAGTCAGGTGCCAAAGCAGGCAAATTGCATTTGCCGATGCCGCCGGTAGACAGAGCTGCCAAGGAGGCGCTGGAACCAGCCTTCTCGCTCTTTTCTGCGGAATCGAAACGCTATCCGTTGATTCTCACGCTGGATCAAAACGGCATTCCACACCGCTGGGTGACATGGCAGCACGCCGTCTGGTACTACGCCAAGGAACGCGTCGCTTGGGAAACCGGCTCGGCCGCCTTCACGGTCAACGGCGGCAAAAGCCGCGATACCGGTGAGGTGTCGTCCGTCAGCGCGGCATCGATCATCGCTATCCGCGGCAAAGCGATGGCGATGAAGAGCTTCAATCAAGTTCCGCCGCTGAACAACCGTGAACTGTTTCATCGTGACCGTCACGTTTGCGGCTATTGCGGCGGCGTTTTCTCACATTCAAAACTCACCCGCGACCATATTATTCCGTATTCGCGTCGCGGTCTCGATACCTGGATGAACGTCGTTGCCGCCTGCCGTTCCTGCAACGAGCGCAAAGGCAGCCGCTTGCCGGAAGAGGCACACATGGAGCTTGTCTATGCGCCGTATGTGCCGAACCGCGCGGAGTTTTTGATCCTTGCCAATCGCCGGATTCTTGTTGACCAGATGGAGTTTCTAAAGCAACACGTAAGCGCGCAGAGCCGGGTGCATTTGAGTTGAGCGTTCGCTTTCGTGCGGCAGGATAAATAGACGTAGATTAAGCACTGGAGCGGCTGATGGGCCGAAAGTGTCACGTAATCCGCGCCAGTGCTAGAGTTTCACTATTTCATGCGCGCCGCTCCAGCAACATCGCATCGCCGTAACTGAAAAACCGATAGCGCGCCACCACAGCATGTGCATACGCGCGCTGAATGTTCTCGGTCCCCGCAAACGCCGACACGAGCATCATCAGCGTCGACTTGGGCAAATGAAAATTGGTGATGAGACGCTCAACTGTGCGAAATGTATAACCCGGCGTGATCATGATGCGCGTCTCAGCCGTTTCCGCTTGCAAACCGCCGTTGCGCGATGCCGCTTCCAGCGTGCGCATACTCGTCGTCCCGACCGCGATCACCCGACCACCCGCAGCCTTTGCGCGAATAATGGTCGCTACTGTTTCCGTTGGCACCTGATACCACTCGCTGTGCATGACATGTTTGGAAATGTCGTTGTCACGAACCGGCTGGAACGTGCCCGCGCCGACATGCAGCGTGACATAGGCAAGCGCGACACCCTTCGCGCGTAAGGTTTCCAGCATCGCTTCATCAAAATGCAAACCCGCCGTAGGTGCGGCGACCGATCCTGCGTGTCTGGCATAGACGGTTTGATAACGCCGCTCGTCGTCGCTGTCGGCGAGATGCGTGATATACGGGGGCAGCGGGACTTCACCGTAGCGATTCAGAATTTCATGCACACCGGGCCCGCCATCAAAATGCAGTTCAAACAAATCGTCCACGCGCGCCGTCATTGTCGCCACAATGCCGTCCGCAATCATGAGCCGACTACCGGGTTTGGGCGATTTCGACGCGCGCACATGCGCAAGTGCGCTCTTGCCGTCGGCCAGCACGCGCTCAACCAGGACTTCGGCACGACCGCCACTTTCTTTGCGTCCGTGCAGCCGCGCCTTGATGACCTTGGTGTCATTGAAAACAAGGATATCGTTTGTTGCAATGAGCGCAGCCAAATCAACAAACTGCCGATTCGTGATCAAGCCAGTATTGCCATCGACGTGCAGCAAGCGACTACCCGCTCTTTCTTTGGCAGGATGTTGCGCGATCAATTCTTCGGGGAGGTGGTAGTCGAAATCAGTCAGTTTCATATGTTCGGTTCAGGTTCGCGCGCAGATTACGCTATAATTTGCCTCCTACCAAATCGTTGATTTGCAGGACGATTCAAATGGGGCTACCACCTCGTGTTGTTGCATTTTGTGCAGCACAAATTCATAAGCCGGGATGGCGGAACTGGTAGACGCACGGGACTCAAAATCCCGCGCCTGCAAGGGCGTGCCGGTTCGATTCCGGCTCTCGGTACCAAATAAATACGGCCCACAAAAGTGGGCCGTATTTATTTGGTTTTGGGAGCCGGATGAGAATCGGCACTCCGGTTCGTCCAAGCACGCGTCGGCGTGGTCAACGAAATTGGTGGTTTTCAGTCTTGGAGCTCGTGCAGGTGCCGATCCAAGTAGCCGCGAACATCTATACCGTTTACCGCATACCGTTTACCGCATACCGTTACTCGGTATATACTTCCCAGATGATCGAATCGTTCCGAAGCAAAGACACGCAGACGCTATTTGAAGGAAAACGTGTCAAACGCTTCGCCAACATGGAAGCAATCGCCCAACGGAAGCTGCAACAACTCGACAGTGCATCCACGCTCGAATTCTTGCGCTCGCCGCCCGGGAACCGATTGGAAGCGTTGGCGGGTGACCGCGTGGGACAACACAGCATTCGTATCAACGACCAGTTTCGTTTGTGCTTCGTCTGGAACGACGGTAATGCGAGCGATGTGGAAATTGTCGATTACCACCGTTAAACGGAGAAAGTCCCCGCCATGAAACCCCAAAACAAAATGCGACCCATCCATCCCGGCGAGGTATTGCGGGAAGATTTTCTGGTGCCGTTGCAAATGACGCCGCATGCACTTGCGATCGCACTGCGCGTTCCCGCTTCACGCATCAACGACATCACGCTCGAGCGCCGCAGTGTCACGCTCGATACCGCGTTGCGGCTGGCGCGTTACTTCGGAGGCGATGCGCAGTCGTGGCTCAATCTGCAAATCGCGTTTGACCTCAAGTTGGCGCAGAAAGAATTGGCTCCCAAGATCAGCAGGGAAGTGATGCCGTTTGCGGTGTGAAGCAGAAAGGCGGTCAACTGGTGACAAATTGTCACCAGTTGAAATTACCTTCCTCCAACAAATTCGGCGCTGGCAAAAAAAGATTGTGCCGAAAAAATGAAGGAAAAAGAAATCGCGTTGCAAGCAAAGCACAAACCGCAAGGACAATGAGGACAATGGGGTCAGGTCTAGCAATGTAGCATTCTCAAACAGGTTGGCGGGCGAATGCTATGATTCTAGAAATGACCCCAGTTAGCATTCAATACCCCCGTTGATGCATAGTGTCGCGCGCCTGACACGACGAATTGAGAATAATAGGGGGCACGGTTTTTCACAGCAACCCCTTCAGCCACGCATTAAACGGCTATCAGCTGGGCGCGTTGTACCTTCGGCATACCGGCCTTGCGCACTTGCCAAAGATCATATTCCGCTTGCTGAGCTATCCACGCGTCGGCATGTCCGCCATTCTTAACGCCTAACCATCCCTCCAGACGCAGTGCCATTGACGGCGATATTGCAGCCCGTTCATTGAGCACGCGGGACAAGGCTGCGCGGGTAACACCCAGTTGTCTGGCCGCATCGGTCACCGTCAGTCCCAATGCAGGTAATACATCTTCGCGCAGGGTTGCGCCGGGGTGCGGCGGATTGTGCATTCTCATTCTCATTTTCTCCTAGTGGTAATCCTGATAGTCGACCAGCACAGCATCCCCGCCATCGAACTTGAATGTCACGCGCCAGTTACCATTGACGCTTACCGAATAATGCCCGGCAAACTTCGCGGTCAATGGGTGAAAATCCCATCCCGGCATATTCATGTAGCTGGCATCTTTGGCCACGTTGAGGCGTATCAACTGCCGCGCCAGTTTTGCCGCATGGCGCGGCTGTATGCCCGCTTTGCTGCCCGTATTGAAGAATGCGTCAAGCCCTTTGTGCCGGAATGTTCTAATCATGATGTGAGTGTATAGCGTAGCGTTTCACATGTCAAACTACTACTCTGTAGCTCGCAATGTGGGCACCGAAACCCGACACCTATCGTCGTTCCCGCGACGGAACGGCACAACCGCCGGAAGTGGTTTTTGCGACGCTCGCCACAAATCCCATTTTTGTTTGTCCGGCGAGCCAAGATTCGGGTGTCGTATTCGTCAGCAATCCGACGCGGATGGCCATATCAGCCGAGACTGCAGAGCGTCCAGTTAAAACGCGCGACAACTGAACGCGGGACGCTATGCTTTACAAACATCCAACGTGGAATTTCCGCTAACCCGAGTACTGGTGCGCCTCCCAGCCAACAAATACCTGAAACACCCCGCCAATGCTAGACTTTGGCATTTGGGAAAATCTATTTACCTCCGTTCGTGGAACGTGAGGCAGGTTTTCGTAGCGCATGCGCGACGCTGCCGTGCGCCTGAGCCCGATGCAGCGGACGAAGGCCTGTCGAAGCACCACTGCGCTAAGCTATTGATTCAAATTAGCTCACCGAACCTTTCGACAGGCTCAGGGCGAACGGTGGGAGGTTTCAAGAAGTCCCCATTCCAACCATACACCCCCTCCAGGTTTACGATATCGCATGCAAACCATAAACCCCGCCCTCGAAGCCGAATACAACAACCGTGCCCTCGTCCCCGAACACCCTGCCATTTTCGAACGCTGGCGGCGCGATTCGGCGAGCTTGCGAGACAACACGCCGTGCACGCTGGACATCGCCTACGGCACGGAGCCCCTCCACAAACTCGACGTATTCCACGCAACAAATCCGCGCGGCACGGTCGTGTTTATCCACGGTGGCTATTGGCGGTCTCTCGACAAAGCGGATTTTTCGTTTGTCGCGAAGCCATTCATCGATGCCGGATTGAGTGTCGTCGCGATCAACTATCGCCTTTGCCCTGCCGTGCCAATTAGCGAAGTGGTCGAAGATTGTCGACAGGCTCTCGCGTGGATTATCACCAACGGCGGCACGCATAACCTGCCACTGGAACGCATCGCACTGGCGGGGCATTCTGCCGGTGGACATCTGGTGGCGATGCTGTACGCCACGGATTGGCGGCAGCAATGCGATGTCCATTGCATTGTCGGTGGAATGGCGCTGAGCGGCGTTTACGATCTGGAGCCATTGATCCAGTGCTCGATGAACACGGACCTGAAACTTAACCACCACACCGCGCGTGCGGCCTCGCCGATCAAACTTGAATCTACATTGACGGTACCGCTGTACCTCACCGTGGGCGCGGACGAAAGCCGGGCATTCTGCACCCAGTCGCGCCAGCTTTCCGCAGCGTGGCCGCACATTTGCGAAACCCCCGAAGAAGTAGCAAACACAAACCACTTCACGGTGGTCGATAGTTTTGCGCAACCGACGCACCCGACGTTTCTTCGCGTATCAAGGCTTTTCAAGTAGGCAACGCCGTTGGCGTGGCCTAACTGCATTTGCCGCCGCCAAACCCGCCGTTCGCCGCTTTCAAAGCGAGTTGCTGACACTTCATCGCCTATAATTACGCCTGCAAATCAGCTACTTTCATTCAGGGAAAAAAGTGTCCACGACCGACCTCTCCAAGCTCACCATTTCACGCGATCAAAAGACTTTTTCGGGCAAGAAAACCGGACGCTGGAAATGGCTGATCGTCGCGGTTGTGATTGTCGTCGCGGGCGGCGCTGCGGTCGCGTTGCGTGGCGGAGGTGGCACCCAGCAGGTGGAAAGCGGCATCGTCGCCAGTGCATATCCATCCCAGGCCATCACAGCGCTGAACGCCACCGGGCGCGTCTCTGCCCAGCGAAAGGCGGCGGTGTCTACCAAGGCGACGGGGCGACTGGAATTTCTTGGCGTACAGGAAGGTTCGGTCGTAAAGGCTGGCGAGATTCTGGCGCGCATCGAGAATCGCGATGTCACTGCCACGCTCGATCAGGCGCAGGCGGCCCTACGCGCCGCCAGGGCCAATACAGAACAGGGCATGGCGGAATTGCGCGATGCCGAGTCCAACCTGAAGCGCTCCGAAGACCTCGCCAACAAGAATTTCATTTCATCGGCCTCGCTCGATACTGCCAAAGCGCGTTTCGACAAAGCCCGTGCCGCAGTCGCCTCGCTCAATGGTGCCATCGGTGTCGCCGAAGCGAATGTGCGTGCGACCAGTGTGGCCGTTGAGCAAACGCTGATCCGAGCGCCCTTCGACGGCGTGGTACTCACGAAGAACGCCAACGTCGGCGATATCATCACGCCGTTTTCTTCGGCTGCCGATTCCAAGGGCGCGGTGGTGAATATGGCGGATATGTCGACGCTCGAAGTCGAGGCCGACGTTTCGGAGACATCATTAAGCAAAATCACCGTGGCGCAACCGGTTGAGATTCAGCTCGATGCCTTTCCCGATTTGCGTTTGCTCGGCAAGGTGAGCCGCATCGTGCCGACGGTGGATCGCTCCAAGGCGACGGTACTGGTGAAGGTGGAATTTATCGAGAAGGATAAGCGCGTGCTGCCGGACATGAGCGCCAAAGTGTCGTTCCTGTCGCGGGAACTCAAACCGGAAGAGCGCAAACCCGTGATTGCGGTGCAACCGGTTGCGGTCGTCAAACGCGAGGGCAAGGATGTGCTGTTCGTGATCGACAACAATGCAGTAAAACTGGTTGCGGTGGCCGTCGGCAGCAAGATCGGTGACCTCGTTCTGGTTTCCGGTGTGAAGCCTGGCGACAAGGTCGTGCTGACGCCGTCCGAGAAAATGGTCGACGGGACAGCAGTCGCCATCGTCAAGAAATAGCGCCCATGACCGAGACAGCAAACAGCCTCGTCGAAATCCGCAATCTCACGAAGGGCTACACGCGCGGTGGTCAGAAGGTCCCGGTACTGGATAACATCACACTCAATATTGCACGCGGCGATTTCATCGCCTTGATGGGCCCCTCCGGTTCGGGCAAGTCCACGCTCCTGAACCTCATTGCCGGAATCGACAAACCCGACTCGGGCGTGCTGAAAATCGACGGTGAAGACATCACCGTGCTTTCGGAAGGTCAGCTTGCCGACTGGCGCGCAGCCAATATCGGCTTCATTTTCCAGTTCTACAATCTGATGCCGGTGCTGACCGCGTTCGAGAATGTGGAGTTGCCTTTACTGCTGACCAATCTATCGAAGTCCGACCGCCGCGGGCGCGTCGAAATGACACTCTCGCTGGTTGGGTTATCGGACCGCATGGAACATTATCCCAACGAGCTTTCCGGCGGCCAGCAGCAACGTGTCGCGATCGCGCGGGCCATTGTCACCGACCCGACGATTCTGGTTTGCGATGAACCGACCGGCGACCTCGACAAACAATCGGCGAGTGACGTACTCACGATGCTGAAGCAACTGAATGTTGAAATGGGCAAGACCATCATTATGGTCACCCATGATGCGCACGCGGCCGAAGCCGCGAAGCATATTGTCCATCTTGAAAAAGGTGAACTCATCGACGAATCCTTGACCACCTGAGCTGCGCCAGCCGTGTTTTTCTTCAAGCTTGTTTTCAAAAATGTATTTCGCGCCAAGCTGCGCTCCAGCCTGACCATCATCGGCCTCATCATCGCCATCGTCGCCTTTGGGCTGTTGCAGACAGTCGTCGATGCATGGTTTGCGGGCTCGAACGCGGCCTCGGCGTCGCGCCTTGTGACGCGCAACGCGATTTCATTGGTGTTCCCCATGCCGATCTACTATCGGGAGCGCATGCGCGCGGTCAGCGGTGTCAAGTCGGTGACGCTGCTCAACTGGTTCGGCGGAATTTATAAAGAGCCGCGAAATTTCTTTCCACAGTTTGCCATCGATCACGAAAACTTCTTCGACCTGTATCCGGAGTTTGTCATTCCGCCAGACCAGCTGATCGCCTTCAAGCGCGACCGACAAGGCGCTGCGGTCGGGCGGAAACTGGCCAATGAATTTGGCTGGAAAATCGGCGACACGATCCCCATCCGCGGCACCATTTTTTCCGGCACCTGGACGTTTACCCTTCGTGCCATCTTCGACGCCAAGGATGACACGACCATCACCCGGCAGATGTATTTTCACTGGGATTACGTCAACGAGTGGCTCAAGCAGAAGAATCCACGGCGCATGGAGCAAATCGGTACTTTTGTGATTGAAGTCGATGATCCTTCGCGCACGGCCGATATTTCGAAGGCCATTGATGCCGAGTTCAAAAATTCGCTGGCAGAGACGCTGACTGAATCGGAGAAATCATTTCAGCTCGGGTTCATTTCGCAAATGGAACAAATCATTCTGACGATACGCATCGTGTCGTTCGTGGTGATATTTATCATCATGGCAGTTGTCGCCAACACGATGGCGATGACGGCGCGCGAACGCCTGACCGAATACGCGACGCTGAAGGCGCTCGGCTTCGGGCCTGGCTTTGTCGCGTCATTGATTTTTGGCGAAGCGCTAATGCTTTCCCTGATCGGCGGCGGCTTGGGAATTCTGCTCACCTTTCCGTTGGCAAAGGGTGTGGGCGTAATTGCGGCGGCTGTTTTCGCCGTATTCAAGGTGTCGCAATCCACGGTACTTTTGCAGCTCGCGTGCGCACTCGTCGTCGGCGTGACTGCTGCAATCGTGCCCGGCTGGCGCAGCGCGCGGGTGAAAATCGTTGATGGATTGCGGCACGTGGGATGAAGGTGCCATTCTCGTACGTGTTCCGCAATTTATGGACGCGCAAGCTCACGACTCTGCTGACGGCAGGGGGCATGGCATTGGTCGCGTTTGTCTTCGCCGCTGTGCTCATGCTCGATGCAGGCCTGAACAGGACCATGGTCGGTACGGGTAGCGCCGAAAATGTGATATTCATCCGCAAAGGTGCGGAGACCGAAATTCAAAGCGGCCTCACCCGCGACCAGGCGGCACTGGTGGAGAGCCAGCCGCAGGTGGCAAGAGGCACCGGCGGCCAGCCAATGGTGTCAAAAGAGTCGCTGGTGCTGATTTCGTTAACCAAGACCGGGCAGGACAAGGGTTCCAACATCGTCACCCGCGGCGTGTCGCCGATGGGCTTCGCGTTGCGTCCGCAAGTGAAGATTGTCGAGGGCCGTTTGTTTCAGCCGGGCACTTCCGAGATCGTCGTCGGCAAGAGCATTCATGATGAGTTCGATGGTGTGGCCATTGGCCAGAAGCTTCGCTTTGCGCAGCGCGAATGGCTCGTCGTCGGCACCTTCGACGCCGGCAAGAGTGCATTTGATTCTGAGGTATGGGGCGACGTGGAACAACTCATGCAGGCATTCAGACGCACAAACTATTCGTCGATCATCGTCAAGATGTCAAACGTAGACAATTTCGAGGCCCTGACCAAAAGCGTGGAAGACGATATCCGGATTGCACTGGAAGGCAAGCGTGAGCGCCTTTTCTACGAAGACCAGTCGCGCGCATTGTCGACTTTCATTTCGTTCCTGGGCATTTTTCTCTCCGTAATCTTTTCCGTCGGCGCAATGATCGGCGCCGCGATCACCATGTATTCATCGGTCGCGATGCGTACCGCCGAAATCGGCACCTTGCGTGCATTGGGCTTCAGGCAACCCTCGATACTTGCGGCGTTTCTGACGGAGTCACTTTTGCTGGGCCTCGTTGGTGGCCTTGCCGGGTTGGCATGTGCCGCTTTCCTGCAGTCTATTACCATTTCAACGATGAATTTCCAGTCGTTTTCACAACTCGCGTTCAGCTTTCTGCTGACATTCAAAATCGTGGTTCAGACCGTGATCTTCTCGCTGCTGATGGGATTTGTTGGTGGATTTCTGCCCGCAGTGAAGGCGGCGCGTATGAAGATTGTCGATTCGCTGCGCGCGGCTTGATGGTTGCAATTGCCTGCTTTAAAAAAATGGGGGCGCCTGAATCGACACCTCAAGATTGTCTATAAGCCGGGTTGCGCCGATGCGCGCCGCGGCCAGCACCACGAGCGCGTTGTCTGCCGGGGCTGGCGGCAACAGATCACGCTGGCGGCGTATCGCAACATAGTCCGGCTGCCATCCTCGTGCCTTGAGCGTGCCGAATGCATGCGTTTCCAGTGCGACGAAATCGCGCTCACCGGCATGCAACGCTGACCCAATCGCTCTCAATGCTGCAACGAGTTGCGGCGCTTCCTCGCGCTCGGTAGGTGCCAGATAGCCGTTGCGGGAGGAAAGTGCCAAACCATCGTCCACGCGTACGGTTTCGGCCAGTAGTAGTTCGACGGGGAGATTGAATTGCCGCACCATGTTGTCGAGTACTCGGCATTGTTGGTAGTCCTTCTTGCCGAACACAGCAACGTGCGGCTGCACCATATTAAAAAGTTTGAGCACCACGGTGACCACGCCGCGATAATGACCCGGTCGTACCGCGCCCTCGAGCATGTGCTGAATTTCCGGAGGCTCCACGACGTACCCCTGCGGCTCTGGATACATTTCCGATTCATCCGGCGCGAACACAACATCCACGCCCGCCATGCGACATTTTTCGCAATCGTTAACCAGCGTGCGCGGATACTTTCCAAAGTCTTCCTTCGGGCCAAACTGCAGACGGTTGACGAAAATCGAAACCACGACGCAGGCTTCCGCGCCAACCCGCTCGCGGGCGATGCGCATCAGATCGATGTGCCCCGCATGAAGGCTGCCCATGGTCGGCACAAAACCGATGGACGATTCCGTTTTCAGGCGTGCGCGCAGCGCGGCAACAGTGTAGACAATGTCCATCCGCGCCAATCAGGATGCGTTGATGTATTCGCGCGCACCGCGCAAATTTTCGATGCGCTTGATGAGCATCTCCATGTGTTCGCGGTTGTCCGCAAAATTGAATGGGTCGCTGTTGACGATCAGCAGGGGCGATTCACGGTACTCGTAGAAATGGCGCGTATAGGATTCCGACAGCCGCATCAGATAGTCCTCACTGATGCCCTTCTCCATCGGCCGCGCGCGACGTTGAATGCGCGCCATCAATTGTCCAACCGATGCCTGCAGATAAATCACCAGGTCGGGTGTCGGTGCCTGCGGCTTCAGGTGGTTGTAGAGCTGCGAATAAAGACTGAATTCATTGTCGTCCAACGTGAGCCTGGCAAATAAAGCGTCTTTTGCCAGCATGTAGTCGGCGATGGTTTTCTTTTCAAATAAATCCGGCTGTCGTACCGAGGCTAATTGGTTGATACGCTGAAACAGAAAAAACATTTGCGTTGAAAGCGCGTGTCGCTTCATGTCGCGATAAAACAGCGGCAGGAATGGATTCGCACTCGGGTTTTCGAGCAGCAAATCGGCGCGGTAATGCTCGGCGAGCAAGCGTGCCAGCGTTGATTTCCCGCAGCCGATTGGGCCCTCGACGACGATATAGCGGTATTTCATTGCGTGCGGTTCCTCAATTGCCCGCATAGGCGGGATACGGGCTACGTGTTACGTTTCTCGCAAAATATAACAAAACACCTGCACTGGCGCGCCTTCCAAGCCATTTATGTCCGGAAACGCCCGCCGAATGGCGATCCATACATTTTATGTTGCTGAATTCACGTTCACTAATTTCCTACTGCTCTTCATATTTGAGTAAAGCGACACCCGCCGTGTCGAGCGCTGCCAGCAATTGCTTTGCGATTCCTTTTCCCGGCACGACAACATCCGGCGCAATTTCAACCAGTGGCACCAGCACAAAGGCGCGTTCATGCATACGCGGATGCGGGATGGTGAGCCCGCGCGCACTGATTTGTAATTCGTCGAAGATGAGAATATCAAGGTCAAGTGTGCGCGGACCGTTCCTGACCTCGTTCTCGGTGTTTCTCAGCCGCCCGTGCTGCGCTTCGATTGCATGCAGCCGGGCGAGAACGTCATGCGGCGAAAGCGTTGTGGCAACTTGCGCGACAGCGTTCACAAAAGGCGGCTGATCTTCGAGTCCCTCTGGCACAGTTTCATAGAGCGATGATATTTTCATCAGCGCGGTTTCGGGTAGCTCGTCGATCTCGCGCAGCGCTCGCTGCACATGCAACACCGGGTCATCCAGATTGCTGCCCAACGCAACGAATACGATTGAACGCGACGCGGACAGATTGTCATCGGAAAAGGTCACGATGCGCCTTCCGTGCCTGGTGCTTCGGCCGAATTCATTGCTACCTCGCCGCCACCCTCGTCGGCCTTCCTCTTTCTGCGGCGTCGCTTCTTGGTCTTTGGTTCATCGTCAGGCAGCAACATGCTCTCCTGCGTTTGCGGATCGGCGAACTGGAAGCGTTCCCACCACGCTGCAATTTCCTTGTCTGCGTCGTCGGCTTCAGCGCGCAGTGCGTAGAAATCATAGCTGGCGCGAAACCGGGGGTGTGTCAAGGTTCGGAACGCCTGTTTCTGGGAACGATGTGCGAAGCGCGGCTGGGCAAGCCATAGCTCCTTGATCAGCGGATCCAGTCGCCTCGGCACGGCGAGCGTCTTGCGTTGTATATCGAGCACATCATCCATGGATTCGTGCATCGCCTGAAGCGATCTGACACCCTTGGCTTCAAGCGCGCGCCAGCGTTGCACCATCGGCCACCAAAATAGCGCGGCGAACAGAAATGGTGGTGATACGCCCTTGTCTTGGGCAATGCGTTCGTCGGTGCGTTGCAGTGCGAGCACCACAAACGCTTTCGCGGCGGGGTCGTTGAACAGCGCGTCGAGCACCGGCAGAATCCCCGCGTGGAGCCCGAGCGAGCGCAGCTTTTCGATCCCGTTGAGTGCGTGTCCGGAAAAGAGCAGCTTCAACATCTCGTCGAACAGCCTCGCTGTCGGCACGTTGTCGAGCAAGGGCGCAAGTTCGACAATCGGCGCTTCCGTCGCGGGGTCGATCATGAAACCGAGCTTGGCGGCCAGACGTGCCGCGCGCAGCATGCGTACCGGGTCTTCGCGGTAGCGTGCCGTCGGATCACCGATCATCACCACGCGTTGCTTTTTGATGTCGGCAAACCCGTTTACGTAATCCCAGACCTCTTCGCTCTCCGGGTCGTAAAACAGGGCGTTCATGGTGAAGTCTCGGCGGATGGCGTCTTCTGCCTGATTGCCGTATACGTTGTCGCGCAGAAGGCGACCATGCTCGTCGGCGCGGCCATCCTTTTCATCGGCGTCGACAGCAGGGTGATTGGCTCGAAACGTGGAGACTTCGACTGTCTCATCGCGAAACATTACATGCACGAGCTTGAAGCGCCTGCCGATGATGCGGGCGCGACGAAAAACGCTGCGCACCTGTTCGGGTGTTGCGTCGGTGGCAACGTCGTAGTCCTTCGGATGCCGACCCAACAGCAGATCCCTTACCGCGCCTCCCACCACAAACGCTTTGTACCCGGCACGGTGCAGTCCTTCACACACGCTAATGGCGGCGTTTGAAAGTTCCTCGCGTCGAATGCCGTGCTCTGCCTGCGCGAAGATGCGCTCCTTGGCGGCCGTCGGTTTCCGGGCTTTCTTCGGGCCAAATACTCTTTCAATGAATTTCTTGATCACGCGTTGTCTTTATCTTGTCGAAATAATCGGCCAGCCTTGCGCCTGGGCATGCGCCCGCAGACTGTCATCGGGGTTGACGGCGACTGGGTGTGTAACGGCTTCCATGAGCGCAAGATCGTTATGCGAGTCGCTATAAAAATAGCTGCGTTCAAAATCCGGCAGTTGTTTGCCCATCGCGCCAAGCCACTGTTTTACGCGCGTGACCTTGCCGTCCCGAAAAGACGGCTCTCCTACCGTGCGTCCAGTATAGCGGCCATCGACTATCTCCACATCACACGCGATCAAATGCGGCACGCCGAATCGCGCCGCGATGGGTGCCGTAATGAACGCGTTGGTGGCGGTAACGATTGCGCCCAGATCGTGGGCGTGATTTTTTACTATCGCTAACGCTTTCAGCCCAATCATCGGCTCGATTTTTTTTGCCATGTAGCGCTGATGCAGGGGCACCAATTCAGTTGTCGACTTGCCCGCGATCGATGCCAGCGTGAACGCAAGATACTCTCGAATATCGAGTGTGCCCGCTTTGTATTGCTGCCAGTAAAAATCATTCTTGCGGGCGTATTCCGCGCCATCGACGACACCCTCTTCGACCAGGAACTCTCCCCATGCGTGGTCGCTATCGCCGGTGAGCAGGGTGTAATCGAGGTCGAACAGGGCGAGATTCATACCAACGTTGGCTGGGCCATCTCGCGCAGCAACGGCAGCGTGATCTCCCTTCCGGTTTCGAGTGAATACCGATCAGCGCATCGAGAAATCCGATGAGCGCCGCCATGTCGCGCCGGGAATGGCGCAGCAAATACGCAATCACTTCTTCACGCAAGGCAAACCCGCGCGTACGCGCATGAGCACGCAATGCATCGGATTTTTCACCATCGGAAAGCGCTGTCAACTGGAAAACCAATCCCTGCCCCAATCGAGATGCAAGATCGCGGCGAATCGCAAGGTCACGCGGGGTCGCGTTTCCGGTTGCAATCAACAGATGTTCCTCGTGACTGGCATTGATCAGGTTGATGAGGTTGAAAACACCGACCTGGCGTTCTTCGGCGATGGCGTGAACATCGTCTACAACGAAGCGGGACGCGGCGTGGGGCAAAATGCCGCCGTGATCCGCAAAGTATTCCGTTGCGTTCAGCGCCCCGGATAACGACTGTGCCAAATGAGATTTACCGCTGCACGATTCCCCCCACAAATACAGGATTCTGGCAGGCGGTGCACCGGAAGCCGCATCCAGCAAGGCTTTCAGAGCTTCGCCATTGCGACCGGGAACAAAATTATCGAGCGTGGGTGCGGCCGCAGGTATGAGATCAAGTATGAGCTGCTTCACACTCCTGATTATACCCAACCACCTTCACTCAATTGGAGAGCCAACTAAAGCCGGCTGACTTTCGTCGAAGGGCGAAAAAAAGGCCGGTATCTATACCGGCCCTTTTTGCTGCTGGATAGAGCGCTTCCTAGAACTCGTAGCGGAACGTCGCCTGCAACGCCCACTGCGATTCGCCACGGACTTGTTTGGTCGTGAAGTCGGTGACGGAGGTTGGCACTTGATAGATGTACTTACCCGAAGCGTCTATGCCGACGAAGTTCGCAAATTGGCGCGGCTGGCCGCCGTTAGACTGGAAGCCAATTTCGTCGATGCGGCCCCACCGCTTGTTCAACAGGTTGCCAAAGTTAAGGATATCCAAAGCAAAAACGGCCTTGTGTCCTTTGAAAAAGCTCGGCAATTCCTGGCTGAAACGCACATCCACGCTGTTGGTCCACGGGGAGAAATTCTCGTTGCGCTTGGTCACGCCGCCGGCATTCTTGAGTAGACCCGGATTAGCGCGAACGATATCCCAGAAGCGGTTCTCGTTGGTCTTGTCGGTCGCGGTGTCACCCTGGAATATCACCTGCCCGGAACCAGGAGCCGATGGGATGTACATCAAATCATTGCCGGCCAGCCCATCGCCGTTGGCGTCGTTGGCAAATGTCCAGCTATATGGCTTTCCAGTTCGACCTTCATAGAAGAGCCCAACGCGCGTCTTATAACTCTGAAAGAACGCACGCTCCCAGCTTAGCGTACTGCTGATACGGTCCTTGACGAGATAGACTGAATTTGCCGCCGTATTCTCATTGGGGTTCAAAACCGAGCGCCCGGCCCAGTTCGAATTGGCGACGGATGACGTGAGGCCGCTGACTTCGGTTGCTTCCGTATAGGTATACGCGAGCGACCAGTTCCATTCTTTCGCAAAACGGCCCGAGAAGGAAACGGTCGCAAGCCGACCACTACCCTCATGGGTTTTGGCAGCGAGCAACACGTTATTGAATGCTGGATTGCTAAGCGCACGGGTACGATTGTCGACGCTACAGACGGTGCCTGTTGTTACACGCGCGCCAGTAGTCGACCAACATGCCGGATTCATCGCGGAGGCTGTGTAATAGAGCTCGCGGCCATCCGTACCAATTCTCGTCGGTGCTCCCAGATTCAAATGCTTGTAGTAAAGGCCGGACTCATTTTGGCTGGCCAACACTTCCACGCTCGCAACGATGCCCCACCATGGAAGCTCGTGTTCAAACGCGAGGTTCGCTTTCCAGACCGACGGCTGACCTAAGCCGGGTTCCAGAAAGTCCACGTTCGCAGCAGGAGCCGCACCGGCAAAATTGGTGATTTGATTCGCTGGATCTGCACTGAAGATTCCGCCGGTTGCCGGACAAGCGGCAAATCCCGACGTGCCGCAACCGACGACGCGCGTGGCGATGCCAGAGTTGGAATAGGCGTTTGAAATCCACACTGTCGCTGCCGCCCCTTGGAACAGTCCGGCACCACCGCGTAGCTGCATCGGACGCGGGCTGTCAAATGTATAGTTGAAGCCGACACGCGGTTGCAGCAGTTTTCTGCCGTCGAGCGTGTTGGTATTGTCGAGACCGAAGCCGCCGGTTTCGCGCACGAGCGAGGAACCTGCGCTGCCGGCGATCGGAGCTGCAGCGGCCGCTGTATTCCGGAGCGGCTTCTGCGGCATACGTGTCGCATCTACGCGCAACCCATATTGAATCGTCAGGTTGGGGCTCGCGGTGAATACGTCCTGTATGGCTGCGCCTTCATTTTTCAGGTGGAACGTAGCGATGCCGTCGTTCAAAGAGCCGCCTGGCAGCGCGGGCACTTGAACCTGATAGCTCAATGGTCGTCCGCGGGTGTAATTCTCGAACACGGCGGCCTCTACTTGCGCGGCCGTTGCCGTGGAACAGGTAATCGGGCCAAAACTGTATGTGTAAGTCGCACTGCTGTTTACACAACTGAAGTTGTAATTGCCCTTGGTATCCTGCA
>JANYHZ010000023.1 GCA_025362135.1 Betaproteobacteria bacterium | reverse complement strand
TTTCAATCCTCGTCTTTAGAACGCACTGCAATTTATCATGTATTTGCAAATCAATGGAACTAATATATGATGACCCCGAATTGCGCGCTCGGAGGCATCATGTATCTGCGGGAAATACTGAGAGAAATACGTCTTACCCTCGTCCAGATAAGAGAGTCACGATTCTGGGGATTGTGGTTTTTGGCATTGATTGGCCTATGTATTTGGTTTTTGCGCAGTCTTGGTAAAGGATAAAAACATGCCGGTGAAATCATACACACTTGAAGTTACTGGCGACTACGCCTGCTTCACACGCCCCGAAATGAAAGTCGAACGCGTTAGCTACGACATCATCACGCCTTCAGCGGCACGATCCATTTTTGAAGCGATTCTTTGGAAACCGGCGATTCGTTGGCGCATCAACAAGATCGAAGTATTGAATCCGATCAAGTGGGTATCGGTGCGCCGCAACGAAGTGGGTGCCGTTGCCTCAACGCGAAATGCAGAAACAGCGATGCGTACAGGCAAGGGGCATTTGGCGCTCTACGTCGAAGACGAGCGACAGCAACGTGCGGGATTGTTTCTGCGCGACGTCGCGTATCGGCTTCACGCCACAATGGAAATTCAGCCAAACGCTGGTGAGAACAACACCTTGCCGAAGTTCATGGACATGTTTGAACGACGCGCGAGCGCGGGCCAATGCATCAATCAACCCTACCTCGGTACGCGGGAATTTGCATGCGCTTTTAATCTGGTGGACGATATTGCGAAAGCAGTAGAGTCAACACCGCCGATCACAGAATCACGTGACTTGGGCTGGATGTTGTACGACATGGATTTCAGTCAGGTTAGCGATCCTGCGCCACGCTTTTTCAACGCGAAAATGCAGGCAGGCGTGATTCAAGTGCCCACTTGGGAAAGCGGTGAGGTGCGCGGATGATCCTGCAAGCGTTGGTTGAATACTACAATCGGAAGGCAACCGATCCGGACAGTGCACTTGCACCAGCAGGATTTGAATGGAAAGAAATTCCATTTGTACTGGAGCTAACGCCTGATGGACTCGTTGTTCAAATCATCGATACGCGCGAGTTTCAAGGCAAGAAACTGATTGCTCGGCGCTTCCTTGTTCCGCAATCTGTCAAAAAGACTTCTGGTGTTGCGGCAAACCTACTTTGGGAAACGGCAGAGTATGTGTTGGGGCTTGATCGTAAAGGTAGTCCTGAGCGATCAAAACTGCAGCGTGACGCATTCGTTCAACGTATCGAATCACTGCCGATCAAAGCAAAGAACGACGCTGGTCTTGTTGCGCTGTTGAGATTTCTTGGCAACGCCGAGAGCGTTTCCAGCATTGAGCACAAGTTCCCAGAACGATTTACCGAGTTTAAAGAGACCAATCCAGTCGTCTCATTTCGTCTCGTCGGAGAACCAAACCTAATTGCGGAAAGACCATTGATTCAGGCATCAATTGGTACAAGTGACGATAGAGAAATTGCGCCGACGGCAGCGCCCGGATTTTGTCTGGTCAATGGAAGGGTGGATGAGATCGAGCGGCTGCACACATCAATCAAAGGCGTGTGGGGCGCGCAGTCTTCAGGTGCCAATATCGTTTCCTTCAACCTCGATGCATTTAACTCATTCGGAAAGGTGCAGGGCAATAATGCACCCGTCGGGCAAGATGCGGCCTTCGCCTACACCACGGCGCTCAATCATCTGCTGCGTCGCGAGTCGCGCCAGCGTATCCAGGTCGCTGACGCATCCACTGTCTTTTGGTCGCGCGATAAATGCGCGCTGGAGGACGAGTTGGTCGCACTATTTGGTGAAGCAGGGAAAGACAATCCTGACGAAGGCTCGCAAGCGGTAGCGAATCTATACGCCGCTATCAAGAACGGGGTTTATGTTCAAGGCAAGAGCGATAATCGTTTCTATGTTTTGGGGTTAGCACCTAACGCGGCGCGGATTTCAATTCGCTTTTTTCATTCCGGCACCGTGGCCGAGATGGCAACAAATATTAAGCAGCACTTTGATGATCTCGATATTGAGCGTGCTGCATTTGACAAACCACACCTCCCGCTTTTTCGGCTGTTGGTCAGCATCGCGTCACTCGGCAAGGCCGACAACATCCCCCCAAATTTGGCCGGAGACTTCGCACGCGCCATCCTCACCGCGTCACCTTACCCTGTCACCCTGCTGCAAGCCGCGATTCGCCGTATCCGCGCGGAACACGAAATTAACTACCCCCGTGCCGCGCTGGTCAAGGCAATTTTGAATCGCCAACGCCGCTTCCAACTTCAAACTCAATCGGATAAGGAGCTTACCGTGTCACTCGATCTAAGCAATGCCAATGCTGGCTATCGCCTCGGGCGATTATTCGCCGTGCTTGAGCGTGCGCAAGAGCGCGCCAACCCGGGCCTCAACGCAACCATACGAGACCGATATTACGGGGCAGCTTCAAGCACGCCCGTCGCTGTTTTTTCAAACTTGATGAAGCTAAAAAATCATCACATCGCCAAGTTGGAAAACAAGGGTGAGGCGGTCAATCTTGAGAAGCTGATTGCCGAAGTGATGGATGGCATCAACGATTTCCCCACTCACATGCCGCTTACAGACCAAGGTCGTTTTGCGATTGGCTACTACCACCAGCGCCAGGCGTTCTATACAAAATCGGCCGCAACAACCACACCAGAATAAGGAGACTCATCATGGCACTCAATCACCGCTACGACTTCGTATTACTTTTCGACGTGAAAGATGGCAATCCCAACGGCGATCCAGACGCGGGCAACCTGCCGCGCACCGACGCAGAAACCGGTCACGGCCTGGTAACGGATGTCTGCATCAAACGCAAGGTGCGCAACTACGTGGGCCTGGTCAAAGAAGAAAAGCCGCCGTATGAAATTTATGTAAAAGAAAAGGCGATTTTAAACAAGCAACACGAGCGTGCCTACATCGGCATCGGCGCAGAAGATATGCTAAAAGGCGACGACAAGAAGCGCAAAGGTGGCGACAAAGTCGAAGAAGCCAAGCTGTGGATGTGCAAGAATTTCTTCGACATTCGCACCTTTGGCGCGGTTATGTCGACCGGTGTCAACTGTGGACAAGTTCGTGGCCCTGTTCAACTCACGTTTGCGCGCTCGGTGCAGCCAATCATTGCGCTTGAGCATTCCATTACGCGCATGGCGGTAGCGACGGAGGCTGAGGCCGAGAAACAGGGCGGCGATAACCGCACCATGGGCCGTAAGCACACCATACCCTATGGACTGTATCGCGCGCACGGTTTTGTCTCGGCACATCTCGCGGATCAAACGGGTTTCTCTGAAGATGACCTTGCGCTGATCTTTGAAGCGCTTGGCAGCATGCTGGAGCATGATCGCTCCGCTGCAAGGGGGGAGATGTCCACGCGCGGACTCTATGTTTTCGAGCATGAGAGCAAGCTCGGAAACGCACACGCCCATGCGCTATTTGACCGACTGACCGTCGCCCCAAAGGACGCTGAGCAAGTCGCCCGCAGCTTCAATGCCTATTCAGTAAATTTCGATAGCAAACCACTTGCCATTGGTGAATCAATGCCGGCCGCGAAGGGCGTCACCTTGATGCGCAAGGCGTGACATGCAAATCAAAGCGTTTCAAGACAAGAGTTCCCGTCGTGGAAGCATTCGTGCGCGACCACGTTCCGCCACCTCGCCCTCATGATACTCACCTGCTACTCCCCGCTTCTTCCACTTCCCCCGAACCCTGCAAGACCGGGCTATGATTCAGAATGTGCGGCTTAACAGGAGAAATAAAATGCAAAAACAACTCACAGTAATTATCGAACGCGAAGGCGATGGTTACGTATCGCTATGTCCGGGGGTCGATGTTGCCAGTCAGGGTGCCACGATCGAAGCGGCGCGCGATAACCTGCGCGAAGCGTTGGAGCTTTTCTTTGAAACAGCTTCGCCCAAAGAGCTTCAGCAGCGGTTTCACGAGGAAGTGTATGTAAGCCGTATGGAAATTGCCGTTGGGTAAGCTCCGCACGCTTTCCGGAAAACAGGTTTGCGCGATTCTCGATCTCCACGGATT
>JANYHZ010000011.1 GCA_025362135.1 Betaproteobacteria bacterium | reverse complement strand
ATTGCGCAAGTCCGATCACGACACGCTGATCGGCCGAGTGAAGTTCGACGACAAGGGCGATAACCCGTTTTTCAGCCATCGCATGGGGCAGTTTCAGGGCAGCAAAGTGGTGCTCGTATGGCCCAAGGATAGCGCGACGGGGAAGATGAATTTTCCTGGGGTGCCTTGGTAGGAGTTGAGTGGCGCTGCAGTGATCGTGGTGATCGCTTTGTACGCCCCCACTCCCTCGGTCCCTCTCCCGCGAGGGGAGAGGGAAGCTGTGGCCCCCTCTCCCCTCGCGGGAGAGGGTTGGGGAGAGGGTGATACGTCGGCGATAAACCCCAATTGCCACCACCTAATCTCAACCCTAACCCCATGACCGAACTAATTTTCCAGGCAATCTATTCCGGCTTGCTGCAGGGCGGCTCGTATGCGCTCATTGCGCTCGGGCTAGCCCTTGTATTCGGTACCATGAAGGTGATCAATCTGGCGCACGGTGAACTGGTGCTGTTAGCCGCCTATATCGCCTATGCGGTCGAGTCGGCTTTCAATGTGAGCCCCATCGTCGCGATCCCGGTTGCGTTGGTGGTGGTGTGCATTTCGGCATTGCTGGTTTATTTGCTGGTTGACCGCATCAAGAAAGATCGAGAACTCAACTCGCTGATTCTCACCTACGGAATTGGCGTGATGATTACCAATGCCATTCTGCTGATTTGGAAAGCTGATATTCGTTCCACGAAATCGGCGTGGTTGCAGGATGCAGTCGTGCTCGGCCCGTTCTACAGCATGCGCAGCGAACTCGGGTTTTTCATCCTGAGCCTGGTGCTGATGGGTTTGCTCTGGTGGTGGCTGTCAAAGAGTTGGTACGGCAGGGCAGTGCGCGCTGTCGCGAGCAATCGCGATGCGGCCAAGCTGATGGGGATCAATCCGCGCACGACAGAAATCGTATCATTTGTAGTGGCGGGTATCCTCGCCGCGTTCGCCGGGGTCGCGCTCTACAGCTACGGCGTCATCCAGCCACCGCTTGGCCACGCACTCACTGTCAAGGCATTTATTATCACGGTGCTGGCAGGCGTGGGGTCAATTCCTGGCGTGTTGGCGGGCGCTTTGCTTTTGGGCGTTGTTGAAGCGCTGACCGTCACCTTGCTCAGTTCCGCCTTGCAAGAAATTGCCGGTATGGGTTTATTTTTGCTGGTGCTATTTGTGATGCCGAACGGTTTGTTCGGCACCGCTGCGCGCAGGGGATAGGCGCTAGCCGATGGACGCACGCAGGATCTCGGTAGTACTGGCCATGGTAGTGATGTACATCGCGGTTCCTTTGCTGCTGGGCTCAAACCTTTACGTGATGAGTCTGCTGGTCGCATCGATCGCGATTGGCGGCGTGGCGCTGGCGTGGGCATTGCTGGGCAACCTCGGTGGCATGGTGAGTTTCGGGCACGCTGCATTTTTCGGTGTTGGCTCGTACGTGTCTGCGCTGTTGACGATGAAACTCGGTGTGCCTGTGTTCGCGGCGATGTTGCTCGGCGGCGTGGGTGCGGCGGTGGCATCGATTGCCATGTTGCCGACGCTTCGATTGAAGGGCCCTTACTTCGCGCTGGCGATTCTGGCCTACGCACAGATTTTTCGTATTCTCGCGACGGAATGGAAAAGTGTGACCGGCGGTTCCGGCGGACTATCCAGCATCCCGCGTCTACCTGAAATTGCAGGATTCGATTTTGGCAGCAAGATCGGCAACTATCTCGTGATTGTGTCCATCGTGCTGATCTTCGCGCTGATCTACCAACGAATTCGTGCCAGCCATTACGGCACTGCCTTGCGGGCGATGCACGACTCGGAGGATGCCACCCGCGTCGTCGGCGTCAACAGTACCTTGCTGAAAGCGATGATGCTGTTCGTATCCGCATTCATGACCGGCGTGATCGGAGCATTCAATGCGCATTACATTAATTTTCTCGAGCCTGACTACGGCTTCAGCGGTTTGTGGAGCACGCTGCCTATCGTTGCCGCGATCTTCGGTGGCTATCGTACGATTCTCGGCCCTGTGATCGGCGCAGTGTTTGTGTATTTGGTCGATCAGCTCGTATTCAAATCATTCATTCCCTCCGGACATCAAATCATGCTCGGCGCTTTGCTGGCAGGCATGGTGTTGTTCAGCCCGACAGGTTTGCTGCCGTGGATTGTCGAAAAATTCAAGCGGTCGCGCAATGCTCCAGCTTGAAAACGTGACGGTTCGTTTTGGCGGTGTCACTGCCGTCGACAATCTCACCCTGTCGATCGGGGCCAGCGAAGTCACCGGCCTGGTCGGCCCGAATGGCGCGGGCAAGACCACACTATTCAATGCCATTTCCGGCCTGGTCCGTCCCGGTGCCGGTCGCATCGTATTCAATGCGGTCGATGTGCTGAACGCACCGGTGTATCGGCGGGCACGCCTCGGACTCGGTCGAACGTTTCAAGTGCCGCAACCGTTGAGCCGATTGACCGTGCGGGAGAATTTACTGGTCGCGCAACGCTTTGGCACCGGCTCCGTGAACGCATCGCGCCTCGATGAGATTCTCGATTTTGTCGGACTCACCGAAAAAGCCGGACGCGATGCGAGCAGCGAATTGGCGCTGAGCGAATTAAAGGCGCTTGAAGTTGGCAAGGCACTGGCCACCAACCCAAAATTGTTGCTGCTCGATGAGGTACTTGCCGGATTGGAGACAACCGGTAAACGACGTTTCATGCAGATGCTAAAAGACATGCACGCGAAATTTGGCGTTGGCATCCTCATTATCGAACACGATATCGAGACCATCAGCAATCTTTGCAAACGCGTCGTGGTGCTGAACTTCGGTGAACTGATCGCCGACGGCGCGCCCGATGAAGTTTTTCGGGACGCTGAAGTCATTAAAAGTTACACCGGTGCGGAACATGCTTGAGGTGAGGAATCTCCGCGCGGGATACGGTGCCATCAACGTGTTGTGGGATGTTTCGCTGGCAATCGCTCCCGGAAAATTGACCGCCATCATTGGACCAAACGGTGCCGGCAAAACCACGCTGCTGCGCGCCATCATCGGCTTGACGCCTGTGACGCAGGGAGACATTCTTGATGAGGGTGTGTCCATTCTCAACCAGCCAACGTGGGACCGAGCGAGCCACGGCCTGGCCCTCATTCCCGAAGGACGCATGATTTTTCGCGACATGAGTGTGGAGGAAAATCTGATGCTGGGCGCGTATGCCAAACAAAATCGCGCAACGATGCAAGGCAACCTCGAGCGCGCATACGCAATGTTTCCGCTGTTGTTGGCGCGACGCAGCCAAATGGCGGGTTCGCTTTCAGGCGGCGAAGCGCAGATGCTGATGATGGGGCGCGGGTTGATGTCCAGTCCGCGTATTCTGCTCGTGGATGAACCGTCGTTGGGGCTTGCTCCGTTGATCGTGCAGGAAATGTTTGCGACCCTCGCAAAATTAAAAGCCGAAGGCCGCACCATCGTGCTGGTGGAGCAGAATACGCAGGGTGCAGTAAAAATCGCAGACCATGTTTATCTCATGCAGGGCGGTAAAGTGGTTTTATCGCAGCCGGCCAATGAGGTGAACATGGAAAAACTGCATCAACAATATTTCGCCAGATAAATTCGCAGAAAAATTGTCATGACCCCAATCCTCGTATTCGATATCGAAACCATTCCTGATGTTGTCGGCCTTCGAAAGCTCTACGACATCGACGCCGCGATGAGTGACGAGGCCGTCGCGGAGCTGGCGTTCCAGCGCCGCCGCCAGGCGACGGGCAGTGATTTTTTGCAACATCATCTGCATCGCGTCGCCGCGATCTCATGCGTGCTGCGCACCGACGAAGGCCTGCGCGTATGGTCAATCGGCAAACTAGACGACGACGAGCCGACCATCATCCAGCGCTTTTTCGACGGGCTGGAGCGCTACACACCGCAACTGGTGTCATGGAATGGCGGCGGTTTTGATTTGCCGGTGCTCAACTACCGCTCCCTGATCCACGGCCTTTCCGCGCCGAAATTCTGGGACATGGGCGAAGATGACCGCGATTTCAAATGGAACAACTACATCAGCCGCTACCACATGCGCCATCTCGATTTGATGGATCTGCTGGCGATGTACCAGCCCCGCGCCAGTGCCGCGCTGGACCAGATGGCGCAGCTTTGCGGCTTCCCCGGCAAGCTCGGCATGGATGGCTCGCAGGTGTGGGGCGCGTACCAGCGCGGCGAACTGCAAAATATTCGCGACTACTGCGAGACGGACGTGATGAATACCTATCTCGTGTTCCTGCGCTTTCAGTTGATGCGCGGCAGTTTGAACAAGGCGTCGTACGAGGCCGAAGTGAAAGTGGCGCGGGAGTTCCTGAAGGCTAACGCAGGGGCGGCGCATTGGAAGGCGTTTAGTGAGGCGTGGAAGTAAAACGCCGCATTTAAAAACGTAGAACGCCTATCCATGCGGTGTTCGGAGCATAAATGGCTGGAACGGCTTACCAGCGATAGACTTTAGCTCTTCGTAGGTTGGGTTAGCGGCAAAGCCGCGTAACCCAACTCGGTCTCGGCAATTGCGACCGTTGTTGGGTTATGCCGCGTTGCGGCTAACCCAACCTACAAATCCCAATTGCCCGTGCGAGTTGAAATCCGTCAGACATTCCCTACGCCACACGCTTCCTGTCGCTCGAATACAAATGCTTCTGAAAGCCGATGAAGGCGTTGCGGAACAAATCCACATCGCCCAAATCTGCTACGGCATCGGGAATCGAATTCCGGTAGCAGAGTTTGAGAAGTGGCGAGAGTTTGCCCTGATCGAGTTCCTGTACGCCTTCCTTCACGTATTGCGCGAGCACGAACGCCAGAAACGCTTCTTGTCTTTCGTTGAACGATACGTGAATTTTAGTCAGCGCATGGGCGGCGCGCGCTTCCCGTGTGATTGGCGGCATGGCGAACGCGACAAACGCGAGCACATCGAACAAATCGCTTTTCTCGGCATCGATTATTTTCTGCATCTCTGCCATCTGGTCATGGCCGAAACCCTTGTCTGCCAGTCGCGAGAGGAAAACTCTGCGTGTCGCCGGCGCGCTCCAGATTTCCCGCAACTGGTACTCATCCTTGAAAAACTCTGGCAGTGCGCCGAACAGACTTTCCAGAAACTGCGCCGCCGACATCATGCTGCCGTCACCACTCATATAGGTCGTCGCCATCATGTGCTGAATGGCGCGCTCCTTGCCATCGCGTAACTTCACTTTGATCTTGCGCGGTACCTCGTACTCCTCGCGCGGCATCTCGTGTTTTCGCGGTTCTTTTTCTCTACCGGTATTTTCATTCACACCGCTGCCCACGTCCACAATCGGCTCACCATCCCAATCCGGATCATTGAAATGGTGATGCGCCTTCACGAAGTCGAAGATCGTGAAGTAATCCTTGCCATCGTAAAGCCGCGTGCCGCGTCCGATGATCTGTTTGAATTCGATCATCGAGCCAACCGGCCGCATCAGCACGATGTTGCGCACGTTGCGCGCATCCACGCCTGTTGAAAGTTTTTGTGATGTCGTCAGAATCGTCGGGATCGATTTTTCATTGTCCTGAAACTCACGCAGGAATTGGTCACCGCGCGCACCATCGTTCGCCGTCACCCGAACGCAATAGTCCGGGTCTCGGCTTACTTTCATTTGATTGATCAAATCCCGCACCGCCGCCGCGTGGTCCTGCGTGGCGCAGAACACCAGCGTTTTCTCACGCTGATCGATCAAATCCATAAAAAGTTTTACCCGATATTCCTCACGCGCCTTGATCTCGATAATGCGATTGAAATCCTCTTCGACATAGCGCCGCCCAGCCTCGATATCGCCATCGATCACGATATCGTCCGGCGTGAATACATATTCATCGAGCGTGGTCGCGATCTGCTTCACCTTGAACGGCGTAAGGAAGCCGTCGTTGATGCCTTCCTTCAGCGAATAGACGTACACCGGCTCGCCGAAGTAGGCGTAGGTGTCAACGTTGTCGGTGCGCTTGGGCGTGGCGGTCAGGCCTAGCTGTACTGCAGGCGCAAAGTATTCAAGGATGCCGCGCCAATTGCTTTCGTCCGCCGCGCCGCCGCGATGGCATTCGTCGATGACGACGAAATCGAAGAAGTCCGGCGGGTATTCACCAAAATAATTCATCCGTTCGCGCTGAGCATCACTCTCGACCCGTTCGCCCTGAGCATCACCCACAGCCCGTTCGCCCTGAGCCTGTCGAAGGGTCTCGCCGCGAGGCCCTTCGACAGGCTCAGGGCGAACGGGAATGAGGTTGTCAGTTTATTCGATAGTCCAAAACCAGAATTGGCGTGGCTCGTGGCATGAAAATGGCTGTAAAAGCGCGCTGGTGCTGGCGTTTGCTCACTGTGATTTGAACGGGCTACTCTCGCCCAGCTCATTCACATACCGCTCCATCCCGCCAAATTCCCGGCGCAAAAAATCTTCCACCGCCTTGGCGAATTGCGGCTGTTTCAGCCAGTGCGCCGAGTGACATTTCACGGGCAGAAATCCGCGTGCGAGTTTGTGTTCACCTTGTGCGCCGCCTTCAAATACCTGAATGGCGCGTTCGATGCAAAATTCCAGCGCCTGGTAGTAGCAGGTTTCAAAATGCAAACCGGAATGAAATTCAAGGCCGCCCCAGTAGCGACCGTAGAGTGTACTCTCGCTGAATAAATTGAGTGCGCTGGCCACACGCTTTCCCTCGCATTCAGCGACGATCAGCAGGATGTTATCCGGCATGCGTTTGCCAATCAAGCCGAAAAACTGGCGATTAAGGTAGGGCGTAGACAAGTGCGCGCGGTAGGTGTGGTCGTAGCATCCCATAAAAAAATCCCAATCGGTATCGGTGATTTCTGTGCCGACCAGTCGCTTGAACGTGATGCCCGCATCCACAACTTTGCGCCGCTCCTGTTTCACTTTCTTGCGCTTGTCGTGGCTCATGGTCGCGAGAAAATCGTCGAAGTTTTTGTAGTCGGTGTTTTGCCAATGAAACTGTATCGAGGTGCGCGGCATCATTCCCCTGGCTATCAGTAACGCATGGTCATGGGCATCGGGAAAAAGCACGTGCAGCGACGACACATCGCTTTGCTCGGCCAGACTCAGGAGGCCGTCGAGGAGGATTTTGCGGTCGGCTGTTGTCTGGGCAAGCAGGCGCCCGCCACTGCAAGGTGTGAATGGAATCGCGGATAAGAGCTTCGGATAGTACTCAAGTCCGTGTCGTTGATAAGCCTCAGCCCAGGACCAGTCAAATACATATTCGCCATACGAATGGCTCTTCACGTAAAGCGGCACAGCGCCACACAATGATTGCCGCCCGTCAAGTTCGCGCCACAGTGTCAGAAATTGCGGCAGCCAACCGGTTTTGGCGGTGGTGCAACCGGCGTCGATCATCGATTGCAGGAAGGCGTGGCTCAGCGTGGGATTATCGTTCGTCAGGGCATCCCATTCCCGTGAGGCAATGCTGCCAAGGGAATCCAGGACTTTCAGTTCAACTTCGCGCATGTTTGGGGGTGTTGAAGGCAACCTTATAATGGAAGCGCAATCTTACGCCTCACCCGAACAATCCCCTCACCCTAAGCCTCTGCTCCGCTCCAAGTGTTCTCTCGTCCCACGGAGAGGGAACAAAAGAAGGAGAGCGAGAAAAATCATGAAAATAGCCATCGCCCAACTTAATCCCATGCTCGGTGATCTTTCGGGCAATGTGGAGAGAATTTTTGACTACGCCGAGCAGGCCAAGGCGGCAGGGGCATCCGTGTTGGTCACACCCGAGCTTGCGCTATGCGGATATCCGCCTGAGGATTTGTTGTTCCGCCGTGATTTCCGCGTCGCGTGCGCGGCAGCACTTGCGGAGCTGGCACCGCGGATTTCCGGGATCAAGGTCATCGTCGGGCACCCGCAAGTGAAGAACGGCAAACTCTACAACGCGGCCTCACTGATTGAAGACGGGCGGGTCACAGGCACCTACCTGAAGCAGCGTTTGCCTAATTATCAGGTATTTGACGAGAAGCGCTACTTCGAAACCGGGGACCAGCCATTTGTGTTCGAGCACGAAGGCGTAAAAATCGCCGTGCTGATATGTGAGGATGTCTGGTTCGCAGAGCCTGTGGCCGCCGCAAAAGCGGCAGGTGCGACGCTGATCGTCGTCCCCAATGCATCGCCGTACGATTTCAAGAAACTCGAAACCCGCTACGACGTGGTGCGTGCCCGCGTCCAGGAAAGCGGCATACCGATTCTGTATGCGCACTGGACCGGCGGGCAGGACGAGTTGCTGTTCGATGGCGCTTCGTTTGGCATCAACGCCGATGGTTCTGTAGGCTATCAGGAAAGAGAATTTGAGGAGACGTTGGGGCTGGTGGAATTCAATCATGGCCACCTCAGCGGTGCATTGCACGCAGCGCTATCGGTGGAAGCGAGCGTGTATCGCGCGCTGGTTGTCGCGCTGCGGGACTATGTGAACAAGAACGGTTTCCCCGGCGTATTACTCGGTTTGTCGGGCGGTGTCGATTCCGCGTTGACGCTGGCGATTGCAGTCGATGCACTTGGTCGCGAGCGAGTACATGCGGTCATGATGCCATCTGAATTCACGGCGCAAATATCGCTGGATGACTCGCGTGAAATGATGCAGATTCAGGGCATACGTTATTCCGAAATCGGTGTTACGCCAATGTTCGAAGCGTTCAAGACTTCGCTGGCCGGAGAGTTCGCCGGGACGAAGCCGGACACGACCGAAGAGAATATTCAGGCGCGGGTGCGCGGCACGCTACTGATGGCGCTTTCCAATAAATTCGGCGCGATGGTGGTGACCACAGGAAACAAGAGCGAAATGGCGGTCGGCTATTCGACGCTATATGGCGATATGGCTGGTGGTTTCGCAATTCTCAAAGATGTATCGAAAACGCTGGTGTACAAACTCTGTACGTACCGAAATAGCTTGTCGCGTGTGATTCCCGAACGAGTGATCACTCGGCCGCCCAGTGCAGAATTGCGTCCCGATCAAAAAGATCAGGATTCACTGCCACCATACGATACGCTTGACCAGATCGTGGAACTATTCATGGAACAGGATCGATCCCCGTCCGAGATTGTGGGGATGGGCTTCCTGGATGCGGACGTCACCCGCGTGACACGCCTGCTGCGGCTCAATGAATACAAGCGGCGCCAGAGCCCGGTCGGTGCAAAGATCACCCGCAGGGGATTCGGCAAGGACTGGCGGTATCCGATAACATCCAAGTATGTCGCCAAATAACAGGGCTCTTACGGAGAAAGAGAAATGAAGAAAATCGAAGCGATTATCAAGCCATTCAAACTCGATGAAGTGCGCGAAGTATTGTCCGAATTGGGTTGCACCGGACTTACCGTAACCGAGGTAAAAGGCTTTGGTCGCCAAAAAGGGCACACCGAGCTCTACCGTGGTGCCGAGTACACAGTCGATTTTTTGCCCAAAGTGAAAGTCGAAGTGATTTTGGCCGACGCAATGGTGGACAAAGCGATAGACGCGATCATCAAGGCTGCGCGCACCGGCAAGATTGGCGACGGCAAGATATTCGTCACCGACGTGAGCCAGGTGGTCAGGATTCGCACCGGAGAAACCGGCGAGGATGCGGTATAGTTCGGCCACATATCGAGTGAAAATCCGGCAATTGTGTGGTAACTTACGGTCAAGAAGTCTCAGGAAAGTCCGCTCAAAAGGCCCATCGGAGGAGAAATAATGCTACTGGCTGCATTCTACGTTTTCGCAATTGCTTGCATCATTCTTTACTACACGGGCCACCTTAAACGTTGGAATACCGAGTGGGTTCTGATCGTACTGGCAGTGGCTGTCTTCCCGGCTGTCTTGTACCTGTAGCCAACAATTGCGTCGCAACGCGCAAATAGAGCCCGCTCAACACAGCGGGTTTTTTTGTGTCCCGACACTTGTCATGTTCAAGCATCCGCCTGTTGTGTCCCCCTATTTTCTTCTTTCCCTCACCGCGTTGTTCTGGTCGGGAAACTGGGTGATTGGACGGGCGTTCGTGAGTGATGCCCAGATTCCGCCGGTTGCACTCGCCTGGTGGCGATGGGCGATCGCCGTCTCGCTGATGATGCCGTTTGCGCTGTCGCAAATTCGAAGGCATTGGACGACAATCTGGCGGCACCGGAAAATGATGTCGTTGCTGGCCTTGCTCGGCATGGGTTTTCATAACCTCCTCAGCTACGTTGGCCTGCAATTCACCACCGCAACCAATGGCGTGCTGCTGAACTCAGCCACGCCGGTGATGATTATTCTCATCGGTGTTATTTTTTTCAAGCGGCGTGTACCGGCAGTACAAATGGTGGGTGTGGCGATTTCGCTCGTTGGCGTAATGACGATCTTGAGCAAGGGTCAGCTGGAATTGCTTACCACAGTGCAATTTAATCGCGGAGATTTGATTGTGCTGGCATCGATGTTACTGTGGGCGCTGTACACGTTGACGTTGAAATGGCGACCGCAGGGTCTTCCCGGTATCGCACTGCTGGCGGTTTGCGGATTGATTGGCCTGATTGGCATGACGCCGGTTTACGCCTGGGAGATCGCCAGCGGAAAATCGATTCAATGGACCTGGGGCGCTGCAGCAGCACTGCTGTACCTGGGGATATTCCCTTCGGTGATCGGCTATGTTTTCTGGAACCGTGGTGTTGAAGAGGTTGGGCCGAGTGTCGCGGGATTGTTCATGTATTTGATGCCGGTTTTTGGAAGCCTGCTCGCGTGGCTGTTTTTGGGCGAGCGTTTATTCTGGTTTCACCTCGTCGGCATTGCCTTCATTTTTGCGGGAATTTATTTGACGACGCGTACCGCAAACACTACGCCGCCAGCAGCGGAAGCGGTGGGCTAGTGGATCTCATTCTGTGGCGCCACGCTGAAGCCGAAGATTTCGTAAATAATGATCTCGCGCGGCGACTGACGCCTCGCGGTGAAAAGCAGGCAGCACGTATGGCGCAATGGATTCAATCGCATCTGGCCAATTTGCCACAGCGTTCGAATCAATGGCGTGTCATCTCAAGCCCTGCGGTGCGCGCTCAACAGACTGCAGCGGCACTTCGCATACCGGTGGAAACGATCAATGAGATTGCACCTGATGCGTCTGTGGACGCAATACTGCGCGCAGCGGACTGGCCAGGCAATGCCAACAATGTCATCGTCGTAGGTCACCAGCCCACACTGGGAATGGTCGCGGGACGACTCCTTAACGGAGATGAAGGTTATGTTTCGGTCAAGAAGGGTGCGGTCTGGTGGTTTCGACAACGTGAACGGGACGGCGAGTCCAAGGCGGTTCTCGTCGCGATGGCCACACCAGATACGGTCGCAGAATAGTCAATTTGCAGGGTTCACCCGCAGTGCTCTGCCAACCAGCGCCTTACCGATCAAAGGGTTGGTACCAATTCCAGCTTCAACCCAACACTGGCCCACTCCAGCGCCTCCTGGCGAAGTTCGTAATCGGTCAGGCTGTTGGTTTCCAGCCACGCCGCACCGACTGCGAGTCTGAAGTCATTGTTCACTTTGGCGAGCCCAAACCGTTTCGCATCGACATTTCGTCGACTACGCGACAGTAATACGGCCAGGCGAAGACAGAGCACCTCGGTTGCGAACGACGATTCACGCGGCAAATCGCCGGCCACTTTGGACAGCTTTCCGCGTTGCGCGAGTACTAGCGTCGCCAGCGCCGCCTGTTCTCGTTTTGAAAAGCCCGGCATATCGGCGTTGGCGATGACATACGCCGAGTGTTTGTGAAAACCCGCTTGTGCGATGTCGATGCCAATCTCATGCAAGCGACAAGCCCAAGCCAGTTTTTGCCGCCGCTGGAAGGCGATTTCGGTGTCTGCTGACTCATCGATGCGCTCAAAAAAGCCAAGTGCCAGATGCTTCACACGCTCGGCCTGGGCTTGATCGACGTGATAACGTTTTGACATCGCTTCGACCGTCGCATCGCGAATGTCTTTATGGTGCGTACGGCCCAGCAAGTCTTGCAGTACACCATCGCGCAGCGCGGTATCTGCCACCGCCATGCGCATCAGGTGCAGTTCTTCAAATACGCTGAGCATGATGGCGAGGCCGCCCGGTAAAACGGGAATGCGATCGCCTTTTACGCCGGGCAGATCGAGCAACTTGAAGCCGCCCGCTTTGATCGCTTTATCACGTAGCCATTCGAGCCCTTCGAGACTGATGCCTTCGGCAGTGAACCCGTTCTCGGTGAGAATTAATCCCAGCGCCTTGGCGGTGCCACTGGAGCCGTACGCTTCCTTCCAGCCTTCCTTGTGGAATCGTGCTGCGATTTGCTCGATTTCCTTGCGTGCAGCCAGTTGCGCCTCCCGAAGCGTGCGCTTGTCCATCACTCCGCCAGGAAAGTAGCGCTCCGAATAGCTGACGCAGCCCATATAAAGACTCTCGACCACTTTGGGCTTCAATCGGTGACCGATGATGAATTCGGTAGAGCCGCCGCCAATATCCACAACCAGGCGCTGGTGGTTCGATGGCGGCAAACTATTTGCAACACCAACATATATCAACCGCGCCTCTTCCCGCCCGGCGATAATTTCGATCGGGTAGCCCAATATTGCTTCGGCTTCCTTGATAAAGACATTGGCGTTTTTTGCAACGCGCAATGCGTTCGTGCCAACGACTCGCACAGCATCTTTGGGAAGACCGCGCAGGCGTTCTGCGAACAGGCGAAGGGCGGCAAATGCGCGCTCTGCGGTTTCCGGCTCGACCGATTTTTCGCTGGTAACACCTGCACCGAGGCGGACCGTTTCTTTCAGCGCATCGAGCGGGTAAAGCTGGCCGTCTACGACACGGCTAATCTGCAGGTGAAAGCTGTTTGAGCCCAGGTCAACTGCGGCAAGAGTGTGATGAGGCATATATCCGGCGATGGAGTTTTTTTAACGTTGGCAGTATGTCACAGGGAGGACGGGGCTGGCCTGCGTCACAAAAACGTAATACGCTGTCGGTACCATGAATGCCAAATCAAAGCACGCCCTCAGGCGCAAGTCCAAACCAAAAAATACACCGATGGTGACGAGCTCTGCACGCAAGCCAAAACCGCATGAATTGTTTTTGAATCGCGAGATTCAGTTGCTTGCATTCAATCGCCGGGTCCTCGCACAGGCGGAAGACCGCAAAATTCCTACGCTTGAACGCCTGAAATTCTTGACGATTGTTTCCTCCAACCTTGATGAATTTTTTGAGATTCGGGTGGCTGGCCTCAAGGAACAGATAAAGCTAAATTCGAGTATTCGCGGGCCCGACGGCAAAACACCGAAGGAAACCTTCCGGTTGGTCGCTCAAATCGCACACGAGATGGTTGCGCAGCAATATGTACTGTTGAACGACGACATTTTCCCCACGTTGGCAGCAGAAGGCATCCGATTCCTGCGTCGCGCGCAATGGACACCGAAACAGCAGGCATGGGTTAAGGATTATTTTTTCCGTGAAATGATGCCGGTCTTGACGCCGATCGGTCTCGATCCGGCACATCCGTTTCCACGTGTATTCAATAAAAGTCTGAATTTTGCGGTTGAACTCACCGGCCGTGATGCGTTTGGCCGCGATTCGCAGCGTGCCATCGTGCAGGCACCCAGGATGTTGCCACGCGTGATCAAGCTCCCGCCGGGTGTAGCGGAGGGAGAGGACGACTTTATTTTCCTGACATCGGTCCTTCACCAGCATGTCGGTGAGCTCTTCTCAGGCATGGAAGTACTCGGCTGTTACCAGTTTCGCTTAACGCGTAATTCCGATCTGTTTGTCGATGAGGAAGAGATCAAGAATCTGCGTCTCGCGCTCCAGGGCGAATTGCCGCAGCGACATCTCGGTGACGCGGTGCGCCTCGAAATTGCCGACAATTGCTCTGAGGAAACGCTTCAGTTTCTCGCGACGCAATTCGAATTGGATGAAGGCGATATCTACCGCGTGAACGGGCCGGTCAATCTGGTACGCCTGATGAGCGTACCTGACCAGGTGCACCGTCCTGAACTCAAATTTTCAGTGTTTGCGCCTGGTCTGCCGAAAGGTATTGGCAAACTCGCCAAAGGCAAGGATTTGTTCGAAATACTGAAGAAACAGGACATCTTGCTCCATCATCCATTTCAAAGTTTCACGCCGGTCATCGAATTCATTCAGCAAGCCGCGCACGATCCGCAGGTCGTGGCCATCAAGCAAACCGTCTATCGAACAGGGACCGATTCGGCCATCATGGAAACGCTGATTGAAGCTGCCAAGTACGGCAAGGAAGTAACTGTGGTCGTGGAACTGATGGCGCGGTTCGATGAAGAAGCCAATCTCAACTGGGCAGCAAAGCTTGAGGAGGTCGGTGCGCACGTGGTGTACGGCGTTGTTGGCCACAAGACGCACTCCAAAATGGCGCTGGTTGTCCGGCGCGAGCAGGAGGAAGGACAAAAGCCTGTGCTTCGGCGTTACGTTCACCTGGGCACCGGCAATTACCACACGCGTACGGCGCGGCTCTACACCGATTTCGGCTTGATTACGTCTAACGAGGAAATTTGCGTGGACGTGAATCAGGTTTTCGTTCAACTGACCGGGTTGGGAAAGGCGACAAAGTTGACGCGTGTCTGGCAGGCACCGTTCTCGTTGCACGCTGGCGTGCTCGCATCGATCGAGAACGAAATCAAGATCGCCAGGAGCAGCAAGCGAGGCTTGCGCGGCCACATCATCGCCAAGATGAATTCCTTACTTGAATCGGATGTCATCGAGGCGCTTTATCGTGCCTCCGCAGCTGGCGTGAAAATTGACCTGATCGTGCGCGGCGTCTGCGCGTTGCGCCCGGGCGTTCCGGGCCTGTCGGAAAACATCCGCGTTCGTTCGATCGTTGGCCGGTTTCTTGAGCACTCGCGCATTTTCTACTTTAGAAATGGTGGCGATGAGCGGGTGTGGCTTTCGAGCGCCGACTGGATGGACCGCAATTTCTTTCGTCGCATCGAACTCTGCTTTCCCGTTGACGACACCAAACTCAAGCGACGCGTAATCAGCGAAGGCCTGAGGCCTTATCTGGATGACAATGTGCAAGCGTGGGAAATGGATGGGGAGGGCGGCTACACCCGAAAACGTCCCGCGCGCGGTACTAAAGCCGTGCGGCGCAATGCGCAGGAGCAGTTGCTATCGTTGCTTGCGGCGGGTGGTTAGCACTGCGAGGCAATCAATGTAACGACGGAGATTGCCTATTTACGGCGTTCTTCAGGCATTTACGCTCGGGAATGCGCGCCAGTGCTTGCGTTTGGTATCCAATAGATTTTGGACGAGCGCGCTACCAGAGCTTCCACCATGCTTTGCCGCCGGTCGACGTCTTGGCAACCATATTGTTCTTTGGGAAATTCTTTTCAAGCACGCGGCGCGAGCTACCTGCGAGTTCGGTCATGCCCATCGCTTCATATGCTTGCACCGAGATCACGAGTGCATCCTCGATTACGGGCGCTTGCGGATAGCGCTGGAATACGATTTGCGCGCGGTTGGCGGCTGCCAGGAATGCGCCCCGGGCCAGATAGTATCTTGCGACCGCAACATCGTGCTTGGCGAGCGCGTTCACCAGAAAGGACATACGGGTACGTGAATCGTCAGTGTATCGGCTGTCGGGAAAGCGCGTCACGAGTTCCTTGAATACTTCGAATGATTCGCGCAGTGCTTTTGGGTCGCGTTCGGAGGGATCAAGATTGAGGAATTCGCCGAATATGCCCAAGTCAGGTTTGAAGTAAGCCAAGCCCTTGATGTAGAGCGCGTAGTCGGCGTTTGGGTGATTCGGATGCAGTTTCAGGAAACGGTCGGCCGCCGATACAGACTGTGCGGTTTCGCTGTCCTTGTAATACGCGTAAGCGATGTCGAGCTGTGCTTGCTGCGCATAACGACCAAACGGATACTTGGCCTCCAGTGCCTCGTAGGCTTTGACCGCACCGGCGTAATTGCCGGAGTCGAGTTCGTCACGGGCGTTTTTGTAGAACTCTTCGACGGTCCAGTTTTTCTTGGGGTCGAGCTTGTCGCCGAAAAATCCGCAGCCGGTGAGCAGTGTGCTTGCGAGCACAAGAGTGAGCGCAGCCAAAAAAGATCGTGTCATACTCTAAGGATGCCAGTCGAAATTGAAGAGGAAGATTATAGCCCAAGCGACCTACAATCTCCGCCTATGGTTGACGGGGAAATGGTCACGTTGAAAGTGCCGATTTCGCTTTCGGGTAGTCGCTTAGACCAAGTGCTGGCGCAAATGTTGCCGCAATATTCGCGCAGCCGCCTTGCCGCCCTGGCGAAAGCGGGTTTTGTGACCGTTGACTCGAAAACAGCTTCGCCGAAAACGAAGCTGTTCGGCGGAGAAGAAATCCACGCGACGATCGTTCCTCGCGACGATGAGGCGGCATTTGTACCCGAAGAAATCGCGCTGAATGTGCTTCACGAGGACGAAGCCGTCATGGTGATCGACAAGCCGGCGGGACTGGTGGTGCATCCGGGCGCAGGGAACTGGAGTGGCACGGTGCTCAATGGCCTGGTGTTCCGCAATCCTTCGGTCATCAATTTGCCGCGCGCGGGCATCGTTCACCGGCTCGATAAGGAAACGAGCGGCGTGATGGTCGTCGCCAAGACCGAAGCTGCGCAATTGTCTCTGGTGCGGCAGTTACAGGCGCGGACGGTCAAGCGCATCTATGTCGCGCTGGTGCGTGGGCAAGTGCTACAAGAGGGCGTTGTCGAAAAGCCAATTGGACGCCATCCGCATCACCGCACAAAAATGGCGGTGATCGGCGAAGACGAAGGGCAGGGTGGAAAGTCTGCAGTCACGCATTATCGTGTCCGGCAGCGTTTTCGCCATCACAGCCTGATTGAATGTCGACTCGAGACGGGCCGCACGCACCAGATTCGTGTGCACATGCAGTCGATCGGTTTCCCGATTGAGGGTGATCTGGTCTATAGCCCAGGTGCGGCAGGGGTGGATGCGGCGATGCGGGACGTGTTCCGCAAATTCGGGCGACAGGCATTGCATGCCCGCGAACTGACATTTGACCATCCCGTGCACGGCGAAAGCGTAACTTTCGAGGCGGCAATTCCTGATGACATGCGCGAACTGATCGAATTTGTACGCGCGCTCTAGCTTGCTGCAATCCACAATGTTACAAACGACCGACTTGATCATTCCGGAGTGGCCTGCGCCGACATCCGTAAGGGCGTTTTTCACTACCCGTGCCGGCGGTGTGAGCAGTGGTGCTTATACCAGTCTCAATCTTGGAGCACATGTTGGCGACGAGCCACAAAACGTAGCAGAGAACCGGCGTCGCTTGCGCGAATTGTTGCCGACGGAACCTGTTTGGCTCAATCAGGTGCACGGCGTGAACGTGGTCATGGCCGATGCGGTGCTGTCACCGGACTGGGGTGCCCGCGAGGCCGATGGGGTGGTGACCACGCGGTCCGAAATGCCTTGCGCGGTGATGGTGGCCGATTGCCTGCCGGTACTTTTTTGCACTGTAGACGGCTCGCGTGTTGCCGCCGCGCACGCAGGATGGCGCGGACTTGCAAGTGGCGTACTTGAGCGCACTGTCGAGGCGATGGCCACCAATCCAGCCAGGATCATCGCCTGGCTGGGGCCGACAATTGGCCGCGACGCATTTGAGGTGGGGGCGGATGTTTTTGACGCGTTTCCACCTGAGTCGGCAGAGGACGTTTCGGCGTTTCGACCGATCACCGGTCGGCGTGACAAGTACCTTGCCGACATCTGTGCGCTCGCACGGCAGCGCCTGTATCGCGCAGGGGTACATGCAATTTACGGCGGGCAATTTTGCACCGTGAATGATCCGAAGCGTTTTTTTTCTTACCGCCGCGACGGAAAAACCGGACGAATGGCGGGGTTGATCTGGATCGCGTGAGTTTCGGCGCAGGTGCCGCCTGTGCGACACGCCCTACATAAATCGTCGTGTTAGAATATTGCAATTCAGTTGCAAATAAAGGGGCGAGATTCGCTGCACCGATACTGTCCGGGTCGGTAATCAATGCGGCCAGCGCGTGCCGCTCACCCCGCGTGCACGTGCAATCGCCAACTTTCTATGACGCTCACCTATATCATCGTAGCCTGCCTTGCGGGCAGTACGCTCTCCGCTGTGCTTGCCGCTCTAGTCGCGTGGCGCGTGCAGCCGAGACTGATACCCCTATTCGTTAGCTACGCGGTCGGTGCATTGCTCGGCGTTGTGTTTCTGGATTTGCTGCCGCATATCTTCGAGCAGACCACCCGCTATCACGCCGCTGCGGGCTGGCTGTTAGCAGGCATTCTGGCGTTTTTTGTGCTCGAAAAACTGGTGCTCTGGCGCCACAACCACGATCACGCGGGTGCCGCTGAGGCAGCGATTGCGCATTCGCACGATCAGTCCCACGCGGGTCATAGTCATGCGAACGAAACCGGGCGGACGACATCCGCATGGATGATCATCATCGGTGACGGATTTCATAACTTCACCGACGGTCTGGCCATCGCCGCCGCATTTATGGCGGATGTCAGGATCGGCGTGGTGACGTCAATCGCGATCATCGCGCATGAGTTGCCGCAGGAGTTGGGTGATTTTCTGGTGCTGATTCATTCCGGTTTTTCGCGCGGCAGGGCACTATTCTGGAATGTGATGTCGAGTTTTGCGACATTGCTTGGTGCACTCCTGGCATACGTGATGCTGATATCGCTCGCCGAATACTCGATCATGTTTCTGTGCTTTGCGGCTTCCAGCATGATCTATGTCGCGATTGCAGATTTGATTCCCGGTTTGCACAAGCGCGCCACGCTGGCCGATACGATCCAGCAAATCTCACTGATCGGAGCGGGTGTCGGCTCCATCTGGCTTGTCCACCTGTTCGTCTGACACGCCACACGCAATGCTGGATTTTCGTTTAGCCGCGCGATGACGCAACGCCGTGCCCGACAGCCAGAGGACCAACGCGCAGGGCAGGACGCCGTAAAAGACGAAAGTCAATACGCCAGCGGTAATATTTTTTTCGGTGATCGCCATCATCAGGGTCACGTAAAGCCAGCCAATTGCCACAATGTGCATTCGCAGTTTCCCGTTTGCGTCACCTGAGTCTGCAGGCAACGAGTCGATATTTCCAGCCCATCGGTAAGCTGCACCAAGATGCGAGATAATTCGCGCAGGCCGCAACCACTGTATTCATCCGACCGAACAAACCGAGCGTAGCATGACCCATTCCGATTCCATTTTTAAATCCTCCAATAGCAGCCCAGCCGTGCAGGAAGCCGGTAACCGCTGGATGCAAAGCTTGGGCGCGCTGCCAACGCCATCCAGCGTAAATGAAGGCTATCAGGCCTGGATGCAGGCGCTTTCACAGGAGCCTGCAAAGCTGGCGGCCCTGCAACAGCATTTCGTCGATGAGCAAAAACGCCTGTTTGAATTTTTTATGCAACCACAGGCGCAAATGTCAGCCGTCGCCCTACCAACGTTAGCCAGCGCACAGGATAAGCGGTTCGCCGGCGATGCCTGGCAGTCTTCGCCGCAGTTTCGCTATCTGGCGGAATCCTATCTTTCTACTTACCGTCTGCTGCTCAACAGCATAGAAGGCCTGGACGTCGCAAACGACACGAGAAAGAAAATGCGCTTTTTCGTAAAGCAACATCTGGACGCGATGTCACCGGCAAACTTCCTCGCGACCAACCCGGAGGCGCTCCAGTCGGCGATGGAATCAAAAGGAGAAACGCTCAAAGCAGGTCTGGAGAACCTAAGGGAAGATATTGAAAAGGGCCATATCTCCATGACGGACGAAGAAGCGTTCAAGGTCGGTGAGAATCTCGCGGTGACGCCGGGCAGTGTTGTGTTTGAGAACGAAGTTTTCCAGCTATTGCAGTACGCGCCGATGACCAAGGCGGTACACGTTCGCCCGCTGCTGATCGTGCCGCCCTGCATCAACAAATTTTACATACTCGATCTGCGTCCGGACAATTCATTTGTGCGTTACGCCGTCGAGCAGGGATTCACCGTATTCATGGTTTCGTGGCGAAACGTGAAAGCGGAACAAGGGCATCTGACGTGGGATGACTATATCGCCAGCGGCGTCGTGAAAGCCATCGATAACGTTCGGCGCATTACGAATGTCGACAAAATAAATGCGCTTGGATTTTGCGTTGGCGGCACATTGCTCGCCAGCGCTATCGCAGTGTTGCGCCGGATGGGCTACGATGTCGTTGAAAGCGTCACCTTTCTCACCACTTTTCTTGATTTTTCTGATACCGGCGAAGTCACTTCGTACATCAATGAAAAATTTATCGCCAGTCGCGAGAGCGAAGTAGGCCATGGCGGTATTGTCAACGGCAGCGATCTCGCGTACGCGTTCACATCGCTCCGGGCCAATGAGTTGATCTGGAATTATGTCGTTGGCAATTACCTTAAAGGCACCAAACCGGTGGCATTCGACCTGTTGTTCTGGAATTCCGACAGCACCAACCTCCCTGGCCCATGGTATGCATACTACCTGCGCAACATGTACTCGAAAAACAATCTGGCCAAGCCCGACAAACTTGTCATGTGTGGTTTTCCAGTCGATCTCGCGTATGTAAATCTGCCTGCGTTTGTGTTCGCCGCCAAGGAGGACCACATCGTGCCGTGGCGCACGGCGTACAAGAGCGCATCGTTGTTGAGTGGCAAAACAGAGTTTTTACTGGGGGCCGCCGGCCACGTCGCCGGTGTCGTAAACCCGGCGTCAAAAAATAAGCGCAGCTACCGCATCGGTCCGGCACCCAGTGTGCCTCAGCAGGAATGGCTGGACGCGTCAGAGGAAATTGCGGGTAGCTGGTGGCCGCGGTGGGCGGAATGGCTGAAACAATATGGCGGCAGACTGGTCCCTGCGCGCACGGTGCTGGGGAACGCGGTCTTCAAGACTATCGAACCGGCACCCGGACGTTACGTGCAGGAAAAGTCCTGATCGGAGCATGGATCGCACCGCATTGGCGGCTTTGGTTTGCAGAGTGTATTATTTTTACATTTAGGTCTGTTTGTGGCGACAGCGATTTATTGGTTGATCGCTAAAAAGTAGTTCATAAAATACAACAGGAGAGAGACATGCCAGCAACACAACGAATTGCCGTCGTGACCGGCGGGATGGGCGGCCTGGGTGAAGCAATCTGCATGAAGCTAGCCCGCATGGGTATCAAGGTGGTCGTGACGTACTCGCCATCGAATACAAAATCAGCGGCCTGGCTTAAGGAAATGGAGGCGCGCGATTACCATTTCCACGCCTACGCCGTCGATGTTGCGGATTTTGATTCCTGCGCGGCAGCGGTGGCGAAGATTCACAAGGAAATAGGGCCCATCGATATCCTGATTAACAACGCCGGTATCACCCGCGACACGACGTTCAAGAAGATGTCTAAAATTGACTGGTCGACCGTGATCAGCACGAATCTGGATAGCGTCTTTAACATGTCCAAACCCATCGTCGACGGTATGGTTGAGCGCGGCTGGGGGCGCGTAATAAACGTCTCGTCAGTGAACGGGCAAAAAGGAGCTTTCGGTCAAACCAATTATTCGGCTGCCAAGGCGGGCATGCACGGATTTACGAAAGCGCTCGCGCTCGAAGTTGCCAGAAAGGGCGTCACCGTCAACACCATATCGCCGGGCTACATCGGCACGGCGATGGTAACCGCGATTCCCGAGGAAGTACTCAACTCCAAGATCCTGCCGCAGATCCCCATCGGTCGTTTGGGCAAACCGGAAGAAGTGGCCGGCTTGTGCGCTTATCTTGCTTCCGACGAGGCGGCATTCGTGACCGGTGCCAATATCGCCATCAACGGCGGGCAGCACATGTTTTAGTCCCATCGTGTTTGCAGAAATGAAAAAGGGCGCGAATTCGCGCCATTTTTCATTGATACGCTCACTTGCCATCAGCGCTTGTAGTTTCCCCCTGCTCCAAGCACAGTAAGTTCAACCAGACTTGAACCGTTGTGGTTGTCGGCGCTAAATTTCACGCGGTAACCTCGCAAATCGACGCTGCCGAGTTTATCGAGGGCAGCGAGGAACGACTCGCGCGTGGGCACTTTGCCGGCCTTTTTCAGACCTTCAACGAAAACATTTGCGGCAATATATCCCTCCAGAGACGCAAAACTTGCCTTCGTCGGTCCGCCTATACGCTTCAGATATTCACGACCGAGCGGCTCACTGTCAGAAAATGGCAGCGGCACAACCTGCGATACCTCCACTCCGCGACCTTCGTCACCAAGTTGCGCAGCAACGGTCATTGCCCCGACGGAGCTGAGCAGACAGAACTGCGCACTGGACCCCTGTTTCTTCATTTCCTTGATGAAAGCGCTGGCGGTATTCGCGCCGGCGCTGATGAGGACCGCCTGGGCACCCGACTTGGCGATGGTTTGTGCGGAAGACGCAACGCTTGTCGAGTTACGGTCCGTACTGCCAAAAATCAGGATGTTCGATTTGCGTGTCCGCAGTGCGCGCTCGAGGCCAGCCAGCCCGGCGCGACCATAGGCATCGTTCTGGTAGAACAGCGCGATTTTGGTCAGTCCCCGCCGTGTGAGTTGTTCGACAATTTTTTCGGTTTCCTCAAAATAGCTCGCTCGAATATTGAAGACGTAGCGGCTCAGGGGTTCGCGGGTGGCGATGTCACCGCTCGCAGGCGCAAAAAAAGGTACTTTGTTTTTTTCGACCAGGGGGAGAATCGGATTGATCGTGTAGGTGCCCGTATACCCGAACAAAGCGAAGACATTGTCCTCATTGAGAAGCTTGAGCGTGTTCGCTTTTGTGCGCTCAGGCGTGCCTGCATCATCGATCGAGATCAGTTTTATTTTGCGGCCATTGACACCGCCGGCCTCGTTGATGGCATTGAAAAAAGCATCAGCCCCCGCTTTCATTTCCTTGCCAAGCTCCTCTGACGGCCCTGTCAATGACGCCGACTGTCCGATGGTGATCACATCCGCAGTGACGCCCTGCGCGACAGCGTGGCCCGCAAATACAACGAGCGCGCTGAGCAAGGCGATAATCGACGCTGTGCGGAGCATGCTCCCGACCGGCCCGTAGCGGGTTGGACAATTCATGAATTTCCCCCTGGATTTTTGACTGGATGACGATTGACTTACCGCGCGCGTACGCGTGGAGACCGCGCATTGTATAGCCAATATCGAAAAAATGGCGTGCTCTTCTTTGCGCAATACAACAGCGAAGCAGGCTGCACATGCAACGGAAACGCAGAGTCTAGTGACTCAGTGCTTGAAGGTGCCAGCGCGCGAAATTATTGTCAGGTCGACGTAGTTCGATCCATTGTGATTGGTCGGCGTATAGGTAACCGTGAACCCGCCTAAATCTATTTTTCCGATACCGGCAAGCCCATCAACAAGGGATTCGCGGGTAAGATTTTTGCCCGCGCGCTTGAGACCTTCGACCATAACCCTGGCTGCGATATAGCCTTCGAGCGACGTAAACGAGTATTTTTCGGGCGCACCGATATGTTTTTGATACTCGCGTACGATTGGGTTCACATCGGACCAGGGAAATGGGACAACCTGGGAAATTTGCACACCACGTCCTTCATCGCCCAACTCATTGGAAAGCGCCTTGGAACCGACGAAACTCACATTCCAGAACTGCTGGAACGCGCCAGCCAATTTCATCGCCCTGATAAATGCCGCACAACTCTTATAGGCACTGATCATGATCACCGCGCTGGTACCGGATTTTGCAAGTTTGCTCACCGCCGCAGAGACGTCGGTCGTATTGCGCTCTACGGTCGCCGTCTCGGCGATCTCGATCATGCGTTTTTTCATCGCGCGTTCGACGCCCGCGAGACCGGCCTTGCCATAAGCGTCGTTCTGGTAAAAGACCGCAATTTTGGTGATGCCCTGTTGTACAAGGTGTGCGACGATCTGTTCCGTTTCGTCGAAATAGCTCGCACGCACATTGAAAATATAGCGATTGAAAGGCTCGCGCAAACTCTGCGCTCCGGTGAATGCGCCTACAAACGGAATTTTTGCGGCAGTAAAAATCGGCAGTGCCGCGTTCGATGTGGGCGTGCCGACGTACCCGAACAACGCGAGAACCTTGTCGGCTTCGATCAGCTTCGTGGTGTTGGCGGCGGCTTTTTCGGGTTCGTATCCATCATCGACCGAAACCAGCTTTATCTTTCGGCCATTCACACCACCGCTCTTATTGACCACGTCAAAGTATGCTTCAGCGCCGGATTTCATTTCCTTGCCGAGTTGCTCGGCCGGGCCTGAAAGTGCAGCAGATTGGCCGATGAGAATGGTATCTGCGGTCACTCCTTGCGCCATTGCCGCCTGGGATTGTGCAAATACAGTGAACAACACGAACCAACCAGCGCAGCGGAAATACGTGAACATTGGATTCTCCTCAGGCTTTTTTTGAGTTACTTGCGCTGAAATTGTACTCTGTAGCACATGGCTCTGCGCTAGTGGACGGCCTGATAAGCGCCAGGTCAGGAGACGTTTGCATTCGACGGGAAAACTTCGTTCGCTAACGACTTGGTCGTGTCGCCATGTCTGGAGTCTGGCGACAGATTGCCGGTCAGCCGGCGAAGAAGTCCTTCACTTTGTCCATAAAGCCTTTGGCACGCGGGTTGTGCTTGTCGCCGTCGATTTTGTTGATTTCCTCCAGCTCGCGCAGGAGTTCTTTCTGGCGGTCAGTGAGGCGTACCGGGGTTTCTACAACAACATGACACATCAAGTCGCCTGCGGATGTCTGCCGGACGGGCCTGATCCCCTTTCCACGCAGCCGGAACACCTGTCCGCTTTGTGTTTCCGCCGGGATCTTGATCTTGGCCTCGCCATCGAGCGTCGGGATATTTATTTCGCCGCCGAGTGCCGCGACGCTGAAGGAGATTGGCATTTCGCAATGCAGGTCTGCCCCCTCGCGCTGGAATACCGTATGCGGCTTCAGTTGTACGACAACATACAAATCGCCCGGCGGACCGCCATTCACGCCCGCCTCACCTTCGCCGGAAAGGCGAATGCGATCACCATCATCAACACCGGATGGAATTTTCACCGATAGTGTCTTGTGCTTCTTCACGCGCCCCACGCCACCACAAGCTGTGCAAGGCTCGGGAATTACCTTTCCCGTGCCATGGCAGGTGGGGCAGGTCTGTTGAATCGAGAAAAAACCCTGCTGCATCCGGACCTGGCCCTGACCGTTACAGGTGTGACAGGTTTTTGCACTAGTCCCCGGCTTTGCACCCGATCCTTTGCAAGTCTCACAGTCCTCCAGAGACGGGATGCGAATCTTGGTTTCCGTTCCGCGCGCCGCCTGCTCCAGCGTGATGTCCATGTTGTAGCGAAGGTCCGCACCGCGATAGACCTGCTGCCCGCCCCGCCCACCGCGCCCGCCAAAAATCTCACCAAAAATATCTCCGAAAGCCTCCGAGAATCCGCCGAAACCTTCGCCTCCATGACCGCCGCCCATCTGCGGATTGACCCCGGCATGCCCATAAGCGTCGTAGGCCCGGCGCTTATCCGGCTCGGAAAGAACCTCGTAAGCCTCTTTGGCCTCCTTGAATTTGTCCTCCGCGTCTTTACGGTCGGGATTGCGATCCGGATGGTATTTCATCGCAAGTTTGCGATAGGACTTTTTAATGTCCTCATCACTCGCATCGCGATTTACACCAAGGATTTCGTAGAAGTCTTTTTTTTGTGCCATTTGGATTCCAGCTTTTTTACATACGAATGGCCGGGTTGAGCAGCGCAAAGCGTCTGCTCGAACCCGGCCAGTTAATCCGGCACCTAGCAGCCTGTCGGGCTTAAGGGAATTCGGCTGCAAAATGACCTGACCGGTGCATATTTCCCCACGTCCCTGCGCCAATGGAACAACCATTGGCTTGAAACGCGTGAAAATCTGCCCTCGCCCAGCTCATTTTTCGCTTCGATTCCTTAAGCCCGACAGCCTGCAAGTGTCCGGCATTAACCCTTCTTGTCTTTTACTTCCGTAAATTCTGCGTCAACAACCTTACCCATATCCTTTTCCTTCGCCTCGCCGCCTGGTGCCGGTCCTGCGCCCGTTGCTCCTGCACCGGCACCGGATTC
>JANYHZ010000287.1 GCA_025362135.1 Betaproteobacteria bacterium | reverse complement strand
GAGAGTCTTGCTTGATCCCAAAAACCCAGGCACGTACAACAACCTGGCGCTCATGTGTATCCTTGGCGGAGAACCCAAACGGGCAATCGAGCTTCTGACCCAGGCGATCTCAGTGGCTCCAAAGCATGTTGGTTCGTCAATTCTGGCCAACATGGGCAGGGCGCATTTCATGTTAGGCGAGAACGATGCCGCAATCGAATGGTATTTGAAGGCATTGGAAAATGCGCCGGGGCAGACCAATCATTACTTCATGTTGCCAATTGCGTACTTCCTCAAGGGGGATGACGCCAAAAGGCTCGCGGCATTGGCCGCGCTCCGACGAACAAATCCTAAGTTCAAGTTAACTGATTGGGGCAAACCACTTTCATCGAGCCCTCCTGCGTACAAGGAGTGGTTTGAAAAGACGTACCTTCCGGCGGCGCGCAAAGCCGGGTTGCCGGAATAGTCTGTATTGTCGTCGCCGGGAAACGCTGGCGATAGCATCCGCTGCGGGCGCGTTTATCGCGCAATTTGTACCACAATGTCGACTTGTCACACGGAGGGGCGGTTGTCACAAAGTTTCCGATTTGATCGAATGGAGGTACGGCCCGCCGAACGCGCGCTGTTGATCGACGGCAAAGCCGTGGAACTGGGCTCCCGTGCCTTCGATTTGTTGCAAGCGCTCATCACCCATCGCGACCGCGTGGTGACCAAGGACGAGTTGCTGGACATGGTCTGGCCGGGTCTGGTGGTGGAAGAGAACAACTTGCAGGCGCAAGTCTCGAGCTTACGCAAGCTTCTCGGGCCGAAGGCAATTGCGACGATTCCAGGGCGTGGGTACCAGTTCGTCGCGGCTGCGCAAAACCTTGAGGTACCGCCAATCATCGCAGCCGAAGCCGCCGCACCCCCGGCGTTATCCGACGCGGCAACGCCGGCCGATAACGTCACCGATGAAACGCGCCCCGAAGCGAACCCACGCTCAACGTTGCTGGCGAGAATGCGGCAACACAAAAGCCGTGTTGCCATCATCGCAGGTACGGCAGCCGTGGCGATTAGCATGGCCGGCTACTGGACTGTCCACCAATCGTCAAACGTCGACGTCAAGCCCTCAGCCCCCAACACTGCCGTCACCAGTGTGCCCAAGCATTCGATTGTCGTATTGCCGTTCACCAATCTCACCGGTGACCCTGGCCAGGACTATCTCGCCGATGCGCTGACCGCAACCATGACCGACAATCTGGAGCGTTTGGGAGGATTCGTCATTGTCAACACTGCTACCGCTTTTACCTACAAGGGCAAAACCGCGAGCGCACAGCAGGTCGGTCGCGACCTCGGCGTGCGCTTTGTGCTGAACGGCAATGTCCAGCGTAGCGGCACCAGGATCCGCATTAATGCGCAACTGGCCGATGCCAACTCCAATACGCAGCTCTGGTCCGAAAGTTTCGATGGCGACATGTCGGACCTGTTTGCGCTGTACGACCGGGTAAGTGTCCGTATCGGCCATAGCATTGGGCCCGAAATGATCATCGCACAGGCCCGCGACAGCGAAACACGCAAGAGTAATCCGAAGGCAGTCGACCTGATTTTGCGCGGCCTTGCGACTAACTTAAAACCCAGAACGCTGAAGCTCTCCCAGCAGCGTGAAGGCTTATTTCGTGAAGCACTGGCGCTGGAACCGAACAATACCGACGCGATGATCGCCTTGGCGCGAGCCCTGGTGTTTCAGCCGCGCGAATTTCCTGGTGCCTTTGATAAGGCCGTTAGGCAGAAAAAATACCTAGAGGCGCGCGACCTCGCCCTGAAAGTAAAGGAACTCGACCCTAAAGAAACCGGCGTCTACGTCGTGATTGGCGTTTACGCTCTTGCTCATGACGACTTCGACGGGCATCGACGTGCATTTGAGACCTATCTTTCTCTAAATCCCAACGCCGCTAACGCGCATAACAATTTGGCCGTAGCCTATTTCTATGGTGGGGAACCCCGGCGCGCCATCGAACTATCGAATCAATCCATCGCTCTGGATCCAAGGACTAGCATCGCACAGCGTATTTCCCATTTGTGCCGGGCCCACTTTATGCTCGGCGACATCGATGGCACCATCAGGTTGTGTTTACAGTCATTGGACAGCAATCCGCAAAACGTAAACGCACGTGCCTATCTGGCCATGGCTTACTCGGTTAAGGGAGACGATGCCAAAGCGCTCGCGGCCATCGCGGAATTGCGCAAACTGCCACCCGGGGAACGCCCGACCGAGGAATTCGAGCGCCCGCAGCCGTCGTTCCCGACGGCCTATAAGGAGTGGTATGAAAAGAAGTTTCTTCCGGTGGCGCGCAAGGTCGGGTTGTGGGAATAGTCTGTACTGTCGTCGCCGGGAAACGTTCGCAATAGCATCCGCTGCGGGCGCGTTATCGCACAATTCGCACAATTCGTACCACAATGTCGACTTGTCACACGGAGGGGCGGTTGCTGCAAAATTTCCGATTCGACCGGGTTGAGGTACGTCCATCCGAACGCGCGCTGCTGATCGACGGCAAACCCGTCGAACTGGGTTCCCGTGCCTTCGATGTGTTGCAGGCGCTCATTACCCATCGCGACCGCGTGGTGACCAAGGACGAGTTGCTGGACATGGTCTGGCCGGGCCTGGTGGTGGAGGAGAACAACCTGCAGGCGCAGGTCTCCGCGTTGCGCAAACTGCTCGGGCCGAAGGCAATTGCGACGATTCCAGGACGGGGGTACCAATTCGTCGCGACCGAGCAAAAGCTTGAAGCACAGTCAATCATTGCGGCCGAATCCGCCGCACCCCCGGCGTTACCCGACGCGGCAACACCGGCTAATAACGTCACCGATGGAACGCGCCCCGAAGCGCGCGGACGCTCAACGCTGCCGGCGAGAATGCAACAACACAAAGGCCGTGTAGCTGTGATCGCAGTCACCGCAGCCTTGCTGGCCGGTGTGGCCGGCTACTGGACCGTCCGACAACCGGTAAAAGTCGAGGTCAAGCCCCCACCTTCCAGCACGACCGTAAGCAATGTACCCGCGATGTCACTCGTGATACTGCCGTTCACCAATCTCACCGGAGACCCCAACCTCGCCTTTATCGCCGATGGACTGACCGCAAAAATAACCGCTGGATTTTCGCGGGCACCCGGAGGAGGAGGCTTCATTGTCGACGCCGCCACCGCGTCTGGCTACAAGGACAAAACCGCGACCGCGCAGAAGATCGGCCGCGACCTCGGCGTGCGTTTTGTGTTGCAGGGCAATGTCCAGCGCAGCGGCACAACGATCCGCATCGAAACGCAACTGGCCGACGCCACCACCAATGCGCAGCTCTGGTCCGATAGTTTCGATGGCGACATGTCGGACCGGTTTGCCCTGTACGAACGGGTTATCACCCGTATTGGCAACAGCATCGGGTCCGAGATGATGACTGCGGCGGCCCGCGACAGCGAGAAGCGCAAGGGCAATCCGCAGGTGGCCGATCTTTTAACGCGCGCCTACGCGTTGATCCTACAACCTATGTCTTTGACGAATTACCAGCAAATGGAGGCCTTGGCACGCGAAGCTTTGGCGTTGGAGCCGAACAATGTTGCCGCGATGGCCAGACTGGCAACGTCCTTGGCGGGGCAGGCGGGCAATTATCCCGATGCCTTTGAGGACAACATCACAGAGAAAAAACTCGTCGAGGCACGCGACCTCGCCCTGAAGGTCAAGGAACTCGATCCCGAAATTAGCTCCGTCTATCTCGTTTTTTTCGCCTATGCAATGGCACATGACGACTTTGGTGGCGGCCGACGGGCCTATGAGACTTATCTGTCGCTCTATCCAAAGGGTTCAAGCGCGTATCAACTTATGGCAGTATCGTATTTCTACGGCGGAGAACCTCGGCGGGCAATCGAATTTCTGACCCAAGCTGGAAATTTGAATCCAAATCCTAAGGGTCAAGGCGTCGACCGGATGATGAACCTGTGTCGCGCCCACTACATGCTTGGCGACTACGACAGCGCAATTCAGTGGTGTTTGAAGGCATTGGACACGGATCCGAAAAACCACTATTCCCATGCCTATCTGGCAATGGCGTATTCGGCGAAAGGCGAAGATGAAAAAGCGCGCGCGGCGGTAGCGGAGTTGCGCAAGCTTCCGCTTGGCCGTCAACTGTCCCAAAAGTTTGAACGCCCACAGCCGTCTTACCCTGCGGCCTACAAGGAGTGGTATGAAAAGAAGTTTCTTCCGGTGGCGCGCAAGGTCGGGGTGATTCCGTAGTCGGGGCCACCGCGCTATCACTAGCACTGGCGCGCTTCTCCAGCCACTTATTCTTCAAACGCCGCGCCAAATGGCGCTCTGCGTATCCAATTGCTGCAAAACGTGCGTCGCGATAGCGCGCGCCGAACCGAGCGAATGTATTGCCGCTATTTCGTCGCGCAGGTGAACCCGCTCCGCTTTTGAGATAATGCGCGGACTTCAATTGGATCGCTCCCCCATGCTCCCCTCATTTTCCCCGCTCCGCGACGCTTTTCTCGCCGATGAATCGCGCACGCTCGACGCGCTAATTCCGGTTGCCAAACTCTCTTCCGATGCCAACGCACGCGCCACCGCAACCGCGCGCGCGCTGGTCGAAGCGGTGCGTGCGGGCCAACAAAAACATACGGGCATGCAGTCTTTCCTGACGCAGTACGATCTCTCCTCGCAGGAAGGCGTGCTGCTGATGTGCGTGGCCGAGGCGCTGCTGCGCATTCCCGATACCGCAACGGCGGACAAACTGATCAAGGACAAATTCTCCCAGGGCGACTGGAAAAAACACCTGGGCGCGTCGGACTCGATGCTGGTGAACGCTGGCACATGGGGGATGATGCTCACCGGTAAATTGGTCTCGCCTACGGCGGATACGTTTGCCGATATTGGCGGCTGGCTGACGCGGCTCGCCGCCAAGGCGGGTGAGCCGATCGTGCGTGCGTCGTT
>JANYHZ010000245.1 GCA_025362135.1 Betaproteobacteria bacterium | reverse complement strand
AGAGCAGCTAGCGAAGATAGGCATGCCCACGCAGATTCTGATGCGTCATCGCCTGCCGCATTTCGGGCATCTTTTTTCGAGCTCGGGCTATGCGTCGCAGTATTACGTTTACCTCTGGGCTGAGGTGCTCGATGCGGATGGATATGAAGCGTTCGTCGAGGCTGGCGATCCGTTCGATGCCACGACCGCGCAGCGCTTGCGTAAATTCATTTACTCCAGCGGCAACACCATGGAGCCAACCGAGGCGTACCGCGCATTTCGCGGCCGTGCGCCCACCGTGACGCCGATGTTGAAGAAGAAGGGCCTGCTAACTGCCTGAATATCTCCTTCCCCATGGCGATGCGGGAAGGTGTCAGTCACAAATACACTACCGCTGACGCGCCAGCCAGCGATTTATCTTTTGCTCCAGCACCGCCAGCGGCAGTCCTCCACCGTTGAGTATTTCATCGTGAAAAGCGCGGATATCAAAGCGTGACCCGAGCTGTTTTTCAGCACGATGCCTTAGCGCCAGTATTTTCTGTTCGCCAATCTTGTAGGCGAGCGCCTGACCCGGCATCGCCATGTAGCGTTCAATTTCCTGCACGGCGTCGGCTTCGTTGTCACCATTGTTTTCAATCACGTACGCGACCGCCCGTTCACGCGTCCAGCCTTTTGCATGCATGCCGGTATCCACCACCAGGCGAATCGCGCGCCACATTTCCAACCGCAGCCGTCCCAGGTTCTGATACGGATCTTCATAGACGCCCAGTACACCACCCAGGCTCTCCGCATACAGCGCCCAGCCCTCACCGTACGCGGTGAACCAGCCATAGCGTCTGAAGCGCGGCAAATCGGACTCCAATTTGAGCGAGACTTCGAAATGGTGGCCTGGCACACCCTCGTGCAGGAACGTTGCCGTCATGTTTGGCGTGGAATAGATGGCGGGATCCCGCACCGGCGCGTAAAACACGCCGGGACGTGAACCATCGAGCGTACCCACGCTGTAATGTGCCGCGGCCGTCGCTTTTGTTATTTCCGGCTCAGGCCGAATCTCCAGAACCGAGCGCGGGATTTTCGAAAACAGTTTGCCCAGCGTCGGCTCGACACGCTGCTGGATTTTGCGATACGAGTCGAGCACCTCTTGCTCGGTCTTGAATGGCGTCAACTGCGGATTGCGATTAAGCGAGGCCAGGAACGCGGTGAGATCGCCCGTGAATCCAACCTCACTCCGCACCTTCTCCATGTCCAAACGTATCCGCGCAACTTCGCTCAACCCGAGTTGGTGTACCTGTTCCGGGGTCATGTTGGTGGTGGTCTGTTCGCGCACTTTGAACGCATATTTGGCGACACCGTTGGGAAGCGCCCCCAGGCCCGCGGTGTCGCGGCATTTCGGTAGGTACTCGTTGGCAATAAAGTCGTGCAGCTTGACGATTGCCGGCGTGATTTTTTCTTCGATGGCCTTGCGGTAGGCAGATGTCAAGCGGGCGCGATCTTCGTCCCCGAATACAGCGGGGAAATTTTTGATCGGCACGTAAAATCCGCTCGCAGCAGGGTCACTTGCCATCTGCGACTTCAATTGCGGCAGGACCCGCGTCATCAATACCCTCGACTGCACCACGCCCTTTGCCATGCCTTCGCGCATGTTCGCGATGGCCGATTCCACCCAAGCCGGAAATCCATCGATGCGAGTCAGAAAGTGTTCGTAGTTCGCCACCGTACGAAACGGCTGGGCACCCGTGGTGCTGGCCAGTTGCACCAGCGTAAGCGGCACCGAACCAAACTGGTGGATCGGCGTGAGATAGAAATCGTATTTCGCGGCTTCGAGTCCGCGGCTTACCTGATATTCCAGCACGGCACGGGTGAGACGATCCGATTCCGAAAGTCCGCGGACATCGATTTTCCTGAGTGCGCTGAGAGTATCTGTGAATAGGGCCCGCTCTTTTGCGCGAAAAGCCGGTGTCAGATTGTTGACGAATTTGTCCTCATAGCGAGCGTCGCCGGTAAGCCACGTACCTATGAAGGGATCCAGGTCCAGGCGTGTTTCGATAAATTGATCGGCGAGTGCGGCCAGTGCTTTCGATGGCGTTACGGTGACAGCGACCGCGAGCTGCGACATGGCGCAACAAAAACATGCGAGCAACAATGGGACAGTTGATATGTTGAAACACCTTGAACGAATGTGCGACATGGCCTTGCTCTCCTTTGGGGGAACTGCCAAGAACCTTCGTTCGTGCCGAGCTTGTCGAAGCACACGCAAGTGATCTTGTTGATTCAACGTGGCCCGCTCAACCCTTCGAATCTCAGGGCAAACGGGAAAAATGTTTCGTCGAGGTACCTTCTCTTTTAGTCCCTGAACGACGGTGTTTTTTTCTGCATGCCGGCCATCATCGCTTCCTGTAAATCAGACGACATTAACATCGCCGCATTCCATGTTGCGACGTAATTCAAGCTGTCCGCCACAGAGTGATCGCGCGCGTACAGAATCATTTCCTTGGTACCGCGGATCGCCAACGGCGATTTGGCTGCGATCTCGGCGGCAATCTGCATCACCCCTTGCAGCAACGCTTCCGGCGTGTCGAATACGCGATTGACCAGGCCGAAGTTCAGCGCTTCATCACTCAGAAATTTGCGTCCCGTGTAGGCAAGCTCCCGCACCATGCCGTCACCGATCAGCTTGGGCAGGCGTTGCAGGGTACCCACATCAGCCGTCATGCCCATGTCGATTTCCTTGACGGAAAAATAGGCGTCTGACGAGCAATAGCGCATGTCGGCGCAGCAGATGAGATCGATCCCGCCGCCGATGCAGGCACCGTGTATCGCAGCAAGTACTGGCTTGCGACAGCGTTCGAGACTGGTGAGTGAAGCTTGCAAATCCAAAATGGTGCGGCGAAGTTTTTCGCGTTTGCGACCTTCGCAGTCGTCATCAACTTCATCGGCAACACCGGCCAGCATCGCCAGATCAATACCCGAGGTGAAGTGAGCACCATTTCCGCTGATTACCGCCACGCGTGCTTCCGGTGTGGCATCGACCCACGCAAAGGCCGCGCCAATTTCTCGCCACATTTCGCGGCTCATTGCATTGGCTTTGCCGGGGCGGTTGATGCGGACGTGCGCGATGTGTGCATCCATTGAAAGTTGCAGGGTCTCGAATGCGGGGTTGGTCATGAGTGCCTCTTCAAGCGTTATTTTTTCGCGGCGGCCGCTGCTGCTTTCATCATTTTTTCCGCACCGATGTTGAAGAGCGCCGAGCCCGCCAAATTCTGTCCACCATCGGTCACCAGCAGCGTCCCCGTCACGTACGAGGCGAGCGGGGACGCCAGAAACACCGCCACCTGCCCTATTTCATCGACCGTTCCCAGTCGTCCCAGCGGAATTCCGGCCTCCAGTTGCGCCAGTGCATCCGGGCTGGAGAGGCGCTTCATTCCTTCGGT
>JANYHZ010000244.1 GCA_025362135.1 Betaproteobacteria bacterium | reverse complement strand
ACACGCTGTACACGGAAGACATGCAGCACGGTCAGGTGATCAACGGCACACTGACCATAACCAATCCGTTTTCCTGAGCGTGGCACTGGTGGAAACGTCCGACCCTATCATGCTCTCCGCACTGGAGCATTACAGCTACTGCCCGCGTCAGTACGCATTGATTCACATCGAGCAGGCGTTTGACCACAACGTCCATACCAAGCGTGGTGACGCGGTTCATGAGCGCGTTGATGAGCCCGGCCTGGAGGTGCGTGAAGGCATGCGCATCGAGCGGGCGCTACCGGTCTGGTCGGAGCAACTCGGATTGATCGGCAAATGTGATGTGGTGGAATTCAATCGTGATGGCATCGCCTACCCCGTTGAATACAAACATGGCACCAAGCGTGTCAAAGAGCACGACGATCTGCAATTGGCCGCACAGGCGATGTGCTTGGAAGAGATGACTGGCAAGCCTTTACCCAAAGGTGCCATCTATCATTTCTCTTCGCGAAAACGGCGCGAGGTAAACATCACGCTTGCCTTGCGGGAAAAAGTTGCGGTGGTACTTGTCGCGATTCGTGACGTTATCGGCTCAGGACAATTGCCGAGACCCGTGAACGACAAACGCTGCGATCAATGCTCGCTCAAGGAAATCTGTCAGCCTGCTGCCATTGGCAACGTGTCGGTGATCACCCGTGCGCACCAGCGATTGTTTGATCCGGATTCCAATTGAATCGGGGCAATACTCGCTGGGAACCGGCAACGCAACAGCTAGATCGCCATTTGGTGCGGCGTTTGGAGGACAAATGCCCGAAAACCCCCGCCAATGCTAGACATTTGCAACGGAGCACTTCTCGTAACCTCAATACTTCGTCATTCCAGCGTAGGCTGGAATCCAGTCCATCGTTTAATCAAGTAATTGGAAGGACTGGGTCCCAGCCTACGCTGGGACGACGCGGTTTGTAGAGGTTCCCCATTAAAAACACAAGCATTGGCGCGCCTCTCAGAGTATTTTGTCCCTGAAAGGCGCGCCAATGCTAGAGTTTTACCAGTTTGTCGTCGGTGATCACCGCATTTGCCGCGATATCCGCCTGCTGCTTCAATCGCACATAATGCGGCGTGAAATCCGGCGCGGTTGCGTCGAATAATTGCTGGAAGCTGTCGATAACGAAGTACGTTTCCTGAAACGTATCGATCTTGTATCTGGATTGCATCACGCGTAACAGATCAAATTTAATGCGGTTGGGTTTCGGGCTCTGGATGCAATACGGCAATTCGCCTGCCGACGACAGCGTGCCGGCGCCATAGGTGCGCAAACCTTTCGGCGTCTGGATCAGTCCGAATTCGACGGTGTACCAATATAGCCGGGCGAGATAGTCGAGCGCGTCCAGCCCTTTGGCTTTTACGCCGCCCTTGCCGTAGGCCTCGAGATAATCGGCGAAGACTTTATTGAACAGCAGCGGCACATGGCCGAAAAAATCGTGAAAAATATCCGGCTCGACGATGTACTCAAATTCCTCGGGACTGCGCAGCCACACCGAGACCGGAAAACGGCGGTTGGCAAGATGTGTGAAGAACACATCGTCGGGTAGCAGGCCGGGCACCGCGACCAGCGTCCAACCGGTGGCCGGAAAAAGTTTCGCGTTGATCGCATCGAAATGCGGAATGCCCGCACCGAAATTGAGTGCGCCGAGTATTTCGATGAATTCGTCGCACGCAAACGATGGCACTAGTGCCGACTGTCGCGCGTAGAGGCGCTTCCACAAATCCTGCTCGGTTGGGGTATAGCGCGAATAATCCTGCAGGACGGTGTAGTCCGGTCGCATTTGTGAATAGTCGCCACGCAGCGCGTGGTCGGTCTGGCCAGCCATTATTGCGCCACCCCTCGTTGGTCACGCATTGCGTGGACGCACGAGCTTATTTTTGATTGCACCAAAAATCGTCTCGCCGTGATGGTCAAACATATCGATTTCGATTTCATCGCCGAATTTCAAAAACTCTTCTTTCGCGGCACCCGATTCAACCTGTTCAACGAGGCGTTTTTCCATGATGCAGGCGTAGCCGGTGGTTTTG
>JANYHZ010000077.1 GCA_025362135.1 Betaproteobacteria bacterium | reverse complement strand
TCCCCTCGTGTTGTGCAGAGCCAAATGAAAAGCTGGGCCGCAAAACAGGGGCTGACCATTGATCCACACCCGCACATGCTGCGCCACTCATTCGCGTGACCCAGCATTTCCTGTACCGCGCGCAAATCGCTGGAAGATTGCAACACGTGCGACGCGAATGAGTGGCGCAGCATGTGCGGGTGTGGATCAATGGTCAGCCCCTGTTTTACGGCCCAGCTTTTCATATGGCTCTGCACAACACGAGGGGAAAGCCGTTTGCCCTGTGTCCCCAGAAAAAATGCCGCGCTTTCGTGGCCTTTCAAGAGCGCTCGGGTTTCGAGCCAGCGCTGCAACGCGTTGATCGCTGGCCCGCCGACCGGGACGATGCGCGTCTTGTCGCCTTTACCCGTGACGCGCACCTCGTGTGCCGAAAAATCAACTGCGCCAATATCCAGATTGGTGACTTCAGAGACGCGCAGTCCGGATGAATAAAGCAATTCGAAAATGGCGCGGTCGCGAATGCCGCTTGGCGTGTCGGATGAAAAACTGACGAGGCGCACGGCCTCATCGGGTGAAAATGTTGCCGGTAGCCGCTTGGCGGCCTTGGGCGGACGTACACCGTCAACCGGATTTGTTGCTACCAGTTTGGAACGAACCGCGTACCCAAAAAAACCGCGCCAGCCAGAGAGCACTCGCGCCAACGAACGCGGCGCGAGTCCGCGACCGTGCAGCGTTGCGGCGAAGCGCCGGATCTCGGCGACCGTGAGTTCCAGGAGTGCGCGTTTGACCGCTCCGCGAATGCAGCTGGCATCGGTGTCGACAAGTGTTTCGAGCAAGGCGAGATCGCGCTGATAGTGCTTGACGGTGAGTGGCGAAAGCCTGCGTTCATGCCGGATGAACAAGAGGTAGCGATCAATGGCGGCATGCACTGGCGCGCTCCTGCGACGTTATACGTTCGTTGGCACCGGAACCAGACGTAGATGCCGGGCGAGACAATGCGCGAACACGTCGCCGATACGAGTGAGAAATACAGTACCCATGTCGGCGTAGAACCGTTCTGCATTTTCCGACGCCATCAGCAGGAGCCCAAAGACACCGTCTTTTTTTAGCGGTATCAAGGCGTAGGATTTCAAATGCGGTGCGTGTTCGCCAAACCAGAGATTGGTTTCATAAACAGGATGGCTGCCACAGTACGGCCCGGACATCGCGGCCACGAACTGGGTGAGTTCTGTGGCGACCGGCTGGAATTCCGGTGGGGTTGCGTCCGGTGATAGTGGAGGCACGGTCACATTCCACAGGCGCACGGCCACATGTGGAACCTGGAAATTGTCGAGCAAATCCAGATAAAGCGTGTCGATCAACTGCTCGTGCGAATCGCAGCCAATCAGGTTGAGTGTGAGTAGATGAATTTTTTCGGATAGTGCGTCGTTTTCCTGCCCGAACGTAATGAGTTCGGATAGTTTGCCCTCGAGCAGTTTGACTTTTTCGCGCGTGGCGATAAGTTGCCGTTCTGGAATCGATACGGTACGCCCACCGTGAGGGTGCGTCACATTGATATTCAAAAGTACGTCGACGTTAGATTCAAAAAAATCCGGATTCGCGCGGAAAAACTCGGCGATTTGTTCTTGGTTCAAGGCATTCGACACTGTTCGTTCATCCTCGGAAAATCGTTAAATTTCAATCTCGCCTTTGTATACGGTCGCCGTCGCGCCAGACATGAAAACCGGCGCTTCGGCCGCTGCGTTCGGTTCGCGTCCCGCCCATGTTACCGTGAGTTCGCCGCCGCGCGTCTCGACAGTGACAGATCCATCAAGCAGGCCCCAGCGAATGCCGGTGACCACCGCCGCGCATGCGCCCGTGCCACACGCCAGCGTTTCGCCCGCACCGCGCTCCCATACCCGCAAGCGTATCCGTGTGCGCGACAGCACCTGCATGAAACCCGCGTTGACCCGTTTTGGAAACCGAACATGGTGCTCAATCAAGCGACCGATTTGGCCTACAGCCGCAGTATCGGCGTCGGGCACGGTCTGAACTGCGTGGGGATTACCCATCGATACCACGCCGATGCGGATCGGGAGGCCGTCAACATCCAGTTGATACTGCAGCGCTTCTTCATCGGCCACAAACGGCACCTCAGCGAGAAAAAAACGCGGTAAGCCCATATTCACGGTGACGGACCCATCTGGGGCAATGCTCGGTTCGATGATTCCCGAAAGTGTCTCGACGCGAAGGTCGGACTTGTCGGTCAATTCCTGTTCGCGCACGAAGTGGGCGAAGCAGCGAGCGCCGTTGCCGCACTGCTCGACCTCGCCACCGTCGGCATTGAAAATGCGATAGCGAAAATCGGTATCGTTGCGGGTGGGCGCTTCGACCAGCAAAATCTGATCGCAGCCGATGCCGAAGTGCCGGTCCGCGATACGGCGGGTTTGCGCGGGCGAAAGGGAAATCTTTTGTGCAATGCCGTTGAGCATCACAAAATCGTTGCCCTGGCCGTGCATCTTGGTAAAGCGCAATACCAATTTGGACTTATTTCTATTCTGGTGTGTAGATAAAAGGGCTGTCTTGAAGACTCGGATCTTTTTCGATTTCGGAACAGTCTTCAACATTCATCGCCGGCGGCTTGTCGGGGGGGTTTTTTACCGAAGCGCGGAACTCGGGATCGGAAATGGCCTGCTTCACCGCGTATTCACATGCGGAATCCTCGGTTTCGGATTGCACGTAAACGGTCTTGATGAAGCCAAACCAACCCTCACTGCCACCCCGGTTCAACAAAAAATGTTCGCCACGCAACAGGACTTGGAATTGAGCCATGTTTATGATCCCCTCGCTCCACTTGTGCTTCACATTTAATCATATTGAGTCGGCTTGGTGTAGCTTTGCGCGTTGCAGATTCAAATCGTACAGGATGCGCTTTCGCGCTGAACCGGCCAAATGCGGTGTGCCCGTCAATAGAACGAAGCCTCTCCCGGCGGGCGCGTTTTGAATCGCTTGTGTACCCAGAAATACTGATCCGGCATTTCAAGAATGCGCTCTTCCAGAAAGGCATTCAAGCGCCGTGCATCGGCGAGGGCGTCGTCGGTCGGAAAATCGTCCCACGCCGGGTAGAAGCGCGCTTCATAACCGTCGGTCGTCTGGCGGGTTACCAGTGGGATGACTTTGGCCCCGGTAATTTTTGCCAAGCGGGACATGGCAGTCACCGTGGCAGTCCTGACGCCGAAAAAATCGACAAACACGGCGTCCTTCGCGCCGAAGTCCATATCGGGCAAATAGTAGAAAGGTCGTTTCTCCTTAAGCGCTTTCAACACCGGGCGCAATCCTTGCTGTCGGGTAACGAGAGTCGCATTGTTGAAGCGCTTGCGCGCGTTGCGCAACGCCTGGTCGAACACTTTGTTTTTTTGCGCCGAGTACATCGAAAAAATTTCCGGATACTCCTGGGAGAGGCGTGCGCCTCCCATATCCAGGCCGACGAAGTGGGGCGCAAGAACAATGACCGGTTTTTCCCCACGCCAGACTTCGAAGTGATGTTTGTCAACGAGCGTGATATTGGCGAGCGCGCTGGTGACCGGGCTGTACCAGACTCGACCGAGTTCGAGCGTAGCGCGCGCAAGGTTCTGAAATACGCCACGACCAATGCGCTCCCGCTCGGGTTCGGTCAGCAAAGGGAAGCACAATCTGAGGTTGATCAAGGTGACACGCCGCCGGCCCCAATGGAAAAGCAGGGCGCCCAGGCCTCGCCCCATCGCCACCACACAGCGCGGTGGGAGCCACCGAAGGAACCATAACAAGACCAGTACCAGCCGCATCAAGTTGCCTCTGGTCGCGGTGCGCCTGCGGGGTGCTTGTAACGGTTGTAACCCCAAAGGTATTGGGAAGGGGCCATGCCGACAAGTTTTTCCACCATGCGGTTGGTTTGAAGGGCCGCGATTTTGCGGTCGGCTGAAAATGGCTCTTGCATCGATTCAATATGAATACGATAACCCGCTCCGCGAGGCAAACGCTCGGCAAAGAAAAACAATACGACCGCGTTAACCGATGCGGCCAGTCTCGGCAACAGCGTCATCGTGTAGGCAGGCCGGCCAAAAAAATCCACCCAAGCGCCGTCGCCCCCGCCGGGCACTTGATCCGGAAGAAGAACGATGTTGCCGCCACGTTTTAGTGCTTTGAGTAGTGTGCGGACGCCACTAGCGTCTGCCGACGCAGTTGCACCTCCGGCACGTACTCGCCCCTGCTGCATGATCGCATCCAGCCAGGCTTTCTTGGGCGGACGGTAGAGCGCCGTGATCGACATCCGGCCTGCCATGTAACGTCCCGCGATGTCGTAGCAACCGAGATGCGGTGTGACGAGAATAATTGGCCGCCCGCCGGCGTTCGCGGCCTCAATATGTTTCCAGCCATTGCACTCCAGAACCATCGAATAGAGGCGCTCTGGCGACGCGGTCCACGCGACGGCGAGCTCTGTGATGCCCTTGCCCTGTTCGCCAATCGCTGCGCGCAACAAGTGTCTGACATCATTTAACTTTTTGCTAAGAGCGTATTGCTGAATATTTTCGCGCGTTAGCCGACGATGGCGCGCGGAACCACACCATGTCAGCCAGCCCAGTCCAAAACCGATGGTTTGGTTGAGCCAAAGCGGTAGGCTGCCAAGCGCCCGAAAGAGCCATATCACGGTGATAGTAGCCGCAGTGGTGAAGGACTTTCTGTTTGGAAGCTGCCGGGCTTTCTGTTAAAATTCATGGCTGTGCTTTTTGTCTTCGTATTTTTTTATCGACGCCGCCAGTTACCGATGCGCGGCAATTTTTTTGACTGACTGAGGGGTTACCCAATGACTGACTTTTTGTTCACATCTGAATCCGTTTCGGAAGGCCATCCGGACAAAGTGGCCGACCAAATTTCGGACGCGATTCTGGATGCGATTCTAGCCCAAGACCCGCGCTCGCGGGTTGCTGCGGAGACGCTCTGCAATACCGGGTTGGTTGTTTTGGCGGGTGAAATTACCACCACAGCCAACGTCGATTACATCGGCGTTGCGCGCAACACCATCAAGCACATCGGCTACGACAATGCCGATTACGGCATCGATTACAAAGGTTGTGCCGTCATGGTTTGCTACGACAAGCAAAGCCCGGACATTGCACAAGGTGTCGACAAGGCGCACGACAATGACCTCGACCAGGGTGCGGGCGATCAGGGCTTGATGTTCGGCTACGCGTGCGACGAAACCAGCGTGTTGATGCCAGCACCGATTTATTACGCGCATCGTTTGGTACAGCGTCAGGCGGAGATCCGTCGTGACGGCCGCCTGCCCTGGCTTCGTCCCGATGCAAAATCGCAGGTCACGATGCGCTACGTCGATGGCAAGCCGCATTCAGTGGATACCGTCGTGCTTTCCACCCAGCATGCACCCGAAGTCGACCAAAAAGAAATTCACGAAGCGGTGATCGAAACGATCATCAAGCCGGTGCTCCCCAAGGAATGGTTAAAGAACACGCGTTATCTGGTGAACCCTACAGGACGCTTTGTGATTGGTGGCCCTCAGGGCGATTGCGGCCTCACGGGGCGGAAAATTATCGTCGACACGTATGGCGGTGCCTGCCCGCACGGCGGCGGCGCGTTCTCCGGTAAGGATCCCTCCAAGGTGGATCGTTCGGCCGCTTACGCAGCGCGCTATGTGGCGAAGAACGTGGTGGCTGCCGGTTTGGCGCGCCAATGTCAGGTACAGGTAGCCTACGCAATTGGTGTCGCAAAACCGATGAACATCACGGTTTACACCGAAGGCACCGGTGTGATTTCTGACGAGAAGATCGCGGAGTTGGTCGCCAAGCACTTTGATCTGCGTCCAAAAGGAATCGTGCAGATGCTCGATTTGCTGCGTCCAATCTATGCCAAGACGGCGGCTTATGGCCATTTCGGTCGCGAAGAGCCCGAATTCACGTGGGAAATGACGGACCGTGTTGCCCTCCTGCGCGATGCGGCAGGACTTAAAGGCGAACATAAAAAGGTACTCGCCACGGCATAAAAATTTACGTATAATTTTGGTTCCGAGGAGCGCTGCGAACGATTCTTGAAATCGACCAGGCTCGGAACGAATCTGTAAGTGAACAACTGCGCTCGCATTCTTAACCGAATGCGGGCGTTTTTTATTGCGCTCGCCAAATCTAAATCATTGTAAGGAGCTTTTTATGAACGCAATTCTCAAACCCAAGAATTTGATCGATAACGATTTTCACGTCGCTGATTTGAAGCTGGCCGACTGGGGCAATAAAGAAATCAAGATTGCCGAAACTGAAATGCCAGGCCTGATGGCGATTCGCCAGGAGTTCGCTGTTACCCGTCCGCTCAAAGGTGCGCGCATCACCGGCTCGCTCCACATGACGATTCAAACGGCTGTTTTGATCCAGACACTCGAAGCGCTAGGCGCGCAGGTACGTTGGGCGTCCTGCAATATTTTCTCGACGCAGGATCACGCTGCTGCCGCCATTGCAGCCAGCGGCACGCCGGTATTTGCCGTGAAGGGTGAGACGCTCGAAGACTATTGGGATTACACCCACCGCATTTTTGAGTGGAAAGACGGCGGCTACACCAATATGATCCTCGACGATGGCGGCGATGCGACGTTGCTATTGCATTTGGGTACACGTGCCGCAACCGATCCTTCCCTGCTTGAGAACCCAAGCTCGGAAGAAGAGCGCATTCTTTACGCAGCGATCAAGGCAAAACTTGCCATCGACCCGACGTGGTACGCGGTGCGCCTGAAGGCAATCAAAGGCGTAACTGAAGAAACCACGACTGGTGTGCATCGCCTGTATCAGATGGCCAAGGACGGCAAACTTGCATTCCCGGCCATCAATGTCAACGATAGCGTCACAAAGTCAAAATTTGACAACCTCTACGGCTGCCGCGAATCGTTGGTCGATGCGATCAAGCGCGCGACCGACGTGATGATCGCCGGCAAAGTTGCGGTCGTTGCAGGTTATGGCGACGTCGGTAAAGGTTCGGCGCAAGCGCTGCGCGCTCTTTCCGCGCAGGTGTGGGTGACCGAGATTGATCCAATCTGCGCGCTGCAAGCGGCGATGGAAGGCTATCGCGTTGTGACCATGGATTACGCCATCGACAAGGCCGATATTTTTGTGACGGCCACGGGTAACTACCACATCATCACGCACGACCATATGGCGAAGATGAAAGACCAGGCCATCGTTTGTAACATCGGGCACTTTGACAATGAAATCGACGTTGCCTCGGTTGAAAAATACAAGTGGGAAGAAATCAAGCCGCAGGTTGACCACATCATTTTCCCAGGGGTCGATGGTAAACCGGGCAAGCGCATCATCCTCCTGGCCAAAGGGCGCCTGGTCAATCTTGGCTGCGGCACGGGTCATCCCTCGTATGTGATGTCGTCATCGTTTGCCAACCAGACCATCGCGCAGATCGAGCTCTATTGCAACACCGAGAAATATCCGATTGGCGTTTACGTGTTGCCCAAGCATCTGGATGAAAAGGTCGCGCGTTTGCAGTTGCAAAAACTCAACGCGCAATTGACGGTGTTGTCGGATCAACAGGCGGCTTACATTCACGTTTCGAAGCAGGGGCCGTACAAGCCGGATAGTTACCGCTATTAGACGTCTATCGAGCGTAGCCATCGGCTTCGATGCGGCGTCTTAGCGTCCCGTCGAGGCCAATGGTTCGCTTTGTGGTGTCTGAACCTTGTGGCGAATAACTGAAAGTCCAAACTGATGGCCGAATCACGCAAATACAGCTTCGAGTTTTTCCCTCCCAAGACGCCTGAGGGCACCTCCAGGTTGCGCGAAACAGTCAGACAACTCGCGCAGTTTGATCCGGCGTTTTTTTCGGTGACGTTTGGCGCCGGCGGCTCGACCCAGGAAGGCACGCTTGCGACAGTGCTCGATATTCGCGCCGCGGGGCACCATGCCGCACCGCACATTTCCTGCATCGGTTCCACACGCGAGAGCATCCGCGCGATCATTCATCGTTACAAAGACGCGGGGATCAAACACACCGTTGCGCTGCGCGGTGACCTTCCTTCAGGCATGGCTGTTGCCGGCGAATTCCGCCATGCCACCGACCTTGTCGAATTCATCCGCGAGGAAACGGGCGACCATTTTCATATTGAAGTCGCCGCCTATCCCGAATACCATCCACAGGCGCGTAACGCGCAGGAAGATTTGAAACATTTCATCGCGAAGGTAGAGGCAGGTGCCAATTCCGCGATGACACAATATTTCTACAATTCCGACGCGTATTTTCATTTCGTCGAGCAGGTTGAAGCCATGGGTGCGTCAATTCCCATCGTGCCAGGGGTCATGCCAATTGTGAACTTTTCGCAGCTCGCTCGTTTTTCCGACGCCTGCGGCGCGGAAATTCCGCGCTGGGTCCGTCGAAAAATGGAGGGCTACGGCGATGATACTGCGTCCGTCCGCGCTTTCGGTCTCGATTTGGTAACCGATCTCTGCGCGAAATTGCTTGAGGGCGGCGCGCCGGGTTTGCACTTTTACACGCTTAATCAGGCGGGGTTGAGTTCCACAATCTGGCAGCGGCTGGGGTTGTAAAGACTTTGTAAGCGGCTGCCTTCAGCCTCGAATAAATGCGGGTTTCTCGTTGGCCACGCGTTCAGGCCGTATACGTCGCGAGGCTCGGCGTCGTGCCAGCCGCATTGCTGCGATAGCTAAATTTCACGGGCAAGCTGGGTCGCCAAACCAATATAGTTCGCCGGTGTAAGCGACAACAACAAAGTCTTGTCCGCGTCTGGAATGGACAATCCCGCGATGAACTCATGCAACAATTCCCTGCCAATGCCGCCCTTGCCGCGAGTGAGTTCCTTGAGCTGTTCATAGGCATCGTCGATTCCGTATTTGCGCATCACGGTTTGAACGGGTTCGGCGAGCACATCCCAGCTAGCATCCAGATGCGAAGCAATCTTCGTGTGATTGACTTCAAGTTTCTCGAGACCGCGTGCCAATGAGTCGTAGGCCAAAACGCAGTATCCAAACGCGACACCCATATTGCGCAGTACCGTCGAGTCGGTGAGGTCTCTCTGCCAGCGTGAAATTGGCAGCTTCTCGGCCATGTGTCGCAGCAGCGCATTCGCCAGCCCCAGGTTTCCCTCCGAGTTTTCGAAATCGATGGGGTTGACCTTGTGCGGCATGGTTGAAGAGCCGATTTCTCCCGCCTTCGCGATCTGCTTGAAATAGCCCAGCGAAATGTAGCCCCAGATATCGCGATTAAGATCAATGAGGATGGTATTCACACGCGCGAACGCATCGAACAGTTCGGCCATGTAATCATGCGGCTCGATCTGGATCGTATAGGGGTTGAAAGTCAGCCCCAACCCTTCCACGAACTGTTTGCAAAAGGCAGGCCAGTCGAGCGACGGATACGCCGAACGATGCGCGTTATAGTTGCCGACGGCACCATTGATCTTGCCGAGTATCCCGATATCGGCAATCGCCTTCTCGCCTCGCCGCAAACGGTAGGCGACGTTCGCGATTTCCTTGCCAAGCGTAGTCGGAGAAGCGGGCTGTCCGTGTGTGTGGGCGAGCATACTGACCGCAGCATGCACATGCGCAAGGGATTGGAGTTTGCCGCCAATACGCGAAAGCGCAGGGTGCAACACGGCGTCAAGGGCGGATTTAAGCATCAGGGCGTGCGAAAGGTTATTGATGTCTTCCGATGTGCACGCAAAATGCATAAACGCTTGCGATTTTTTCACTTCAGCGTTGTTGTCGAATCGTTCACGTAGCCAGTACTCCACTGCTTTCACATCGTGATTGGTCGTCGCCTCAATCGCTTTTACGCGTTCGGCGTCACCCACGGAAAAAGTTGCGGCAGCCACGCGCAAGGCCTCAATGGTTGCTTTTGTGAACGAAGGACACTCGGCAATCTGCGGCTCAAGCGATAGAGCGATCAACCATTCGATTTCGACGTGCACGCGGTATTTAATCAGCGCAAATTCGCTGAAAAAGCTGCGCAGACCCGCAACTTTGCGTTCGTAACGGCCATCGAGCGGTGAAAGTGCAGTGAGCGCGGTGAGAGCCAACGGTGAAGTCATGGGGAAACCTGAATTGTGTCAGCTGGGATTTTAACACCCGACCATTTTTACCTTGAAGCTCATGGCGCGATTGCGCTCGCGACTACCTCGCGGACCGAGGCGCGCGAAAATCGCGATGATATAATTCTCATCCAGTCACAGCGCGAGATAGCACAATGAAGTTGTATGGATCCGGCACCAGCCCGTACGTCCGCAAAGTTCGCATCGTGATGATCGAGAAGCGCATCGAATGCGAGTTTGTCGAAGAAAACGTCTGGAGCGCTGGCACTCTGGTGACTTTGCACAATCCGCTAACCAAAATACCGGTTCTGGTGTTGGATGATGGTATGGCGCTATATGATTCGCGCGTCGTCGCCGAATATCTTGATGGCATCACGCCGGTTTCCAGACTGATTCCCGATGGTGGACGCGAGCGCGCACTGGTCAAACGATGGGAGGCTTTGGGTGATGGCATCGCCGACGCGGGCATCGCGCTTTTTCTTGAGCGTAAGCGTGAGCCGAGCTTGCAAAGCAAAGACTGGATGACGCGCCAACTCGGCAAAATGGATTCGGGCATTGCTGCCGCTGCTCGCGAATTGGGTGAACGCGAATACTGCCATGGTCTTTCGCTCACATTGGGCGACATTTCACTTGCCTGTGCGTTGCTGTGGATGGAGTTTCGCCTGCCGGAAGTCGCGTGGCGCGCCAATCATCCGAACCTGAAGAAATGGGTTGAACGGCTCGAATCGATGCCGTCGTTCGCGGATACCAAACCGCCCGCGTAAGTTGCTATCGTCATTGGCGATTGCCAAGGCAACGTCAGTTGGGTACTACAGTGCAGGGCAGATTCAATCATTAACTGCAACACCAGCGCCGGCGCGGTTTTCGGCGCACTTTCCTGTCGAGAGGCCCGCCGAATGGCTGCCTACGCGAATGTTCGTGAATTTGAAGTCTCGACGAAGCGCGCATCAGCGCGAGATCACGCCTCCTCCCAAACACACTTCCCCGTCGTAGACCACTGCTGACTGTCCAGGGGTGACGGCCCATTGCGCCTTGCTGAAGCGGAGCGAAAAGCTTGTATCGGTGACGGTATCGATCACGCAGCTTGAATCAGCCTGACGGTAACGTGTTTTGGCTACATATGCGTTTGACCTCGGCTTTGTGCCGCTCACCCAAACCGCATCCTGTGCCTCCAGGGAGTGCGTCAACAGGGCAGGATGGTCATGACCTTGCACGAGCATAAGTTCGTTCTTGCCCATGCGTTTGTCCGCAACAAACCACGGTTCGCCGCTGCCGTTGCGGGTGCCCCCGATACCCAAGCCCTGCCGTTGCCCGATCGTGTAGTACATCAAACCTTCGTGGCGTCCCATCGATTGGCCTTCCGGCGTGACCATTTCGCCAGGCTCGCGTGGCAGGTAGCGTTGCAAAAACTCACGGAAAGGACGTTCGCCGATAAAACAAATGCCGGTCGAGTCTTTCTTTGCATGATTTGGCAATCCCGCAGCCAAAGCAAGTTTTCGCACTTCGGTTTTGTGCAAATGCCCAATCGGAAAGACAGACTTGGATAATTGATGCTGATTGAGCCGATGGAGAAAATAACTCTGATCTTTACCAGAATCGAGGCCTTTCAGCAATTCGAACCGGCCATCGACTTCGCGAACGCGTGCGTAATGGCCGGTCGCGATATGTGCCGCGCCAAGCGCCAACGCGTGATCGAGAAACGCCTTGAACTTGATTTCCGCGTTGCAGAGGACATCCGGATTGGGCGTGCGCCCGGCGGCGTACTCGCGCAGAAATTCGGCAAATACGCGGTCCTTGTATTCGGCCGCGAAATTGACGGCTTCGAAATCGATGCCGATTACGTCTGCGGCGGCGGCTGCGTCGATGAAGTCCTGGCGGGTTGAACAATATTGGTCATCGTCATCGTCTTCCCAGTTCTTCATGAAAAGCCCAACCACATCGAAGCCTTGCTGTTTCAATAGCAATGCCGAAACGGCGGAGTCCACGCCACCGGATAGCCCGACGACAATTTTGTTGTTCATGAAAATATTCCGGATTTTGCTAGCCGATTGGAGCCCAAGGGGATCAATGTCGGAAATGAAAAAGGGCGAAACCGAGGTTTCGCCCTTCATCTTACGGCGAACCGGCCAAATGGCCGATTCAGACCGTGGAGAATTACTTCTTTGGGGCGTCAGCTTTCTTTGCGGCAGCTTCGGTTTTTTTCGCGTCGGCTTCAGCTTTTGCTGCAGCGACCTTCGCTTCTTTGTCTTTTTTGGCTTGCGCTTTCTTTGCCTTCTTTTCAGCTTTCTTTGCATCGGCCTTGGCTTTGGCTTCAGCTTTGGCTTCGGCAGCGGTCGGCTTGGCGGCTTCCACTTTGGCAGGCGCGGCAGTTGGTTTAGCGGCTTCTACCTTGGCAGCAGGCGCAGCAACAGCGGCAGGTGCAGGTGCAGCTTTGGCGGGTGCCGCGGCAGGTGCTTGGGCTGCGGCGTTCAATGCGATAGCCGCGAACAACGAAGCGACGAGGGTGGAGATGGTTTTCATTCGTGAGTCCTTTGAG
>JANYHZ010000220.1 GCA_025362135.1 Betaproteobacteria bacterium | reverse complement strand
TTTCTATCGCGATGACCATCGCCGCATCTATCGGCACATCTCCAAGCTGATTGAAAACAATAAGCCGGCTGATGTGCTGACAGTGGCCGAATCGCTCCAACTGGGCGGCGAACTGCAAGGTATCGGCGGCATCAACTATCTGCAGAGTGTTTCGGAGGGCACGCCGAGTGCCGCCAACATTCGCCTCTACGCCGAGATCGTTCGAGAACGCGCGATTACCCGTCGTCTCGCGCGAGTGGGTGAGGAAATCGCCGATGCCGCGTACGTGCCAAACGGCCGTGATGCCCGCACACTGCTCGACGAAGCCGAAAAGAAAATATTCGATATCGCCGAAATGGGCCGAAAGCACGGCCAGGGCTTCATGTCGATGTCCGGCTTGCTGGCCGATGTGATGACGCGGCTGGATGAACTTTCCAAAAATCCTTCGTCGGTAACCGGCAAAGCCACAGGATTTGTTGACCTCGACGAAATGACCTCCGGCATGCAGGATGGAGACCTCATTATTCTTGCGGGCCGCCCAAGTATGGGCAAGACCGCCATGGCGCTCAATATCGCCGAACACGTGGCACTTGGTCTCGGTCTGCCGGTACTGATCTATTCGATGGAGATGGGCGGCACGCAGATTGCCGGGCGATTCTTGAGTTCGATTTCGAAAGTTGACCAGCAGCGGCTGCGTACCGGTCGGCTGGAAGCGCGCGACTGGGATCGCCTGAATGTGGGCTTCGCCAAGCTCAATGATGCGCCCATTCATATCGATGAAACGCCCGCGCTCACCGCACTCGATCTGCGCGCCCGCGCACGCCGCATGTGGCGCCAGTACATGGGCCTGGGCTTAATCGTGGTGGACTATCTGCAATTGATGTCGGCCTCTACCTCAGGCGAGAACCGCGCTACCGAAATATCTGAAATATCGCGTTCACTCAAAGCGCTGGCCAAAGAATTGAAAGTACCCATCGTTGCACTCTCGCAGTTGAATCGCTCACTGGAACAGCGCCCCAACAAACGCCCGGTAATGTCCGACTTGCGCGAATCCGGTGCGATCGAGCAGGATGCCGACGTGATCCTCTTCATCTACCGCGATGAGGTTTATAACCCGGAAAGCGCTGAAAAGGGCACTGCGGAAATTATTATCGGCAAACAGCGTAACGGCCCCATCGGTACGATCCGATTGACCTTCGTCGGGCAAAACACCAAATTTGAGAACTACGCAGGGTCGCAGGGTGGCGGTCAGGGTTACTGAACAAGGTCCGATCACGAGGATCGAATAGCATAGTCAGTCGCAGCATAGATTCATTTTCGGAAGAATGCCATCTCCATGACACGCCCAATCCGCGCCGAAATTTCAATCTCCGCACTGCGCCACAACTACGCGCTGGCCAAGGCAAAAGCGCCGCACACAAAAATTTTCGCTGTGGTCAAAGCCAACGCATACGGCCACGGCCTCAAGCGCGTTGTTGCCGCGCTGCACGAAGCAGACGGCTTCGCCACGCTGGAGCTTGATTCAGCGGTCCAGTTGCGCGACGCAAAAATTGAATCGCCCATCCTGCTGCTCGAAGGATTTTTCAGTGAAAAAGAAATCCCCACATTCGTGCAGCAGCAATTCACGTCGGTTGTGCGTGACCTGGAGCAAGTCAAGCAGATCACTGCGGCCACGCTCGCGAAACCACTCGACATCTTCCTCAAATTCAATACCGGCATGAACCGGCTGGGCTTGAAAGGCCCGCTATCGGGCTATGCGGTCAATATGGCGGCATCGCATCGCAATTTCGGCGAGGTGACGTTGATGACGCACTTCGCGAGCGCCGATGGCAAAGAGGGCGTCGCCACGCAACTCGCGCGATTCGAGGATATCGTCAAGGCAGCCAAGCCCGTGTTTGGAAAGAAAACGCTGGGGCAGAGCGTCGCCAATTCCGCTGCATTGCTGCGCTTTCCGGAAACGCATCGCGACTGGGCGAGACCGGGCATCATGCTCTACGGGTCATCGCCATTTGCCGACGTAAGCGCCGAATGGCTGGGACTCAAACCGGTCATGGCCCTGCGCAGCGAGATCATAGGCGTTCAGGCGCTCGACGTGGGCGACAGCGTCGGTTATGGCGGCCTGTTTACGGCCAAAAAGAAAATGCGCGTCGGCGTCGTGGCGTGCGGCTATGCAGACGGCTATCCTCGCCACGCACCTGGCAGCAACGAACACGGCACGCCCGTTATGGTGAGTGGAAAACGCACCCGCACGATAGGCCGTGTGTCGATGGACATGATGGTGGTCGATCTCACCGATATGCCGCATGTACACATTGGTGCGCCCGTCACGCTGTGGGGCGAAGGACTCCCGGCGGACGAAGTTGCGGCGGCATCGGGAACGGTCGCGTATGAGTTGTTCTGCGCGATCGCGCCAAGAGTGCCACTGGTTACGGTGGACGAATGAGCGAAGTCGGTACATCGCGTGCCAAACAGTCCGTCAAGTCACCGGCAGGCACCGCTAGGAATGTCCGCCAACAGGCTAAGCGCAGTGCGACCACGGTAGCACTGACACCCGGAGAAGCGGCGCGCGAACGCGTCAAGCGCTATCTGGTGCAGCGTTTCTACACGCGCTTTCACATGTCGCTGATCCTCATGAGCAGCGGGTTCGCGGCGATGCTCTCCAACTGGGTACTTCTGCAAGCGGGGCTCAACGCCATGTGGGTGCGATACCCGATCGCGATCACAATGGCCTATTTCACTTTTCTGGCCGGTGTGTGGTTGTGGCTGCAATATATCCGCATCACGCAGGGCGAGACGAACCGCCAATCGTTTATCGATGGCGGAGACTTGTCCACCGTGGACCTCTTGCCCGGAGGCGGCGGTGGGTCGCTCAATGCAGAAGGCGTCGTCGGCGGTGGAGGCAGTTTCGACGGGGGTGGCGCAAGCGGTGAATGGGTTGAAGCCAATCCCGTTCAGGCCTTTGCCAGCAACGGTCCATCGGCCCCCGCAGATGGTGGTGGCGTGTTTAGTGATGTTGGCAAGAGTTTTGGAGATTTTGTCGATCTCGACGGCGAAGCGATTGTACTCATCGTGCTGGCGCTGCTGCTGATTTTTTCGGTTCTGCTGCTTAGCGGTTACGTTATCTGGTTCGCGCCGGATATCCTCGGTGAGGCGATATTTGGCGCCACGCTTGCCGGTAGCCTCGCGGGCGCGGCCAAACGTCAGGACTCGGACGGGTGGGTGATGGGCGTGGTCAAAAAAACCTGGTGGCCGTTTGCGATAGTTTTGGTTGTGGCAGTGACATTCTCCATCTATGCCGCGACACATTATCCGACGGCGAACACCTTCGGCAGTGTGTTGCGCGTGGCGGCGGCCTCCTGAAATTTCAAATGCGCTTGCGTTTCACACATTGGCATGTGTAAAATATAGCTGTATTTATATTCAGTATGCATATTACGCGGAGGTTACCGTGGCTACAAATCTCGCTATCGACGATCAACTGATTGAGTCCGCAAAATCGCTGGGCAATCATCGCTCCAAGAAAGACGCGGTAACAGTTGCGCTGGAAGAGTACGTGCGACGTCTCAAGCAACAGGCGATCCTCGACGAGTTCGGTAAGATCGACT
>JANYHZ010000169.1 GCA_025362135.1 Betaproteobacteria bacterium | reverse complement strand
GCACCACCGAAACTGATGGCGACATCGTTGCCGAAGACCTGCGCGCACAGCATGGTGAGCGCCTCGCATTGCGTGGGATTGACTTTACCCGGCATGATGGAACTGCCGGGCTCGTTTTCGGGAATGGAAATCTCGCCCAGTCCCGCGCGCGGCCCCGATGCAAGCCAGCGAATGTCGTTGGCGATTTTCATCAGCGCGACCGCCAGTGTTTTCAATGCGCCATGCGCAGCCACCAGTTCGTCATGCGCCGCGAGGGCGGCAAATTTATTGGGCGCGGTGACGAACGGCAGGCCGGTGTGGCGTGCCAGTTCGGCTGCGACCCGCTCACCAAATGCCGCGTGGGTATTGAGCCCGGTACCGACGGCGGTGCCACCGGCGGCCAATTCATGGATCCAGGGCAGTGAGGCACAGATGATTGCTTCGGCGTGGTCAAGCTGCGCAACATAGCCGGACATTTCCTGCCCCAGGGTGAGCGGAGTTGCATCTTGCAGATGGGTGCGGCCGATTTTAATGACGCTTTGAAATACAGCAGATTTTTTTGCGACACTGCTCCGCAGCACCCGCAATGCGGGCAGCAAATGATTGTGGATGCCCAGCGCGGCCGCCACGTGCATTGCCGTGGGAAAAATGTCATTCGATGACTGGCCGAGATTCACTTCATCGTTGGGGTGCACGCGCCGCTCCATTCCCCGCGCACCGCCGAGCAACTCGGAGGCGCGATTGGCCAGCACCTCGTTCATGTTCATGTTGGTTTGCGTACCGGAGCCGGTTTGCCATACCGATAGTGGAAATTCGTCGGGATGTTTTCCGGCTAGCACTTCATCGGCCGCAGTGATAATGGCGTCGGCTTTCTCGGACGGCAATAAGTTGAGGTCGCGATTTACCGAGGCCGATGCGCGCTTCACCATCGCCAGTGCCATGATCAACTCGAACGGCATGCGCTCGGTGGAAATGTGGAAATGCGCAAGCGAGCGCTGCGTTTGCGCACCCCACAATCGTTCGCTTGCGACGTTAATCACGCCGAAGGTGTCACGCTCCTGCCGGTTCATCGGTCGCTCCATGCTTCACGGTACCGTTGAAGCACGATGGTCGCACCCAGCTATTTCTTCGGCGCGAACGCGTTTTCCAGCACGTTTGTATCAAATCCCGCCGTTCCGGACCCTTCGGTTGCGTAGCGATAAAGAGCGGCTGCGTAGATTCCCGAGAGCGCCGCGTGAATGAGCGCGCTGGCGATCACAGCGGCGATCGTGATGACGACAGCGAGCACGATGACAGCGACACTGCCGGTAAATGCAGCCGCTGCAATCAACGCGATTCCGCAAAGGATGATCGCGAAGGTGATCAGGCCGAACGCAAAGCCGATACCCCCCTGGCCGATGACATTTTCGCCCCAGGTTTTCTTCAGCAGCGTGGCACTTTCCTTGACGGCGTCAATCGGGCCTACATCGCGTGCCACCAGCACCGGCACGACGAGGAAAGTCGCCATCGTCCAGCCAACACCAAGCAGCCCGACGATGATTTTGCCGAGGAAACCGACGCGTTCCTGTATCGCCCGAAGAATCATGCCCACCGTCGCGGCGATGAACGCGTAGCCGAAGATGCTGCCGATCTTGCTCATCGCGATGTTGAGGCCATCCTTGACGGTAGGATCACCACCATTGAGGCGGATCATGGCGGCACCGACAAGGGCCGCGTTAAAGAAAAAAATCACGAAATATTGCGAGGTATAAAACAGGAAGGCGACGAAATAGACGCCTGCCGAGACCGCTGCATTGTCGCCACCCGACAAGCCGTCGAGCGCACCCATGCCAATCATCGGCAGAATGAAACAGGCACCGACCAGAATGGCGGCGATGGAGGAAATCAGCGGAAACACCAGCAACTCTTTGTCCTGCTTCAAAACCGATCCACTGGCTTTGACCAATCCCCAACTACGCGACAGGCGTTCAAACATGATGGCTCCGTTTATTTGTGCTTTTGACTCCGAGGACGACATTTTGCATGAATTTTCCGCACGATGTCACCAGTAAAACACCTAATGTATTTTTACACCGCGCGTCGAAAGCACATTCGGCGGCGCATCGAATGAATCGGCGCGAGAGACCGCCCAGAACACCTTGAACACCGGTAGTTCCGGAATGGCGGAAAGCAACTCGCCCGGCTTGGCCCAGGTATGCAATGCGGCAAGCGAACGCACCTCGGTGGAAGAGACGCGTCGAATCACATGCTCGGGGCCGAGGTCGCACGGATGCGTGAGGCCGGCGGCGGCGAGCAATTCCTTGAGTGCCTTCAAGGTATTTTGATGAAACTGGAATACGCGTTCGGCTTTGTCCGGCACCACCAGTGCGCGCATGCGCTTTGGGTCCTGTGTGGTCACGCCGGTCGGGCAATGGCCTGTGTGGCAGGTCTGCGCCTGCAGGCAACCCAGCGAGAACATGAATCCGCGTGCCGAATTGCACCAGTCGGCACCCATCGCGATGGCGCGCACGATGTCGAAGGCAGTGACGATTTTCCCCGATGCGCCGATGCGGATTCGCTCGCGCAGGTTTACACCGACCAGCGTGTTATGCACCAGCATCAGCGCTTCGCGCATCGGTGCGCCGACGTGGTCGGTGAATTCCAGCGGTGCCGCACCAGTGCCGCCTTCACCGCCATCGACGACAATGAAATCGGGTGTGATGCCAGTCTCCTGCATCGCCTTCACGATGCCGAACCATTCCCAGGGGTGGCCCACCGCGAATTTGATTCCGACCGGCTTACCGCCGGATTGCGCGCGCAGCTTGACAACGAATGCAAGCAACCCAAGCGGCGTAGAAAAGGCCGAATGTTTGGAGGGCGAGATGCAGTCGATGCCAATCGGTACACCACGTGCCTCGGCGATTTCCGGGGTGACCTTGGCACCGGGAAGCACACCGCCGTGCCCAGGCTTGGCACCCTGCGAGAGTTTTATCTCGATCATCTTCACCTGATCGGCAACGGCGCTGTCCTTGAACTTCTGTTCATCAAAGCCACCATTCACATTGCGACAGCCAAAATAGCCGCTGCCGATTTCCCAGGTAAGATCGCCGCCGCGTTCCCGGTGGTAGCGAGAGATTGAACCTTCCCCGGTATCGTGGCAAAAATTGCCGCGCCTCGCGCCTTCGTTCAGCGCCAGGATTGCGTTGGCCGAGAGCGCACCGAAACTCATCGCTGAAATATTGAAGACGCTGGCGGAATACGGCAGGGTGCAATCCGGGCCGCCGATGGAAATACGAAAATCGTGATTGTCGATATCGGTCGGTGCGATCGAATGGTTCATCCATTCGTATTGCGGCTCATAGACATTGAGCTGGGTACCGAATGGACGTTTATCCGCAGTGCCCTTCGCACGCTGGTACACGATCGAGCGCTGCGCGCGCGAGAAAGGCAATTCTTCGCGGTCGGCCTCGATAAAGTATTGGCGAATTTCCGGGCGTATGAATTCGAAGAAAAAACGGAAATGCGCAATAACCGGATAGTTGCGACGTATGGCCTGGCGATCCTGCGTGTAGTCGACCAGGCCAACCAGCGACAGCAACGCAAACACGGTGGCAGGCCAGAGCCAGATCGGGGTAAGCGGTGAGAGCGCCAGACAAAGTACGGCCAATACAATGCAGCTCGCCCACGCCCAATAGCGTTGTGGCACAAATGAATCCAGCGC
>JANYHZ010000111.1 GCA_025362135.1 Betaproteobacteria bacterium | reverse complement strand
AAGATGGTATCTACGTGACATTCGACGGTGCTGATGGACAAACGAATGCGCCGAAGGAACCGGTACGCTACGACATGGCGCTGATGAGCGTCGGGCGCGCGCCCAACGGCAATAAAATCAGTGCGGATAAGGCGGGTGTTGCAGTAACGGATCGCGGTTTTATCAACGTGGATTCGCAGATGCGAACCAACGTGCCAAATATATTTGCCGTCGGCGATATCGTCGGGCAGCCGATGCTTGCGCACAAGGCCGTGCATGAGGGCCATGTGGCCGCAGAAGCGGCTGCGGGGCAAAAATCGCACTTCGATGCACGTGTGATTCCGAGCGTGGCCTACACCGATCCGGAAGTGGCTTGGGTGGGTGAAACCGAAGATACCGCCAAAGCAAAGGGCATCAAATTTGGCAAGAGCGTGTTCCCCTGGGCCGCCTCAGGCCGTGCAATTGCCAACGGGCGCGATGAAGGCTTCACCAAACTTATCGTCAATTCTGAAACGCATCGTGTGATCGGCGGCGGTATCGTCGGCACGCATGCTGGCGACTTGATCGGCGAGATCGCGCTCGCCATCGAAATGGGTTGCGACCCGACCGATATCGGCAAGACTATTCATCCCCATCCCACGCTTGGCGAATCGATCGGGATGGCGGCGGAAGTTTTTGAGGGTGTGTGCACCGATTTACCGCCGCAGAAAAAATAGCACGTACAGGCTCGGAACGAGGCGAATCGTCACTCCATCGCGAGCGCCTTCGCCACCCGATACAAGTACTCCTGCCCTTCATACAGTGACTTGGTCAGCACCCGCTCATCGCGACCATGAATACGAATTTCACCATATTCCTAGCATTGGCGCGCCTCCCAGCCCAGAAACTTCTGGTGAGGCGCGCCAGATCGCGTGTTTCAATATTTTACGGCCCGGTCGGCTTCGGCGGGAATGCAACAGCGTAACTTGCGCATAGAGTAAGCTAGGCGAATGGATTTGCTCTTGGAATTCAACCGCAAACGCAGGGGGGAAATCGCATGACTTACTTCATCGCACAGTGTGTACGCGGGGAAATTCTTTCTAGCCATACCTTGAACAAGTTTGGCTTGCTGCTGATGACAGCCATTGCCCTAGCCGGCCAATCCGTCGGCGCGCAAACGGTGACGGCCACCCTCACCGCAGGCACAGGCCCCGCAGCGGTCGCGACCAATCCGGTGACCAACAAAATTTATGTGGCAAATTACAACAGCAACAGCGTCACTGTTATTAACGGCGCCACCAACGCTACCACCCCTGTGACGACCGGGACGAACCCCTATGCGGTCGCCATCAATTCAGTAACCAACAAAATCTACGTGGCGAATCGAAACAGCAGCAACGTCACGATTATCGATGGTGCCACCAATGCCACCACTACGGTTGCAGCCGGGACGGGCCCGCTCGCGGTCGCCATCAATCCGGTGACCAACAAAATCTATGTGGTGAATCAAACCGTCAACACCGTCACGGTCATCGATGGTACCACCAACGCTACCACCCCTGTGACGACCGGGACGAGCCCCTATGCGGTCGCCATCAATCCGCTGACCAATAAAATCTATGTGGCGAATTTCGGCAGCAACAACGTCACGATCATCGATGGCGCTACGAACGCCACCACCACGGTGACGGCCGGGACGGCTCCAATCGCGGTCACCATCGATCCGGTAGCCAACAAAATCTATGTGGCGAATAGCAGCAGCAGCAGCGTCACGGTCATCGATGGTGCCAACAGCACCACCACCACCGTGGCGGCCGGGACGAACCCATACGCGGTCGCCTGCAATCCGGTGACCAACAAGGTTTATGTAGCAAATGCCACCAGCGGCAACGTCACGGTCATCGATGGTGCCACCAACAGCACTACCACCGTGGCGGCCGGGGCGACCCCATTCGCGGTCACCATCAATCCGGTGACCAACAAAATCTATGTGGTCGCCCCGGCCGCCACGGTGGTAGTGCTGTTGGTGGCACCATCGATGACCGTGACGTTGCCGCTGGTGGCATTTGCTACATAAACCTT
>JANYHZ010000002.1 GCA_025362135.1 Betaproteobacteria bacterium | reverse complement strand
TTTGGACAGCGATGGCCAAATTTGGTGCGTGCGGATCTTTGCGGCGATGATGTGGTTTGCCCAATTGAGCGCGATAAGGTAAAATTGGCGCTTAATCGCGAGAGCTTTTAACAGAAGAGCGCGGGAAAGTGCCGACACCGGCCTTTCCCGTTTTTTATGTCTGTCGCTTAAGCGTCCCCCCCGTTGTTCCACGGAGTTCACGTGCATTCGCTCGGCAGTCCCCAACCCCGTCCTCACCCAGAACCTGCTGTTCTCGTGCTCGCCGATGGTGCCGTTTTCAAGGGCGCATCCATCGGTGCAACCGGTCACCGCGCGGGCGAGGTGGTGTTCAACACGGCGATGACGGGATATCAGGAAATCCTCACCGATCCTTCCTATATGGGGCAGATCGTCACGCTGACCTACCCGCATATTGGCAATACCGGCACTAACGCGGAGGACATTGAGTCCGGCAAGTGTTACGCGTCCGGACTGATCATTCGCGATCTGCCGACGCTGGCCTCCAACTGGCGCATGCAGGAAACATTGCCTGCATACCTGAAGCGGAACGGCGTGGTCGCCATAGCCAATACCGACACACGCCGGCTCACGCGTCTGATACGGGAGAAGGGCGCGCAGAATGGCTGTATTTTGACGGGTGCGGATGACATTGACGCGATCTCCAAGGCGCTCGCCATTGCGAAAGCCGCGCCCAACATGGCGGGGCTGGATCTGGCAAAAGTGGTTAGCTGCACGCAGGCTTACGCGTGGAACGAGTCGACATGGGCGTTAGCCGCAGGCTTCGGCAAGCAGGAAAACCCAAATTTTCATGTCGTTGCCTACGACTACGGCATCAAACACAATATCCTGCGGATGCTGGCTGAGCGCGGCTGTCGCATCACGGTCGTTCCCGCGCAAGCGACGGCGGAAGCGGCGATCTCGTTAAAGCCAGACGGCGTTTTTCTTTCCAATGGCCCGGGCGATCCGGAACCTTGCGATTATGCGGTTGCCGCGATTGCTGAAATTATCCATAAAGACATTCCCGTTTTCGGTATTTGCCTGGGGCATCAATTGCTAGCGCTTGCGTCAGGTGCCAAGACAATGAAGATGAAATTTGGCCACCACGGCGCCAATCATCCGGTGCAGGATTTGGCCACGAAAAAAGTCTACATCACCAGTCAAAATCACGGCTTTGCAGCGGACGAGAAAACGTTTCCCACGAATCTTCGCGTTACACACAAGTCACTATTTGATGGGACGTGTCAGGGACTCGAGCGGACAGATAAACAGGCGTTCAGTTTTCAAGGCCATCCCGAGGCAAGCCCCGGACCGCATGAGGTCGGCTATCTGTTTGACCGCTTTGTACACATGATGGAAACGAAGCGTGGTTAGCATGCTCACCGCGAATCAGGATTTTCTTTTTAAGCTTACTGATCAAGAGTTTGCAATCTTGAAGTCACAATTTGTGACTTCAAGTTGGGGTGGAATTCTCAAACTGCCGTTTGCGTTTTCGGAACAAGGCGTCGCAATGTTGCCCAGTGTCCTCCGTAGCAAGCGCGTTGTTGCTGTCAATATCGAAATCATGCGCGCCTTTGTTCGCATGCGTGCGCTGATCGACGGCAATCGTGCGCTTGCCAAGAAGATCAACGATCTTGAACAGAAGTACGACAAACAATTCAAGGTTGTCTTTCAGGCGATTTACGACTTGATGGACAATCGCGAGAAGAAACCCAAACGCAAGATCGGCTTCGTGTAGACCATGCCTAAACGCACCGACATCAAATCCATCCTCATCATCGGCTCTGGCCCGATCGTGATTGGCCAGGCCTGCGAGTTTGATTATTCCGGCGCGCAGGCTTGCAAGGCATTGCGCGATGAAGGTTTTAAAGTCATTCTGATCAATTCCAATCCGGCAACGATCATGACCGACCCGAACATGGCGGACGTGACCTACATCGAGCCGATTACCTGGAGGATCGTCGAAAAAATCATCGAGAAAGAACGCCCTGATGCGCTGCTGCCTACGATGGGCGGGCAGACAGCGTTGAACTGCGCGCTCGATCTCGATGATTTTTTCGACGATCCTCCAGGTAATCGGCTCGATGTAGGTCACGTCCGCCATGTTCGGGTCGGTCATGATCGTTGCCG
>JANYHZ010000283.1 GCA_025362135.1 Betaproteobacteria bacterium | reverse complement strand
AAGTGCGCGCGATGGAGATCATCGATGAACTTGAGCCCAGCAAACGCGGCGTGTATGCAGGCGCCGCCGGCTACCTGGGCTTCAACGGGAATATGGATCTGGCGATCGCGATTCGTACCGGCGTGGTCAAAGACGGCACATTGTATGTGCAGGCTGCGGCCGGCATCGTCGCCGACTCCGTACCCGAACTCGAATGGCAGGAAACCGAGAACAAGGCACGCGCCCTGTTGCGCGCGGCCGAAATGGTCTCGCTCGGCATCGATACCAACCCGTCATGAGGAGAGAAAAATGTTACTCATGATCGATAACTACGATAGCTTCACTTTTAATCTGGTCCAGTATTTCGGCGAGCTGGGCGAAGATGTTGTCGTCACGCGAAACGACGAAATTATGCTTACCGATATTGAGAGACTCGCCCCGGCGCGAATCGTTATTTCCCCCGGGCCATGTTCGCCGATCGAAGCGGGAATTTCGGTGTCAACAGTTGAAAAATTCGCTGGAAAAATCCCGATTCTGGGTGTTTGTCTCGGGCATCAAAGCATTGGGCAAGCATTTGGTGGCAGGGTGGTACACGCGAAAACGCTGATGCACGGGAAAACGTCGCAGATGACGCACACAGGCGCGGGCGTGTTCACGGGCCTTCCGTCGCCGTATCGGGTTACGCGCTATCACTCGCTCGTCATCGAACGCGAAACCTGCCCCGTTTGCCTCGATGTGACGGCGTGGACGGACGATGGCGAGATCATGGGCGTGCGGCACAAGACTCTCGCGGTGGAAGGCGTGCAGTTTCACCCGGAATCGATCATGACCGAACATGGTCATGCTTTACTGAAAAATTTTCTCAGCATGAAGGTTTGAACATGTTTACAGCACAGGAAGCCATCAGCCGTCTCTCCGATAAGCGCGAGATTTTCTTCGATGAAATGGTCGACTTATTCCGGCAAGTAATGGAGGGCAAGGTCACACCGGTGCAACTGTCGGCCATTCTCATGGGCTTGCATGTCAAGTCGGAGACTGTATCCGAGATCGCAGCCGCGGCGAAGGTCATGCGCGAATTCGCCACCAAAGTTGATGTAGGTGACCTGCCGAATCTGGTTGACACTTGCGGTACCGGCGGCGACAAAGCGCACACGTTCAATATCTCCACTGCGGCGGCGTTTGTTGCGGCTGCGGCCGGTGCCAGGGTCGCCAAGCACGGTGGACGCTCCGTGTCATCGCAATCGGGTAGTGCCGACGTGCTTGAAGTGCTGGGCGTGAACGTGAATCTATCCGCTGCTCAAGTCGCCGAGTCGATCAGGCAAGTTGGATTGGGATTTATGTTCGCGCCAATTCACCACCCCGCGATGAAGTACGCGGCACCGATCAGAAAGGAATTGGGCATGCGCACAATTCTCAACATTCTTGGGCCGCTGACGAATCCCGCCGGTGCTCCGAACCAGGTTATGGGCGTATTTCACAGCGACCTGGTCGGTATTCAGGCGCGGGTGCTCAAAGAGCTAGGTTCGAAACATGTGATGGTGGTTCATGGTGAAGATGGCCTGGACGAGATCACGCTGTCGGGACCAACCTTGGTGGCGGAACTGAAACACGGGTTTGTTACCGAATTCAAAATTGAGCCGAAGCAATTTGGACTGGACAGCGCGCCCATTGGTGCGATCAGGGCGAAAGACAAAGAAGCGTCGAAAGACATGTTGCTTGGCGTGCTGGAGAACCAGTCAGGCCCGGCGAAGGACATTGTGATGCTCAATGCAGGTGCTGCGATATATGTTGCCGGTATCGCAAACGACTTGTGGGGCGGCGTGACCAAGGCGCGCGAGATGATCGAAACCGGAAAAGCCCGCGCGAAGTTGGATGCCTTGGTGAAGTTTACTTCGGCCGCACAGTAGCCAGTGCTCGGTCACGTCGGCTAACTTGTATACCCGAGAAGAATCCGCTGGAGACCGAAACGCATGTCGGATATTCTGCAAAAAATCCTTGCGACCAAACGTCGTGAAGTCGTTGAAGCAAAGGCCAACGTACCATTGGCAGAAATTGTAGCGCTCGCCAGAGATGCGCCACCGACACGCGATTTCGTCGGGGCGATTCGCGCGAAACGGGCGGCTGGCAAGCCCGCAGTGATTGCTGAAATCAAGAAAGCCAGCCCCAGCGCCGGGGTTTTTCGTGCGGGGCTTTCGGGTAGCGGTTCGAACTTTGACCCGGCTCGGTTTGCACGAAGCTATGCGGTCCATGGCGCGGCCTGCCTTTCCGTACTTACGGACCGGGATTATTTTCAGGGGTCAACCCAAGATTTGGTGGCGGCGCGTGCGGCCTGCGATCTGCCGGTGCTGCGGAAGGATTTTATTATCGACCCATACCAAATCTTCGAAGCGCGAGCGATGGGGGCGGACGCAGTGCTGTTTATCATGGGTGCCGCGCCGATTGACCGTTTTGTTGAGTGGGAGGCGATTGCAACATCTTTAGGCTTGGATGTTCTAGCCGAGTCGCATCGGGCGGAGGAACTTCAGCAGGCATTAATTCTTAAAACACCGTTAATTGGTGTCAACAATCGCGATCTTATGCAATTTACGACTGATATTGAAACAACGATGACGCTAATGCGCCAGCTTCCGCTCGAGAGGATTTTGGTTACGGAAAGCGGGATTACTGATACGGCCATCGTTTTGAGAATGTCCGCCGCAGGGGTCGGTGTCTATCTGGTTGGTGGCGCGTTGATGGGATCGGCTGAGCCGGGCGCTGCACTTGCGGATTTGTTTTCAAATACGCTCGTGTGACTTGCGTGTGTCGCCGAAGCTTGCGCGGCCGCATTTTTTGTCGTGTTGTAGAAATGCAACATGGCACCTCCCGCGTGGCAAATTTCACAGTGAGCACTTGAGCAACTGCCTTAAATTTGGCAATATGTCGGTAGCTTCTCAAAAAATTTGGCAAGACGATTGAGGGAAAAGTTGCTACCAAGGTGTAAGGCGCTTAGGCCCAATGCACGAGTGGCATGCTCGACCCCACGACGTTTGTGTGTTTTGAAGAATTAGAAAGCATCAACTTAACCCCAAGGAGATTTGTGATGAACAGGAAATTGATCGCTCTTGCTGTCGCTGGCGCAACATTCGCCCCGGCCGTCATGGCGCAAACAGCTAACCCCGTGACGCTGTATGGTCGCGCATGGGTCATGGTCAACAGCATCAAGGCGGACACCGGCGTAACGACGTTGTCAACCAGAACGACCGTTGTAGATGAGTCGTCACTGATCGGATTTCGCGGCACGGAAGACCTCGGCGGTGGCCTGAAGGCGTGGTTCCAGGTTGAATCGTCGGCCCCACCCGATGCGGGCGGCGGCACTTTCGCCAGCCGCAATAGTGGCGTAGGTCTCCAAGGCGGTTTCGGCAGCATTGTATTGGGCAGATGGGACAGCCCGTTCAAACTTTCAGCAATTTTTGTCGATCCAGCTGCACAAAACACGATCGGCAATCAGTTGTCGGTCATCAACACGGGTGACTTCAATCGCCGTGAAAACAACATGATCCAATATTGGACACCTAACCTGAGCGGTTTTTCCGGTCGCTTCATGTACGGCGCGAACGAAGGAAAAACAGCGACTGCCAATCCAAGTAATATCAGCTTGAGCCTCGACTACGCTGCCGGCCCGTTCAGAATTAACTATGCCTACGAGAAGCACAAGGACACACGCGGTGCCGTTATCACTGCCGGTGTGCAAGAAAAAGGCCAGAATCTTGCGGGCACATTTGTTTTTGGCGGCTTCAAAGTTGGCTTGCTGACCCAGACATTCGATTCCACCGATCGTACGAAGCGGAAGGCCTATTTTGGTGCACTCACGTACACCACGGGCATGCACGAATTTTTCGGCTCGTACGGACGTAACAGAGATGGTGGCTCAACGATTCTGGTGGGCGGTGTCAAGCCTCTGGAGCCGTTAAGCAAACAGGTCGGTCTCGGCTATAACTATAACTTCTCGAAGAGAACAACGTTCATGGCACGTTACGCGACGATGGTCAACAATCCGGCATCCAGCAACGCGATGAACGCGTCGGGATTGCCTGCACTTGCACTCAACAATGACCCAAAGGGTTTTGGTGCGGGTCTGCGTCACACGTTCTAAACCATTTGGTTTAGAACTAAAACGGGCACCTTCGGGTGCCCGTTTTGTTTTCAGGATAATGCGCTGATGAACTTGGTCGATAAATTGATTTG
>JANYHZ010000270.1 GCA_025362135.1 Betaproteobacteria bacterium | reverse complement strand
GATGGCGCCGCCTCGCCGCGTCGTCGTGAAGTCGATGAAGGGCTTCCAGACGCTCACGCTCGAGGGGCAGGCGCTCGCCGCGCTCATGAACCAGCAGGCGAAGACGCGGCGATGGGAGGGGAAGGCGCGCGCCGACGTTGTCCGCGAGGTCGCGAAGGAGAACGGCTACGACGGCGCGTTCGTCGACGTCGAGGACACCAAGGAGATCCTCGACGTCGTCAACCAGACCGCCGAGACCGACGCGCGCTTCGTGAAGCGGCTCGCGGCGCGGGAGGGCTTCGCGTTCTGGATCGACGGCACCGGCCTTCACTTCCACCGCCGCAAGCAGGACGCGGCGCCTGCGCACATCTTCACGTGGTACTCCGACGAGCGTGGCGAGGTCCTCTCGATCAACGTCGAGTCCGACCTCGTGAAGCGCGCGGGGAGCGTCGCCGTGAAGGGGCGCGATCCGATGGGGAAGACGACGCTCGATTCGTCGTCGACCGCGGACACGGCGAAACGGTCGACGCTCGGCGACGTGCTCGAGGTCGTCGACCCGAAGACCGGGACCACCACGCTCCTCAAACGAAACGCGACGTCCAGCGTCGCGCCCACGTCCTCATCGACGGCGGGCGCGGCGGGCCGTGAAGCCGAGGCGCGCTTCGTGAAGGCCGAACGCGAGACGGTGAAGCTGACGATGCAGGTCGTCGGCGATCCCTCGTTCGCCGCGAAGACCATCGTCGAGGTGCGCGCGATCTCCTCACTGCTCTCCGGCAAGTACTACGTGACCGATGCGAAGCACGCGATCTCATCGTCGGGCTACACCTGCGACCTGAAGCTCTCTCGCGACGCGAAGGGAAAGGGTGCGCAGGACGGCGCGAAGTCGCAGACGGGCGACAAGAACGCTGCCGCGCTGAAGAAGGCTGGCGAGAAGAAGCAGATCGAAATGATCGACAAGGTCACGGGCGAGAGCCACGTCGAGTACCACGACGACGGCGCCGGCTCGGCCGACCCCGAAGCAAAGCCGAAAAAGGGAGGTGGTTGACGATGTACTCGCCGTTCGACGACGACCTATCGCGCCACGACACGCGCCACTACGGCATGTACGTCGGCTACGTCACCGACAGGAAGGATCCCGAGGGACTCGGACGCGTGCGTGTCTGCGTGCCCGGCCTTCTCGAGCCGCACAGCGCGTGGGCGTGGCCACTCGGCACCGTCGGCGGCGGGTCGAAGAACCGCGGCTTCTTCGCCGTGCCCGAGGAGGGCGCCGAGGTCGCGCTGTTTTTCAACCAGGGAGACGTCGATCAGCCGTACTTCCTGTCCGCGCATTGGGGAAAGCCCAATGGCGAGAGCGAGGTGCCGGAGGAGGCCCAGAAGGACCCGCCCGACAACCGCGTGTTCGCCACGGAGACGTTCCGTATCGAGCTCGACGAGTCGGAGGGCGGACGTCGGCTCAAGATCACGAACAAGAAGACGGACGACTTCCTCCTCTTCGACGCGGAGGAGAACTCGATCACACTCCAGGGCACGCGGGCGATCGCCATCAAGGCGACCGGCGCCATCTCGCTCGATGCCAGGCACATCACGATCGGCGGTCGCGTTCTTCGTCCGATCGAGGATCCGATCTGATGCCCATTCCGCTCTGCCTCGAGATCCCGGAGATCCCGGACCCGTTCGCGCTCACGCTTCCGGGCGGCGTCGAAATCGAAGACATCAACCTGATGAAGATGATCCAACCCGCGCTGACGCCGCTGGTCCCACTCTTCGACATCATCGACACCATCGTCGCCATCTTCAATTGCATCAAGGCGATCCCAGACATGCTTGGTCCGCCGCCGGATCCGACGGTCCTCACGGCGTGTCTGCCGGACCTCGCGAAGAAGCTGAACAAGCTACTCAACATGCTCCCGCAAGTCGCGTTGCCGCGGCTGATCAAGCGCTGCCTCACGCTTGCGATCGAGACGCTCCGCACCGTGCGCTCGCAGCTGATGCACCTTCAGGCGCAGATGCTCCAGATCCTCGGCGCGATCGACCGCGCGAAGAAGCTGAAGGACGCGGGGCTGATGGCCATCATCCAGTGCGCGCAAGCAAACGTCGCGCAGGAGGCCGCGAACGTCGGCAAGAGCCTCGCCGCGCTCGGCAAGCTGCCCGGAATGGTCAACCTGTTCATGGGGCTGATCGGCGGGCCGAAGGTGCCCGACCTCTCGAAGCTCGCCGGGCGGCCGCTCGACGA